>VSMX01000099.1 GCA_009773975.1 Desulfovibrio sp. | reverse complement strand
ATCCGGCCTGGGGCACAAATCGGCATTCTCGACACCATTTTCAGCTACTGCTTTATCAACTGCTGCCCACTGCAAACGGCTTATTTCATATTTGCCTATAAAATAAAATGAATCGTTTGCCAGATTACCTGTCTGCAAATTTTTCTGCCAGCTTTCAGGCAAATCATGCAGGGTAAATGGAGCTGCTATATATCCTTCAAATTGCCTTTCATAAAGATTACGACCAGAATTTGAGGAATTGTTTACTCCCATGGAAAAAGATTTGTCCCGCATCAATGAACTGACAGGAACCGCAACGGTTCTCAATGCCATTTTCAAGCCGCACGGCATTGGCAAAATTATATCATCATACATGGGTTTGGGATTCCATGCATCATCCGGGTCAATATTGTCCTTCACCGATTTGAATGCCGCATGGGAAGGATTTGCAAACAAAACGGCCTGGAAGCATAGATATGTAATGAAAGCCATTATTCCTGAAAACAATCTGAAAATTCCCATAATCATCCATTATCCCTGATTACAGAAGATGGTTCCATATTTCCCGCAACACAGGCTGATCGGATTGTTGCGAGAAGTGAAAGAACAATAACCGAACCGACCACAAGAATAATATCCGCAGGAGCAAGCCTGCAGGCTAACGTTCCCTGCTGGCTGAAGGCATTTCCAATTGAATAGCTGACAACAGCATAAAGAATAAAGGATAAAACAAGGCCGCAGAGAGCAATAAGCATTGCCTGGACAACGGGATACAGAGTCAGTGCCAGCGAAGGGAAGCCAAGCAATCTTAACATGCCCAACATTCTTTTTTTTCTGGCAACAGCTCCTTTTGCGGAACTTAATGTGAAGGCAATGAATCCTGCCCCTACGGCAATGGAAATTATTAATATTACCTGATTTGTCGCTTCCTCAAGTTGCCTGATGCCGGCAATTTCCCTGGCTCTTGTTATTGTTTCAATCCGCATTCCTGCCAATTCATTGGCCAGATTTTCAACCGCATCCAGATTTTTCGCATATAGTCGAAAAGATGCATAATTTTTATTGGAACTTTTTGGATTTCCTGAAAATTCCCTTTCGGGGACTTCAATATAATCCCGAAAATCTTCCATATCTTCCATAACCTGAAGTGGCACAAAGCCCATTACCCTGTCCCCGGCTTCGCGAGGCAAAATTCCTGATACCAGAAAATTGATTTTTTCGGATTCAAACTTTCCCTGAGGGGTGCGTCTACCCAGTCTGGCTGTAACGACGCTGTCTTTTTGAACAGCCAATTTTTTTGCCGCGGAAGCAGACAAAACTATTTGTGGCTGCTTGCCATCTTCAGGAGCCATTATGGAAAAATGAGCCAAAACAGGTTCACCTTTTGCAGCCGGTTCAAGACCAATACTTACTGTGCCGCTCCTTTCATTGACAAATGTAACATCTGTTGTAGTCTCTCTTGTCCTGCCAATTGCAAAGGCCGCTCCTGGAAGATTGGAAAGATTCCTGATAAATTCGGCATCATATTTACCGGCATCACTCTTTGGTGTAATAATCAAAATCATGGGGTCTTCCAGGAGCCGTTCGCGCATGGTCGAAATAACGCCGTTTTTTACGCCCATCAGGGAAAGAATGGGCACAAGCATGCTGGCAAGCGCCAGGACAGCGCAAAAAGACAGGGATTTTTCATAATGCCAGTCCTTGAATGCCAATACCGCAGCCAAAAAGCATTTCTCGATCATTATGAATCCCTGCCATCATCCAGAATGGCCATCAGGCCATCATCGTTTTTTTCAAGTCTGAAAGGCAATTCACGAAGGCCGCCTTTTTTTGCCCAGGAAGCATTATGGGTTACAAGAACAAGAGTCGAGCCATACTCCTCCACTGCTGTTAAAAAGGCTTCCATTACCTTGTCCGCATGCAATGGGTCGAGTGAAGCGGTTGGTTCATCAGCCAAAATCACTACTGGCCTGCTGACCAGGGCCCGGACAATGGCAACCCGCTGCCGCTCCCCGAAAGACAAGGTATTCGGCATTGCGGAAAGAAGATGCGCCACACAAAGACTGTTTGCCAAATGGCCTGCATCTGTGAAGGCTTCGTTTTTGGGTATTCCGGCAAGGCGCGCCGTAAGCGTCATATTTTCGACAACATCAAGGAATGGCAACAATTCACCGGATTGCAGCACATAGCCCATGTAACGCAATCGCAAATCAGCAAGGCTATCCAGATCCTTCTGTTGCCACAAATCCATTACCGCTACAGGAAGCCCGCAATTTTCGCATGGCAAAAAATCAAACCTCTCAGCCTCATCGGGGCGAAGGGCCAGCCCAAGCGTATCCAGCACAGTGCTTTTGCCGCAACCGGAGGGACCGGTAATGGCAATACGCTCGCCATGTTCTATCTTGAGGCTGCGTATCAGAAGGCAATAACCCTGCCCCCGACTGCGGCGTTTGATCAAATTTTCAATATTGTACAACATCAGGGCAACATACTTAATGGGACGCGGTAGACCCAGTCGTTAGGATTTGGCGAACCAAAGCTTTCCCAATGGGTGGCATCCTTGTCATAAGCTTCGTACCGTGCAATAAGGCTTTTAATTCTCCTTATGAATGCGTCCCTCTGTCCAGTGGACATATCTTCCCAATCCTTGCGGGTCATTGTTCCAATAGTACTCTTATAGGGCAAACCATCAAGCACCTCATCCAGCAAACCATTTTCTGCCAGATTGCGATCAGGATGGAGGGAGAATTGGTTTGGATCCCTGCTCATTTGAGCGGCGGCAGAAGAAATTTGCGCAAAAAGGTCAGTATCGCCATTCAAAAAGGCATTTTCACTTCCTTCGAGCAAAAGCTTAAGCTGCTTGTAAAGGTTGCTCAGTTGGCCTTTTGTAAGCAAAACCGCGGGTTCAACAGCCAGAAGGGGCGCGTCATCCGGATGATCGGCCAGCTTTTCCATATCCGAGTCCGCAATCCAGGCATTAACAATTTCAGGGGCCTGGGCTTTCAGCTGGTTTCCAAAAAACTGCAATTGCATTGCATAGCCGGTGGACGCGGCAATTCTTCTGGCTTCTTCTTCAGGAGTAAGATTTTTGCTTGTCCGGGCAATTTGGGCAGGTTTGAGCAATTTTCCCTGAGCTGTGGCTTCAACAACTTTTGCATAGGAATTGGCCAATACCGTTGCAGCCGAATCAAAAGCTTTTGCGCCTTTTGCGGGAGTCGCGCCATCCAGGGCTATGTAGCTTGCCTGATTATCGCTCTGTTTTGTCAAAGTTCTGTAAGCATCCGCGGCATAAGCCTGGTTATCCTTGCTCCGGCGCGGATTTTTAACATGCAAGGCGGTAAGATAAATCCTGTTTGTTTTCAAATAATCAGCCAGTGTTTCTGGAGAAAGTCCAGTTGCCGAGGCCGGATCCCCTGCGCCGAGAGGCCCTGCGTCCGTAACCATCATCATTACCCGGCTGCCGTAATCCTGCCAGGAAAGATTGTCCACGGCTTCCTTGACACCGGCAAAGGAATCTTCATTTATGTCATGGGTTGAAACAGTTGCTTCCTTTACATTGGCCAGGGCATCTTCAAGCCGTTTACGATCCTTCGCAGTCGTAAAATCACTGATTATCTTTGCCGTATATTCTATTCCGGGTGTACGCTCCTTGTTATTGCGAAATGCGACAACGGCGAAAGCAATTTTATCCGCGTATGGACTTTTTTCCAGTTTATCATACAATTTGCGAACAAGATCAAGAGTCTGATCGATATAAGGCTTCATCGAAATTGTAGTATCTATGATAAAGGCAAAGCCTGTCCTGAAATCGGATTCCGCATTTTTATCAATGCTTTTACCCGTATTTCCGTCTTTACCGAGGCCAGGATTGATAGAGGCTACTTCAATCAATCTTGGGCCATTCTGGCCATAAAATTGATTGTCGATTGAAAGAACAGGCAACAAATAGAAATTCTTCTCCGAAACAGCGGTTGCCGAAGGTTCGCTTGCTACCACAGGAAAATTTGCAGGCAAGTTTTTTCCTTTTTCTTGCAGTTCTTTTCTATATTTTTCCAGCATGGTGGCGATATCTTCCGCGCGACAGACATCTTCCAGGGCATCATGTTCCCGAAAAAACAAAACAGGATCCCGGCCAGTGCGGTCTGTAAAAACCATTGTAATGGCTTGCGGCCATTCGGTTATTTCACCCTTGTTAACCCAGCCATCTGGTTTGTCGCTGCTCGTCCCAACTTTCAGCCTGTCCCCCTGTCGATCATAGATATACATTACAGTAAAGGTTGCGAGGGGATCGCGCAAAATTTCGGCTTTATCTTCTGGACCGGCAAAAAGCCTGGCCCCTGGATGAGTTACGACTCGCTGATAAACACTTTTTTTGCCCTCTTGAAGCAAAGGCTCCATCGCAAAGGCATCTGCCGCGTGGATGCAAAAAAAACATACAAAAATCAGGCATATAATTCGGGTTATCTTATGCGCCATTGTTACTCCATTATTATCTCGTAATAGAAATGCACACCGCGCAATTCGGCTTTCAATTACATGATTTATTTATAAATTTCTTCCAGCCAGACTTTTGCCTGGTTATTGCGGGGAGCATTTTCCTTGAGCCAATTTAATAGTTGCTGCCTGGCTTTTTCGGCTTCTTCGGGAAATTTTGCCTTTGCTCTGGTATAGGCTTCATAAGCCAAAGGTGCGTCTTTGCCTATGGTTCCCCACCCGGGCCGGGACGGGTCAAGACAGGCGCCATATTCCATCAGTATGGAAGCTTCTCCATGCCGGGCCGCAAAATACAGAAGCCTGTAAATTTCATCCTGTTCTGTTTTTGTTTTGTTTGGCAACTCGCGAACAAGAGCTACCGCTGCCGGGGGAGAAACCTCCTTGCCCCTGAAAAATATGCGGGGCCCTGCCACGGAAGTTTGTGAAGTGGAAGGCTTTGGCTGTTCAATCCCGGCAGACTTTGCCGGAACAGCTGGTGGGATCACATCTTTTTCCTGATCCTTGCGCGGGTCCAGAAAATACCAGACCAGACAACCGAGAATGAGCAAGGCAAGAATGACCCAACGCAAAAAACCGGATTTTTTCCTGTCCTGAGGAGCCGGCATATCAGGAAGTTTTTGCTCCGAAACAGGTTCGGTATTTTCTTTTACCATATCTTCTTTTTTCTCCAGCCGAATTTTTGGCGCAGGTTTAACTTCCTCGGGAGAAACTTCTTTTTCATGGGAACGTCCAGTATTATCAAGGGATTCTACTGGACTATACCTTATATTCCTGATCTGCAGAATTTTCCTTTCCTCTTTTCCATCTGCGCCTTTCAGGATAACGGCATACGTTTCTCGAGGATCGAGTCCATTGACTATTCCTGGCCCCATGTAAACCTGAAGCAAACCATCCTTTCCCGGTTTTTCTTCAACAGGTAGAAAGATTTTTTCTCCGCCCCAGGCTCCATGTGTTCCGGTGGCATATTGATGATCCGAAGCACGCATAATGGCAAAACTTAAAGGCTCTGCCGGGAATTTCATGTCTGAAAAGACCAGATAGCCATGGCCACCGCCGGAAATCGCATCGTCTTCGTAAATAATTTTCATAAGATTAGCCTTTTATTCCATGGTTCTGGATAAATTCCGGATAATGGTTCCCAATGCGGCATTTTCAACAACATTAAATGTCTGGTTGCCATCGTAATTGATATTACCCATTATCAGGCCTGCAAGGGCATTGAGCCAGTCGCCAAACCATGGTCTTGTCCAGTCCGCCCTTGTATCGCCAATTTCTGGTAAACCATTGTCTGGCACTCGCGGTTCAAATACCACCACACTATTGCCATTGGGCATTTGCACGGTGCGCTGGCTTTCTTTTTGCGAATAGGGATTAAAACCAAGCCAGTTCACATAGTTATTAAGTATTTGCGCAGCAATCGCAGCCTGTTTGCGAACGATGCTCTCCTTCCTGGTATTGGCATAAGCCGCAACCTTACGAAAAGCTTCGGCCATTTCTTCCTGTAAACCAAGCCTTGCGGCGCCGGTGGACAATTCACTGGCAAAATCTGAAAAGTCCTTTTCGCTCAACATGAAAAATTTTTGCAAACCGGGGTCATTGGCCATTAAATGCAATTTTTCAATCCATTTACTTTCAATATAGGAAGCAAAAAAATCGGATTCATCCAGCTTGTGTTCATTTTCCATTTGTGTGGCCGGATTATCCGCTGGGGTGTCCTGTTGCATGAAAGGATTCCATGCCTCCACATCAACTTCGGCAAGATTTACATCAACCTGGAGAATTTCAGGAGGGGCTTCCTGGCTATCTTCCTGGTCGTTCATATCCAGGTAGCGTCTGGATGCTTCCTGATGAAGATCAAAAATATCGGCATCATCAACAGTAAAACCGCGCAAAAGCTGCCCAAGACGCTGCTGGGAGGCTTCCAGCTGCCCGAGTTTGGCAAACAGGTTGCGGATCAGCAACAATTTTTGCCTGCGCAATTCTTCCTTGTCGTCAGATTGCCAAAATGGTGCCAACCTGCGCGCAATTGCTTCTCTTGTCTCATTGACGTTGCCGAGAAGCTGCCTGATTTTGATTTGAGGATCGCACAATGGAGAAAGACTTTCCCTGATATATGATATACCGCCATCATTCAGGCGCATGGCTTCATTCCAGGCACGCGCGGGATCTTTTATATGCTCGCGTACCAGCTGACCATGCATGAAAGCCTCGTGCAGCTTCTTCACATACTCCACTCGCTGCGGACGAACGCCTTTCTCCTTGTCCCCAACATAATCCATGACGGAATCAAAACGAAAGTTGGGATTTCGCAAAAAGAAAATATTATTAAAACCCTGCCCGGGCGTCCATTGCGTTGGCCAATCATGTTGCTTGCCAAAAAAATCCAGCAATGAGGCATGCAGCCTGTTATCCCAACGGGTCTCCAGAGTGGGCGCGCCCTTTTTATCCTCGAATTCAAGGTCAAACTTTGTGAGTATCAGGAACAGGGATACAAGCTTTCCTACCCTGTCTTCAGGCTTTTCACCATGCGTTACAGCTATCCATGAATTAATTACCCCGGGCAGATCCTGGACTTCCTGATTACTGGGGCCAATGCATAACAACATGCTCGTCAACTCATTTTCGGCGCTATATCGTTGAAAAAGATAGGCTACCTTGCCCCTCAGGAACATTTCCTTGAGCATGCCTGTTTTTTTCAGTTCCTTGCGGACATCATCAATTTTGTAGCGCGAACGATAGCCAGGAAAATCAAGAAGATCAGTATAATCAAAATATTTCGCGGGTTTTTCTTCCATTACAATGGTCAATTCCGCCACAAGGGCGGCAATGACAGACCTGGGAAGGGACGTCCGAATTCCCTTTGGCGTAACAATATCAAGCGGCGCCGATTTTGGATCATTTACTCCTTCCAAAGTATTGACGTCGATTATGCTTGTTTCCCTGGGAATCAATGCTGACAAAGGACAATAAGCGTTTTCCGCATAGCCAAGGCTGGACAAGGCATTCAGCAAGGTTCGCAATAACTGGGTGAACTCTTCAACTTCATCCCAGATCAACGAATAAAGCCGTATTCTGTCCTCAAGATACAATTTGGGGCCGAGCACGAGAGCCTGTTCCCAATACTTGTTTTCCAGTTCCTGGACTCTTGCCTTTGAACGAAAGTCCCTTGCAAGATATTCCCGCAAGTCCTCCATTTCATCCAGCCCGATTACACATTCTCCCTTGCCCTGACGCCCGGAAAGAGTCTTGAGCGTTGCCTTTATATCACTCCCGGGATCTTCCTTCAGTTCACAGTCCGCAAAATATGTATTGGCAATAATTTTTACGATATCAGTTTCGGATAGAAGACGCACCCGGACAGGAAAACCATCCGGCAAATCCCTGGGTCGCGTCATGGTAAATCTTGTTACAAGCCCTGTGGATTCCTTGCCGCCTTCGGGATTGATCTCACTTATGAAATCATGGCTTTCATTGCCGAAAAGCGCATTCAGGTTATTGTTTTCATCCCTGGCCAATGCGGATATGAGATAGGATTTGCCTGCCTGGCTCGGACCAAATACGCCTGCGCACATTTTTCGTGACGAAGCCCTGGCGCAACGCTTGAAGGACCTTTTGGCACGCCTGAGTTCTTTCAGGAGGCCTTCTTTTTCATTGCGAACCACATCTTCATTTCTGCCTACCCAGTTACCGGCATCTTCGCAGGCTTTTGCCAAACTTTCACAATATTCAGAAAGTTCCATTTCGTTCTCCAGATT
>VSMX01000098.1 GCA_009773975.1 Desulfovibrio sp. | reverse complement strand
TCTCGACAAGTTAATGAATTTTGCCCTGCCAAGAGTTCGCGATTTTCGCGGAATTCCTGACCGGGGTTTTGACGGACGAGGGACGTGTACTCTTGGCGTAACAGAACATACCATATTTCCGGAACTGGAAATAGATCGTGTGGAAAATCCCAAGGGCATGAATATCACTATAGTGACAACAGCCAATACTGACAAGGAAGGTAAATTTCTTCTTGACCAGCTTGGCATGCCTTTCAGAAAATAGGAGTGACATATGTCCCGTACATCACTGGAAGTCAAAGCCAGGCGTAAGCCCAAATTCAGTTCGCGTGCTTACAATCGTTGCCCTATCTGCGGCAGAGCGCGCGCTTTTTTGCGTCAATTTGGAGTTTGCCGCATCTGTTTTCGCAGGATGGCGTTGAAAGGCGAGTTGCCGGGTGTCAGAAAATCCAGTTGGTAATCGGCCTTTTCTGGGAAGTGGCGGTAACACAATAATCGCAAACCCCATATCATAATTCAGGAGTTCATAGATGCTGACAGATCCAATTGCGGACATGCTGACGCGTATCCGCAACGCGCATATGGCCTTGCACACAGAAGTCAATATTCCGCGCTCAAAAATGAAGGTCGCTCTAGCTACAATTTTAAAGCAGGAAGGCTATATTGACGAAGTTAGCGTTGACGAAAGAAATATAGCCGTCAAGCTGAAATACATTGATGGCAAATCTGCAATAGCAGGCTTGAAGCGTATCAGCACGCCAGGTAGAAGAGTATATGTAAATTCCCGTGAAATTCCAAAAGTGCAGAATGGTCTGGGCATTTGCATCCTTTCCACTTCAAGTGGCGTTCTTGATGGTAATACCGCCCTCGAAAAGAAAGTGGGCGGAGAACTTTTATGCGAAATCTGGTAGGTGTAAGATGTCGAGAATTGGAAAATTGCCTATCGAAGTACCTGCCGGAGTGGAAATAAAATTCGGTACAGATGTTGTTGAAGTGAAAGGCCCGAAGGGAAAGCTTGAAACTCCGCTCTGTCCGCTTTTGCAATATGATCTGAAAGATGGCCATATTACCCTTTCACCCAGGGATACAAGCAGGGAAACCAATGCCCAGCATGGTTTGCGCCGCACACTTTTGGCAAACTGCATTGAAGGGGTGACAAAAGGGTTCAGCAAGGGCCTGGAAGTAATTGGTGTTGGTTACAGGGTCGCAGTCAAGGGAAGCATGATTGAACTGAATGTTGGATATTCCCACCCGGTAATTGTTGATTTGCCAGATGGAATCAAGGCCACGGTCGAACAGCAGGTTCTTACCATTTCAGGCATTGACAAGGAACTTGTTGGCGAGACGGCTGCACGTATCCGCCGTATTCGCAAACCCGAACCCTACAAGGGCAAGGGAATTAAATATGTTACGGAAACAATTCGCCGCAAGGTTGGCAAATCCGGTGGCAAGAAGTAGGGTATAGATATGAAGGCAAGTAAAAATCAGTCTCGAATCAAAAGGAAAATCCATATCCGTAAAAAGGTTAATGGTGATGCCGAAAGGCCGCGTCTGGTTGTATTCAGGTCGAATACCCACATTTATGCCCAAATTGTAAATGACCATGAAGGCGCAACAATTGTTTCCGCCTCAACCTTGTCCCTGTCAAAAAGCGAGCCTGGCTTACGCTGCAACAAGGCGGGAGCCGAAAAGGTAGGCAAGGAAATTGCCCGTCTGGCAAAAGATAAAAATATAAGCAAGGTAGTTTTTGACAGAAATGGATACATTTATCACGGCCGGGTAAAGGCCGTGGCAGATGGCGCCCGTGAAGGCGGCCTGGAGTTCTGATATGCCAAAGGAAAATTCCGCAAATACCGAAACCCAGCAAAATGAGCTTGGTGAAATTGAAAAAATAGTCTCTCTCAATCGGGTTGCAAAAGTCGTAAAGGGTGGCAGACGTTTCAGTTTTAGCGCGCTGGTTGTAGTAGGTGATGGCAAAGGTGGAGTGGGTTTTGGTCTTGGCAAGGCTCAGGAAGTTCCTGAAGCTTTGCGCAAGGCAACAGAGCGCGCGCGCAAAAATCGTGTACGGATTCCACTTTTGGAAGGCACCTTGCCGTATGAAGTGCTTGGGCGTTTTGGAGCAGGCCGCGTTATGCTCAAACCTGCATCCGAAGGCACAGGCATAATAGCTGGCGGCGCGGTGCGCGCGGTCATGGAAGCTGTTGGGGTCAAGGATGTATTGGCAAAGGCTATCGGAACCAATAACCCTCATAATGTATTACGCGCGACTATGCAGGGTCTGGAAGCACTTCGAAGCGCAACCGACGTTTCATCCTTGCGGGGAATGAAATTGGAAGCTCCAAGGAAATAGCCATGAATACCATTAAAGTTAAGCTTGTGCGCTCCCGCATAGGAACTACTCCCCACCAGCGCAAAATGCTTGATGCGCTTGGTCTTACGCGGATGCAGAAAGTCAGGACGTTCAATGATACCCCTGCGATCCGGGGAATAATCAAAAAGGTTCCACATTTGGTGGCCGTAGTGGAATAAAAAATCCACTGGAGGAATTATAAATGCAATTGCATGATCTTTATCCTTTCCCCGAGGAACGCAAACAAAGAAGAAGGGTTGGCCGTGGCCAGGGCTCTGGCCTGGGTGGTACTTCAGGCAAAGGCCACAAGGGACAAAATGCACGTTCTGGCGGAGGAGTGCGCCCGGGTTTTGAAGGCGGCCAGATGCCCTTGCAGCGTCGTTTGCCCAAACATGGTTTTAAAAATGCGCTGTTCAAAATCCGCTATGGCGTTGTCAACCTGGATACTCTCCAGGAAGCTTTTGAAGGTTCAAATAATATCAGCCTGGATGACATTTACAATCGTTGCCTGGTGAAGAAGGATGAGCTTGTAAAGGTTCTTGCCAGAGGGGATTTGCAAAAACCGCTAAATATTGAAGCGCATCATTTCAGCAGGGCAGCAATAGAAAAAATCACCAAAACTGGTGGAAAGGCTGTTGAACTTCTGGCTGATGATGCCAATAATTCGTCAGCAAACAATTCCTGATTTCAAGCATATTCCTCTCCGGCCAGGGGCATCTGGTGAGGATTTGAATTTGCTCATGCCCCATTTTGATTTTTAATATTGTCTAACGCTTAAACAGAAGAGTCGTGCATGGCAGCTGGAAATCCAAACGCAATGACAGGCCAGCCTGCCCTGGTCAAACGCCTGGGCTGGACTTTTTTAATATTGTGTTGTTATCGAATAGGGGTACATGTTCCAATTCCCGGAGTGGATGCCGCCGCCCTGGCATCTTTTTTCGAGAGCATGCAGGGAACATTGTTTAGCCTTTTCGACATGTTTTCCGGTGGAGGATTGTCGAATGTTTCTGTTTTTGCCCTTGGTGTAATGCCCTATATCTCCGCATCAATTATAATGCAGCTGTTGCAGGTTGTGAGTCCCGATATCAAACGGATGTCCCGGGAAGAAGGGCAGGCGGGAAGACGAAAAATTACACAATATACACGTTATCTTACTGTTGCGATTACACTCGTTCAGGGACTGGGCATTGCCGTTGGCCTTGAAAATATGACCAGTCCGGCAGGCACGCCGGTTGTTCTTCATCCAGGATTGAGTTTCAAGCTTGTCACCATGATAACGTTCACGGCAGGCTCAATTCTGGTTATGTGGCTTGGAGAGCAGATAAGCGAAAGGGGAATCGGCAACGGCATTTCTTTAATTATTTTCTGTGGCATTGTTGTTGGCATTCCCAGAGGCATAATCCAGTCCGTTGCGCTTATTGAAGCTGGCGACATGAGCATCTTCATGGCCATCATACTGGTGGTCTTTATGGCAGCGGTTACTGTTTTTATTGTTTTTGTTGAAAGGGCGCAGCGCAGGATTCCAATCAGTTATGCCAAACGCCAGGTTGGCCGCAAGATGTTCGGAGGCCAGAATTCGCATTTGCCGCTCAGGCTTAACACAGCTGGCGTCATTCCACCAATCTTTGCGTCATCTTTATTGCTTTTTCCTGCAACTGTGGGGCAGTTTTCCGGTAATGAATATGTGAGAATGGCAACGGACATATTTTCTCCCAATGGGCTAATGTACAATGTTCTTTATGTGGCCCTGATGTTTTTCTTCTGCTATTTCTATACTGCAATAATTTTTGATCCCAAGGAAATGTCGGAAAACCTGAAAAAGTCTGGTGGATTCATTCCTGGTATAAGGCCTGGTGAAAAAACAGCGGAATATATAGATACAGTGCTTTCACGTCTTACATTTTCCGGAGCGATTTATATTTCGCTGGTTTGCCTCATGCCGATGCTGCTTATTCGCAATTTCAACGTGCCTTTCTATTTTGGTGGCACCAGTCTGCTTATCCTGGTCGGTGTTGCAATGGACTTCATGAATCAGGTAGAATCCCACCTTATTTCAAGCCAATATCAGGGACTGATGCAAAAAGCCCGCAAAAGCGGCAAAATCTAGTGACTGAAAATGAAGAAATACAGGGGCGCATTCATAAAGAATGAGAGAGAAATTGGCTGTCTGGCGGAAGCAAACAGGATGGTTGCCAACATCCTGGATGCTGTAGGCGACATTGTCAAACCAGGGATTACCACGAGCCAGATAGAAGATATTGCGCAAAATATGTGCAAGGAATATGGCGTAAAGCCAGCTTTTGAAGGTTATTACGGTTATCCATTTGCCACATGCTGCTCTGTCAACGAACAGGTAGTTCACGGTTTTCCCAACCAGCGTCCACTTGTTGAAGGTGATATTGTAAGCGTGGATATGGGGGTCGTTTATGACGGCTTTGTCGGGGATGCGGCAAGGACATTCATGGTTGGTGAAGTTGCGGAAGATGTGCGTAAGTTGCTGCGGGTTACGGAAGAAGGCTTGTATATAGGCATTCAGCAGGCCCACGCGGGAAATAATGTTTATGATATTGGCGCGGCAATTCAAAAATATGTGGAAGGCGAAGGCTTCAATGTGGTCAGGCGATTCGTTGGCCATGGAGTTGGCGCAAAAATGCATGAAAAACCGGAAGTGCCAAATTTCAGACCCAAAATGCCCGGCATGCCATTGCATAATGGCATGGTGATAGCTATTGAACCAATGGTAACCATGGGCACCTGGGAAGTGGACATACTTGAGGACAAATGGACGGCTGTTACCCGCGATGGCAAATGGGCTGCGCACTTTGAACACAGCATTGCAATCACGCCGGATGGTCCAAAGATTTTGAGTGTATCGGACAGGGGTTTGAAAAGATATGCTCCACAATGTTGACAATTATATATTTTTCATATAGAAAATTCCGTTCATGATATAAGTTGAGGGAGAATAAAATGAAAGTCAGGCCTTCAGTAAAAAAAATATGCCCAAAATGCAAGGTGATCAGACGAAAGGGTGTCCTTCGTGTCATTTGTGAAAACCCCCGGCATAAGCAGCGCCAGGGTTAGGAGAAATATTGTGGCGAGAATAGCTGGCGTTGATTTGCCTCGTGGAAAGAGGGTTGATATTGCCCTCACTTATATTTATGGCATAGGCCGTCCCACGGCATTGAAGATACTTGATACAACAGGCGTAAACTGGGAACGGAACATCGATGACCTTTCGGCTGACGAAGTCAACGAAATTCGCAAGGAACTTGAGCAACACTACAAGGTTGAGGGCGATTTGCGCCGCGAGGTTTCCGGAAATATAAAAAGGCTTATGGATATAGGTTGTTACCGCGGGCTGAGGCATCGCCGCGGCCTTCCTGTGCATGGCCAGAGAACGCATACCAATGCGCGCACCCGCAAAGGGCCCAGGCGCGGCGTGGTGGGCAAGAAAAAATAACTTTACCGGATTTTCAGCGAGGATATTATGGCCAGAGCCAAAAAAGCAATCAAAAAGAAAGAAAAAAAGAATATCCCACTTGGCGTAGCGCATATTCAAGCGTCATTTAATAATACAATAATCACATTTACCGATACAAGGGGAAATGCGGTATCCTGGGCTTCAGCTGGACAAAGCGGTTTCAAGGGTTCCCGCAAATCCACCCCGTTTGCCGCTCAGGTGGCTGCTGAAACTGCCGCGAGAAAAGCTCAGGAAAACGGGATGAGGACTGTGGGTTTGTATGTAAAAGGGCCTGGTTCAGGTCGTGAAGCGGCCATGCGCGCAATCGCTTCAGCTGGATTTAGGATAGCGTTTATTCGTGATGTAACCCCAATTCCCCATAATGGTTGCCGCCCCCCCAAACGGCGTCGTGTCTAGAATATAATTTCAAGCGGTTTTGAATGCCTTAAATATAAAAGGATCTTTTTATGGCCAAATATACCGAAGCCAAATGTCGTCTTTGCCGCAGGGAAGGTTGCAAACTGTTTTTGAAAGGCGATCGCTGCTTTACAGACAAATGCGCGCAGGTCAGGCGTCCTTACGCTCCTGGCCAGCATGGGCGCGCGCGCAAGAAAGTTAGCGAATATGCCATACAGTTGCGCGAGAAACAGAAAACACGTCGTGCGTATGGAGTTCTCGAAAGACAATTCCATGATTATTTTGAAAAAGCGGAAATGCGTAAGGGCGTAACAGGCACCAATCTTCTGGTTATTCTTGAAAGACGCCTTGACAATGTAATCTACAAGCTTGGATTTGCCAATTCCCGCAATCAGGCAAGGCAAATGGTCAGGCATGGAATTTTTGAATTGAATGGCCATAAAGTCAATATTCCCTCTTTGCAGGTATCTGCCGGGGATGTAATAAGCGTGCCCGAAAAAAACCGCAAAATACCCATGATTGCCCAGGCTGCGGAAACCACAGCAAAACGTGGCTGCCCGGGGTGGCTCGAGATTGATCCCGCCAATTTTAAAGGCACAGTAAAGGCATTGCCGACGCGTGACGATATTCAATTCCCTGTCAATGAACAGCTTATCGTCGAACTCTATTCCAAATAATCTGGGGGTAGAATGCTAATCAAACAGGGTGATCGGCTTATCAACGCGCGGAATTGGTCCGAACTTGTCAAACCGGAAAAGATTCTGCACGAAGATGATGTTGATGACAATCTGCATGCCAAATTCATCTGTGAACCTCTTGAAAGAGGATATGGCACTACTATTGGTAATGCCATGCGCAGGGTGCTTTTGTCCTCCCTGCAGGGAGCAGCATTTGTAGCCGTAAAAATTTCTGGTGTTCAGCATGAATTTACCACGATACACGGTGTGCTTGAAGATGTGACCGATGTCATATTGAATCTCAAACAGGTTCGTTTGAGAATGGACACTGACGAACCCCAAAAATTGACGCTTTTTGCCGATAAAAAAGGCAATGTGACAGCTTCGAACATAACAGCAAACCAGCATGTTGAAATTTTAAATCCCGAACTGCATATCGCCACTCTCACAGAAGATATTCCTCTTGAAATGGAACTTGAGATAAGAATGGGCAAGGGATACGTCCCTGCGGATATGCATGAAGATTTATCCGAAGAAATAGGCCTTATCAAGCTCGATTCCAGTTTTTCGCCCGTGCGTAAAGTCGCCTATTCAGTAGAACAGGCTCGTGTTGGCCAAATGACCAACTATGATCGCCTGATACTTGAAGTCTGGACTGATGGATCATTGACTCCGGAAGACGCTGTTGCATATAGTGCCAAAATTATCAAGGATCAGATCACGGTTTTCATTAATTTTGATGAACACGTCTCAGGTGATATGCATCTTGGATCCCACGATAATGGTGAGTTAAACGAGCATCTTTTCAAGAGCATAGATGATCTGGAACTGTCTGTGCGCGCCACAAATTGTCTCCGTAGCGCGAATATCGCCACTGTCGGAGAGCTTGTGCAGCGCACAGAGGCTGATATGTTGAAAACCAAAAATTTTGGCCGAAAGTCTTTGGATGAAATCAAGAGTGTCCTGCTGAATATGGGCCTGGATTTTGGAATGAAAGTTGACAGTTTCGACAAGAAACTCCAGGAATGGAAAAGGAAACAACAAAATGAGGCATAGCAATTCCGGGCGGAAATTTTCTCGCACACCAGCTCACCGCAAAGCACTTATGCAGAATCTTGCAAAGGCTTTCATAATTCATGGCAAAATTATTACTACCGAGCCCAAAGCAAAGGATTTGAGGCGTGTGGTAGAGCCTCTTATTACTCTGGCCAAAAGAAATGATCTTGCCGCAAAACGTCTAGCATACAAAAAACTTAATGATCACGCCCTCGTAAAGAGGCTTTTTGATTATATTGGTCCTGTTTTTGCTGAAGTTCCAGGCGGATATACCAGAGTAGTCAAACTTGCCGAACGCAGAAAGGGCGATAATGCGCCAATG
>VSMX01000097.1 GCA_009773975.1 Desulfovibrio sp. | reverse complement strand
GGTCTCATGCGCGCCTTTGCAGGCAAAGTCGCGTTAGAGCATTTATGCAATTTCATTGCATAAATGCTCTAGATACAATGAAAAATATAAATTCGGTCTATGAAACAAAGACCGGAAGTTTATTTTTTACAAAAAGGAAGTGAATATTATACGTGCGGAAGCCATCAAATGGATTGTATTTGAATGGATTTTAATACATAATAAGCGAAGAGGAAGATGAAAGTTCTTCCCCTGCAATTGTCTGATATCTTTGGGGGTTGATTCGACAATCCGCTACACTGCGGCCTGGAATCAGCCTCTTTTTTATTCAAATCCAAAGGAGATTTTATGGCTTCTATTTTTGATATTCTTGGCGGAGTAATGAGCGGCGGCTCAAGAGGCGGAAGTTCATTGGGGAGTTCCCTGGGCGGTACTTTTGGATCCATACTGGATACCCTTTCAAGCCAGGCCAAATCGGCCCAGGATACATTTAATAACAATATTACCCAAAAAGGTGGCCTGGGAAGCATGCTTGGCGCCGGCGCGCTAGGCGCGTTGCTGGGTAATGTGGCTGGAGGAAATCTTCTTAAAAATGCGGCCTTGCTTGGCGCTGGCGCTGTGGCTCTCAATTTTTATAAAAAATGGGCTGCAGGCAAGCAGCAGGACAATGCTTCACAGCAGGCAAATTATCAGGCTCAGGTTCCCCATCAAAATCAGGCTTCTGCACAAGCATCCATGTTGCCGCGCCTTGACCAGCCCACTGTGGAATTGATTACGCGCGCAATGGTCTACGCGGCAAAGTCCGATGGCAATATAGATCCGAAAGAAAGGGGATGCATGGAAGCTATACTGGCAAATATGTTGCCAGGGGAAAATTCCGAAGCCATGATTGAGAATATTGAGACCGAACAGGTTGATCCTGGCAGAATTGCATCAGCTGTCAAATCTGAAGAACAGGGAGAAGATGTTTACCGCCTGTCATGCTCGGTCATAAATATAGATCAGTTTATGGAAAGGGCGTATATGGATGCTCTGGCAAAGTCATTGGGTATCAACGATGGGGAGAAAAACAATATTGAAAATGAAGCGCGCGCAGCCAGAGAGCAATTGGTGGCTGCTGTAAACCGGGCATAAACAAAATTTTTCAGGAATATGACAAGACCCATGCAAGACCTGGCGCATGGGTCTTGTCAGTATGACATTATAAGATTTCATGCTTTCAACCATTTGGAGAGAAACAGTCCACGCTTTGCGGGACATTGCGCCGATTGGGGTAATGCACCATAACGCGGGACATGCGCGGGCGCTTTTGCGATGCAAAGCCGCCATGACAAACTCGTATATTTATGCGTGGATGTCATTTATAAAAAATCAATCTTGCAAACCCTGGAATATGGCCTGCCCTTCAATTCCACCCGCCATTCTTGCCAATTCTTCCTGACGATTTTTACCGGTAATGGGTTCGCATATAGTAAAAGTATTTTCTCCATTGATAATTTTTTTTATCTGAAAGTGTTTCCGGGCCCTGGCTGCCAATTGCGGCCAATGCGTAATCAAAATAATTTGACGTTTGTGTGAAAGAGATTGGATTTTTTCTGCAACCTTGTTTAAAGTCATTCCCCCAATTCCGGCATCAACTTCATCAAAAATAAAAGTTGTGTCATCAGAGTCGCTTTTTAATGATATCCATGCCAGAAGAAATCTGGATAGCTCGCCGCCGGATGCAATCTTGTCAAGTGCCTGGGGAGTTTGACCAGGATTTGGCGCCCAGAGAATTTTGGTTTTTTCATCCACAATGCCCGGCCAGATTTCAAATTCGGGAAAATCCGGAATAACTTTTACATGTTCCGAAAATCCAAGGTCTTGTAATTGGTTTTCCAGTTTGCGCGCAAACAGGGTTGCCGATTCATGGCGAATAGGTTTTATTTGTTCGACAATTTTTCGTAGTTCATTTTCAATGGCTGTTATTTCCTTTTCCAAATGGGCCGGATCCAGAGAACAGGCATCAAGAAAAGAGAGGTTTTCTTCAATTTCTTTCTGGAGAGCAAGAATTTCTGGCAAAGAGCGTTTTAATTTGCGTTTTAGTTGGGCAAGCGCAAATAATCTTTCTTCAATCTTGTCCATATTGATATCTTCAAGTTCAGAAGAAGAATGCTTCATTCTCATGCCGAGATCGGAAAGTTGGTCGCGCAAAGCCGAGACGGCATCCAGATCCTGCTGCATTGAAGTATCTGTTTTGCTCATCTGGAATAAAAGTTTTTCCAAATCTGTGAGCATATCCAGTAGACCCGGTTCATTTTCTCCATGAAGAATGGATCGCGCCTTTGAGTAATTATGTTGGAGAGCCTCTTCAGCCCTGACTTTTGCGCGAATAATTTCCAGTTCTTCTTCTTCCCCCTCCCTTGGAGACACTTTGGCTATCTCCTCACTTTGCATTTCAAGAAGATCCCGCCTTTCAGCAAGCTTTTCAACTCGTTCGGACAATTGCTTTTTTTCTTTGGCCAGAGTTTGCAATTTTTCAAGAAGCGTATCCCGTTTTGCAAGCAATCCCGGCTGGGAAAAAACATTGTCCATCATTTTTGCCTGAAAGGCAGGATGAAGGAGTTGCTGTTGCGCATGTTGGCTGGTATGGCTTATCAATGTATGTCGTAATTCTTTCAGGCTATCTTGCGATTTTAAAACATCATTAATATAAAGACGGCTTCTTCCGCTTTCCGCGGCCAATTCCCTTCTGATTAAAATCTCTTTGTCATTTATTATAAAAAGCGCTTCCACCTGTGCGTGATCAGCTCCCTTTCTTACAAGATTTGCCTGAAGCTTTTCTCCAAGTAAAAAGCCAAGTGATTTTACAATGAAGCTTTTACCAACTCCTGTTTCACCTGTTAATACATTAATGCCTCCAGAAAATTCCAGAGACATGTCTTCAATAAGAGCGAGATTGCGTATTCTTAGATATTCCAACATGATAACTAACCTTCGCAATGCTGTCAGGAAAGTTTCGTCTTTGCTAAAAATCAAAAAAATATGGCAAAAGCTTTATGAAAATACTCAATGGCCGGGAAGAACTAGGATTTTAGCCTTGGGTCAAACATGTCCCTCAGGCTTTCACCAAGAAGATTATAACCAAGAACCGTAATCAATATGGCGAGCCCTGGAAAAATGGATAACCAGGGAGCAATTTCAATTGCAACTTTTCCTTCCATAAGCATATTGCCCCAACTTGGCGTAGGTGGCTGGACGCCCAGGCCAAGGAAACTGAGACTGGATTCAATCAGGATTGCCCCGGCAACGCCAAGGGTAGCCGTTATCAAAACAGGCGCCAATACATTGGGCAATATATGCCGAAAAAGAATGCGTGGGGTGGAACAACCTGCCAAACGAGCCGAGGCAATAAAATCCCGTTCCCGCAAACTAAGCGTATCTGCCCGGACAAGCCTCGTCACCCCCATCCAGGACGTCAGTCCAATTACGACCATGATATTTGCAAGACTCGGCTCCAAAAAAGCTATCACAGCCAAAATCAGAAAAAATGATGGGAAACAAAGCATGACATCAACAAGGCGCATTATTGTTTCATCCACATATTTTCTGAAATATCCGCTTACAAGGCCCAGAAATGTGCCAATGGAGATGGAAATTCCCACGGCTACAAATCCCACCCATAACGAAATTCTCCCGCCATAAAGGAGTCTTGAAAAAACATCGCGCCCCAAACGGTCTGTGCCGCAGATAAAATTTATTGAAGGGGGTTCAAGAATATTATTCAAATGTTCAATATTTGGAGGATAAGGGGCTATAAGGGGCGCACAAAGGGCTGCAATGGACATGACAAGCACAATTCCCAGGCCCAGCGCGAAAATAAAATTTTTACCCAAAAATCTTTTCAATGATTTGTATATCATTAGCCTTTTTCACCCATGGTTCGTATTCGCGGATCTGCCAGGCCGTAACAAAAATCTGCCAGAAGATTGCCGGCCAAAGTCAAGACGGCGCCAAGCACCAGGTTGCCCATTATCATTGTATAATCTCTGGCCATTACTGCGGAATAGAAAAGCTGCCCCAAACCGGGCAATGCAAAAATTGATTCAATGATGACACTTCCCCCGATTAACCCCGGCACAGCTAAGCCCAACAAGGTTATCAGGGGCAAAAGGGCATTTCGCAAGGCGTGATGTCTGATGATATAAAATGGGGACAATCCTTTTGCTTGCGCTGTAAGAATATAATCCTGGCGCAGGACTTCAAGCATGCAGCCACGCATATAGCGGGACATGGCTGCAAGTGAACCAACAGTGTAAACAATGATTGGCAACGCAAGATGCGCGCTCAAGTCGCAAAATTTACCCCAGATACTTAAGTGGGGGTATTCCATGGATGTAAGACCGGATATTGGAAATATCTGCAAATCAATCCCAAACCAAAGCATCAGAAGAAGCGCAAACCAAAAAGAAGGCATGGCAAAGCCAAGGAATACGAGAACGGTTACCAGTCTGTCCCAGAATGAATTCTGTTTACAAGCGGAAATTACCCCTGCCGGGATGGCAATTAATAGTGTAAGAAAAAGCGAAATAGCATTCATGGAAACTGTAAGCGGAAGTCTCTCTTTTATTTTTTCCAGTACAGGTCTTGCATCCGCCGACATTGACTTGCCAAAATCAAAATGAACAAGTCTTTCGAGCCAATCAAGATATTGGACATGAAGCGGCTTGTCCAGGCCATAAATAGCTTCCAATTGCTGCCTTGCTGCTGCTCCGGCATAGGGATTCATGGTTGTGTCAAGATCAGTTGGAGACCCGGGCGCAAGATGTATCACCCAGAAAGAAATCAGGGTGATACCCCAAAGAACAAGAAGCATCCACAGGCATTTTTTGGCAAAACGCATGAAATGCGCAGGCAAATTTTTGGATTTCACAAGTAATTCTGGAGCTAATCGAGTTCTGTCATCCATGATCTTACCGCTTCGACTTCTCTTTGCCAGTCATCTGAAAAACGCATGGAAATAAATGTTTCAAATATTCTGTCAAACATATGTAAGCATTCTTCAACAAGATACACTTTTTCAAGTATCAGGGCATCCGGGTCTTCACCCTGACCTTTTTCGCCAATTTTTGGAAGACGCAAGCTCTGGAAGCTAAAATCATTTGCGGAAATTGAAAATTGCCAGCATAAATCGTTCTTTTCCAGCCGTAAAAATGCCCTTGAAACCTTTTTCCCCGTTCCAAGGCCAAAACGGGCCTCCCGAAGAGGAGAAAGTGACCCGGAAACAGAGGCTGTTTCTTTTGTGTTTCCATTTCCGCCCTGTACCACTACTTTTTTCTCTACATATACCTGAAATTTCTCTCCGCTGTGATCTTCGAAAAAAGATGAAGCAATATCGCTTTTATACCAGAGCCATGTCAAAAATTCTTCTCCCAAAATCAAATCAGGCGATCCATATTCGGAAGACAAGCTCATATAATTCACACCAGTCTTTTTGTAATGCTTTGTTTTTTATATTTTTTAAAATTTAAATCGGTTTATGGTCTTGTAATTGCAAAATTGGTTTCTTCGATGGAATCCAGCTTTTCCTGGTTTTCTTCTCCCAAAATCATTTGAGCGAGAACATAAGGAGTTTTGTGCTCAAGATGAAGATTGAATGTCTTGAGGAATTGCTCCATAAAAAGATCAATGATTTTGGTCTGGGTTGAGGCAAACCAGATTTCATTATTGGCGATTGACCAGACAACATTGAATTCGCCTGGAACAGGCAAAAAATGTTTCTTCAATTTAAATAGAACCTGTTCCCTGATTTCTTTTTTACGCTCGCGGGCGATATATGTCTTTCCACTTTCTTTTAATTTTTTTATTTCTTCCTTGATTGCAAGAGCCATATACTTTCGTATCACTCCTGCCGGAATTCTGCGAATATCAAGCCGCAAGGAAAAAAATACAGCGTCTCCTTTTTTTGGGGAAGCCGCAGACCATTCCGTGTCAAACATATCATCAAAACATGACCAGCCCCAGGCGGACATTTCAGGTAACTCGTCAATTTCCCGAAAAGCATATTTACGCAAAAGATCCGGTATCTGAAGAACAAGTTCATCAGATACCGGATCCAGCACACGGAAGCGAGAAAACGAACAGCTTGAATTCTGGAAACCCATCAGGCTACCATTGGATTAGTCCGGTTATTATCAGGCAGTTTGAATTGCCTCTTTATTTTTGTGATGCGGGCCATTTTTGAATATCTTTTGCAAAAAATAAACTATTATCAACAGCCCCAAACCAACAATATCAGTCATGAGCCCAGGGGTTATGAGAGTTATTGCGGAGGCTACAAGCAAAAGCCTCTCCCAGAAAAAAAGATTGCGCATCCAGTAACCAACACTGGCAAATGAAAGGGAAGCAATCCCTATAGCGGCAGTGCATGCAATAAATAATACCTCAAGATTGCTTGCGCCAATCATTAACATACCAGGATTGTAACAGAAGATATACGGAATCAAAAAGCCCGCAAAGGCCAATTTTACAGCCATGAATCCTGTCGCGTTGGGCTCTGCTCTCGCAATCCCTGCTGCCGCATAGGCTGCAAGGGCAACCGGCGGTGTAAGATCTGCCAGGATTCCGAAATACATGATGAAGAGATGGGCCGCAAGCATCGGCGTGCCAAAACTCTGGATTGCAGGCGCGGCAATTGTTGCCAAAACAATATATTTCGCAGTGGTTGGCAGACCCATGCCAAGCACAATGGACGCAAGCATCGTCAGAAAAAGCGTAAGTGCAAAACTTCCCGCGGAAAGAGCAAGAATTGCATTGGCAAGTTTGAGGCCAACTCCTGTCAGGGTAACGACCCCAATTACAAAGCCGGTACAAGCGCAGGCGGCTGAAACACCCAACGCCAGACGGCCGCCATTTTCCATGGCCAGTAAAATGTCATTTAACGCCTGTTTATTGCACTGCGAAAGAGCCTGGCCAACACCCATGTGGCTTGGTGCCGCTCCTTGCCATGCTTTCCAGTTATTGGCAACCAGTGAAATGACAACAGTTGTTATAATACAATAATAAGCTGATTTCAGGGGGGTATAGCCCTGCAAAAGCAAATATACAAGAACAGCTATGGGAACGAGCAGATATCCACCTTCTCTTAAAACGCGCCAGGCCTTTGGCAGGCGTTCTTTGGGAATTCCCTTGAGGCCAAGCCGTTTTGCTTCCATGTGAACCATGAAACCGACGGCAAGATAATAGAGCAGGGCAGGTATGAGCGCGGCTTTTGCAATATCAATGTAGCCGACGCCCAGAAATTGCGCCATGATGAAGGCTGCAGCGCCCATGATTGGCGGCATGATCTGGCCACCTGTTGAAGACGCGGCCTCAACTGCGCCCGCAAATGCGCTTCTGTAACCCACGCTTTTCATTAATGGGATGGTAAAAGTTCCGGTTGAAACTGTATTGGCAACAGAAGATCCGGAAATTGTGCCAAAAAAACCACTTGCCAGAACCGCAACCTTGGCAGGCCCACCCACAAAGCGTCCAGCAGCGCCGAGCGCGAGGTCGATAAAGAATTTTCCAAGTCCTGTGCTATGCAGAAAAGCGCCAAAAAGGATAAACAGAAATACGAATGAGGCAGCCACACCAAGAGGCATTCCAAACAAACCTTCGGTCGTAAGATACATGTGGCCAACTATTCGCCTTAAAGAGAAGCCTGGATGGCCAAGCATGCCAGGTATAAGATTGCCAAATTTTGCATAAAGCAAAAAAGTTACGGCAATTATAGTTATTGGAAGACCTACAATTCTCCTTGTGGCTTCAAGAACAAGCAAAATGGCTGCGCAGCCAAAAATGAAGTCCATCCGGGTTGGCGGACCGGCATCAAGAACAATGACATCATAATTCCAGACAATGTATATGCTGACAGCCGCGCCAGCAGCCGAAAGCAAAACATCATACCAGTATAGTTTATGCTTGCTGTCCGAAGCCCGCGCGGGATAAAGCAAATAAATCAAAACCAATACAAAGGCGAGATGGACAGAGCGTTGAATTTGAGGGGGATAAAGACCCATGGCGGCTGTATAGAGATGAAAGGCTGAAAACAGAATACAAAGAATACGAATAAATGTTTGCAGCCAGCCGTGAAAAATTCTGAATGTTGCTTCCTTGTCATATTTTGCGACAATTTCTGCTACATCAACAGTGTCATCATTCTTTTTACCAGCTGTCGAATCACTTTTTGTGTCTTCTTCAAGAGCAAATCCGCCGGAGCCTTCCTGCTCTATAATCTTCATTCTGTCTTTATGGCTCATTCTTACACCTATGCTACAAATTATAAAGG
>VSMX01000096.1 GCA_009773975.1 Desulfovibrio sp. | reverse complement strand
TTTGACGATCTTCTGCGGCATAACCGCGCCCCGGTCATGCTGGCGAAATTCCTCAATGACAATTTCGAGGATGTGAGGAAATATTTGAAGTAAAATAGCTACAAAACGCAATTTCAGGCCCCCGCAAGGGGGTTTTTGCTTGGATAAGATATATGGAGGAAAGATGAAAGCAATGCTGTCCCAGCCTATGGCTGGCAAGTCTGATGAGGAAATCGTGGCCACGCGGGAAAGGGCCATAAAAGCACTGGAAGGCATGATGGGCTACGAAGTGGTGAACACTCTGTTCACTGACGAATGGTACGCGCCGGAAAACATGAGAGAGCGCGGCGTTGAGAATATCCCGCTTTGCTTCCTGGCAAAATCCCTGGAGAATATGAGCAAATGCCATGTGGCTTATTTTTGCAGAGGCTGGGAGCAGGCGCGGGGCTGCCGCATAGAACATGAAGCGGCCAAAGCTTACGGTCTGACCATCTTGCATGAGGAATAATCATGGCCCTCTCTTGCAGTTGCGATTATGAGCCAGAACCAGGCATGAAATGCTGGCAAGCAGGCGAAGACTTTTCCAGGATGCCGCTACTTTCACGGCGTAAAAGGTGCTGTTCCTGTAACAAATTGCTTGAACCTGGCTCTACCGTAGTGGAAATCGAAAGGAATAAAATCCCTGAAACAGACGTTGAAGTCAGAATATACGGGGAAAATGGAGAAATACCGCTTGCCTCCTGGTATCTGTGTGAAAAATGCGGGGAAATATATTTGACGCTGGCCGATATTGGCTACGAGTGCATTTACCCGCCAAGTACCCTTGCCGCCCAAAAGGAATATTGGGAAGAAACTGGCTTTGACCCGGATAAATACAGATAGATACTCCCGCGCCCGTGGAGAGTTTGGCGACCTGCCCATAGCCGAATTGATAGGGTAACGGGCGAAAACGGCAAGGCCGAGGGGCACAAGGCTTTGCCTACCTCCTTTGACCATTGGGCAAAAGCCAGCCGGGCGGCTTTGTAGCCCGGCTTGACTTTTTCTATAAAATTCCCTTATCTGTGAATCAGGTGCTCACAACACCTTGATTCACAGACGGATTGCCGCCCGTAGTCGGCCTTTTCTTTTGCCCGTTGCGGCAAGATATTTTCGCCTTTATTGGGCCGGAAGTGCGCGGGAAATGTCCAGGGGCTTGCCCTAAAAATCCGCCGCCGTATCTGTGACGGTTGTGAGCTTCCGGCCTTTTGTATTTGCAAAAGGCAATCACAAAATTCACAGAGGTTATCATGTCTGACCTTATTCCAAGCGTTTCTCTTGTTGACGGACGCCCCGCGACAACTTCACTCAAAATTGCTGAATGTTTCGGAAAACATCACAAAAATGTAATTCGAGATATTGAGTTGTTAATTGGCCAATGTCCTGAAGATTTTCATAAGCTCAATTTTGAGCTTATGTCCCGCAAGGTCAAAATCGGCAATGGCGCGGAACGTGAGGAACCATATTACACCGTCTATTTTGACGGCTTTGTTTTGTTGGTCATGGGCTACACTGGCAAAAAAGCCCTGGCAATGAAGCTGGCGTATATCGGCGCGTTCAATGCAATGAAAGAGAGGCTTGAAGCGGGTGAAAAGCCTCAGCAAGCCAATGGCTCCGACACGCCCATTGGCCCGGCTGACCAAAACATTCTGCAAACTATCGTAAAGACAAAGGCGCTTGCCCTTGTGGACGCCTCCCACAAGGGCGGCTTTCCGCAAATCTGGAGCCGTTTCAACGATCATTTCCGGCTTGGCTCATACAAGCAGTTGCCACAATCAAAAATGGCCGAGGCCGTGGAGTATCTCGTAAAGCTTGAAGTGCGCGAAAAGAAAGAATTGCCGCAACCCCCCAAGTTCCCTTCCGCAATCAAGACCAACTATCCCGGCCCTCAGCCGGGCGACAAGTATTACGCCTATCTTGAAAAGGTGGAGAGGTGGCGCGTTGCAACCGTGGCTGAGAGGAAAAATCTTTACAATGAGGGAATCGCGCTCCTGGAGCTTGAGCGCATTGGCCGAGAAATGTTCCATGTTTGCGCGGATTATCTTTCGCTCTGGCTGAAAACCGAGGTATTGACCTCTCCCACCAGCGTATTTGACGATCTTCTGCGGCATAACCGCGCCCCGGTCATGCTGGCAAAATTCCTCAATACGAATTTTGAGGATGTGAGGAAGTATTTGAAGTAAAATAGCCACAAAACGCAATTTCAGGCCCCCGCAAGGGGGCTTTTTGGCGAAATGCGCCAATTTTGAGCCGCCATCTGGCGGTTTTTTTGTTTAATTCAGCCAATACCCAAATAACAAGCCATAATCAGACATGGAAATTATTATGGAACCTGAATTTATTACAGCGCATGAGATGTGCAACCGGCTCAATGTGAGCATGGACACTTTTCGCAAAACATGGCGGCGCTGGAAACATGAATGCGTTGGACGCGGGCATGACTTGCGCTCAGTACGATTTTATTGGGAAGACGGACCGGTAAGAGCGGAGTTGGAAGGTGGCAATATCCAAATATCAGACAAAAAGCGGCAGCCGCTGGCTGGTAGAAATATACAAAGACGGCGTGAGAACGGGAAGCAAGGCAGGATTCACAACACGCCGGGCGGCGCTGTCATGGGAAGAAGAACAAAGGAGATCGAAGCCGCAGCAAAGCGTTTTGGTTTTGCGTGATGTTTGTACTGCTCACTTGTTATATTGCGAGAATCGCTTGAAGCCAAACACGATTTCGTACAAAAAGACTGCCTACAGGCGTTTTATTGATTATTGTGGCGGCGATAGCGCATTTAATGAAATTGACCGCGCTGTAATAGATGGTTTCGTTGAAACTGTAGCTACCATGATAAGCAAAAAAACCGCCAACAAATATAAGACAGAGCTATCCTCGCTCTGGACATGGGCCTGCAAGGAGGGTCATGCCAATGGCAACCCTCCGCAACAAATAGATGCCTACGCCGTAAAAAAGGCGGTGAAATATGTTCCTCCAGCCGGAGACATAAAGAAGTTGCTTGCCGCAGCGAAAGAAGGCTTTGAACATGATTTTATCACCTGCCTGCTACAGACAGCGGCCCGAATATCAGAAATACGCAATTTTGCATGGGAGGACATTGACTTGGAACGGCGCATTATCACTCTATGGACTTCAAAACGGAGGGGAGGAAACATGGAAGCCCGTAAAATCGCAATGTCCGACACCTTGTTTGATTTGCTGAGCCGTCTTGAAAAACAGCGCAATGGGCCTGAAAAATATGTTTTTTGCGATCCTTCCACTGGTACTGCCTACACCCGAACAGCCAATCGCATAAAATACCTCATGCGCGACTTGTGCAAACGTGCCGGCATCCCGCATTTTGGGGCGCATAGCTTGAGGCATTTTCTCGCCACGGGATTCCATGACCCGTATAAAGCACAAAAAGTGCTGGGCCATCAAAACTTGCGGACAACAGAAATATATCTGCATGACCTGGACGTTGACCGGGGCGCGGCAGAAATTTTTGAAAATATCACTAATGAAATCACTAATGGCAAAAACAATTCGCCTGAAAGTGAACTTTTGGAAGAAAAATTTGAAAAAAATATTGTTGTCAGGAGGGGCAAAAAATCGTTGAAAAACAGGGCTGATAAAAGTTCCACTAATGAAATCACTAATGAAATCACTAATTGTAAAAGTTCCACTAATGAAAAAGGGGCTACGGAAAACCCGTAACCCCTTGAAATACCTGGCGGAGAGGGGGAGATTCGAACTCCCGGTGGCTTTTGACCACACACGATTTCCAATCGTGCTCCTTAGACCAGCTCGGACACCTCTCCGCAACGTCCATGCTATATATAATATTTTTATTCTGCCTGCAAGCGCAAAATTGCGTTCAGAGGAATTCCGGATTGTCCCGGGCAAAATACTTGCGCGCGGCGCGGTTCACCATTAAATTGGTGCCATGAAAAAAAACCAAAAAAATCGGTTCTGGAATTATCTGGAAAAATGGCGTCCTGTTTTTACCGAAAAAAAGTTCTGGACTGGCGTGATGGCTGGCTTGATAACGATTATTGCGCGGACTGCCTTTATTGTTGCGGCCCGCAAGGTACGGACGAGCCCTTCCCCATGGCGCTTTTGCCCGGGCAGATAAGCGGGCGCACGCCTGATGACTTTTATCTTTTGAACAAAAATACAGCCTGTCTGGGGAAGGAAGGCTGCAAATCCGAAACCAGCAAGGGCTGCAGGCTGCCAAGGGAATTGAGGCCGGTAGCCTGTGGACTTTTTCCAATCGTGCTGGCAAATGGTCGTCTTTATCTTTACAAAACCTGCCCCGCTGTTGTTTTCAACACGCTGGACGAATTGGCCATGCTTGCGGAAAAGGCTGCCGGCTGGCTTGCAAATTTTCCCCTTGACGAATTGCGTCATATTTCGCTGAATTTATCTTCTGAAAAGCTTGCTGCCGACTATATTGACCTTGGCATTGAAGTTTTTCCGGTTTCTGCAAAAAAACAAATTTGAGATAGACGCGGCGATAAACAAAAGGGCGCTCAATGCGCCTTTTTGTTTATCCGCTACCAGGAGAATCCGTCAGCATCAGGCTGCGGTGATTTGCCTGTTTTCCACCTTGAAACAGGCAGCGCCTGGCGAAACTTCCGCATGCATTTCGGCCACATGTGGCTGGCAGGTAAAATAAAACAATTGCTGCTTGTGCGGGCTGTCAACCAGTCCGGCAAATGTCCTTGCCGCGCGTTTTACCCTTTCCGGATCAAAGTTGACCAGGATTTCATCCATGATAATTGGCAAGGACTGGGCATGCCGCGAATGTTCCTTGATATAGGCAAGCCTCAAGGCAAGATAGGCCTGTTCCTGCGCCCCCCGGCTCAGGTAATCCGGCGGTACCGGTTCGCCATTTTGCGGCAGTACCATCAGAGTGGAATCTTCAAGGGAAATGCTCAGGCCCTTCCAGCGGCCATTGGTAATCGACGCGAACAAATCGGACGCGATGCCGATAACTTCGGGCTGTCTTTCCTTTTCAAAAACGTTTCTGGCCTCACAAAGAATGGCCGATGCCAGTGCCGGAACGCTCCATTCGCGGGCTGTATTTTCCATTTTTTCGAGCAGAACCGATTTTTGCCGCCGCAAATCAGCAAGTTCGCCGGAATGTGACAATGCAGCCACCTGGGCATCCAGCCTGGCCTGGAGAGAAGCAAGACTTTCCTCAAGCTCAAGCAATTTTTCCAGTTCACGGGCAATTTCATCCAGCCTGGCCTGCATATCTTCCTCATTGCTGCCTTCAAAAGAGGCCAGGAATTCCGCAAAGGGCTGTTTTCCGGCAGCCAGCTTTAGAATATCCAGCATATTCAGGCGATTCTTTTGCAATTCCAGCTCTTCATTCCTGGCATGGGCAAGGCGCACAAATTCTTCTGCATCCCTGGCATTTGCCTTGCACAAAAGCTCTTCTTCCTGTTTCTCAACCGCACCAAGCCTGGCCTCAAGGCCTGAAAGCTCGTCCTTCTCGCGGCCTATCTGGATATCAAGGCGGCTGGCTGCCGATCTTTCCTGATCCATGGCTTCCGCCCTGGCCAGGAGAGCATTTAGCGTGGCTATCCAGTCGATGCCGTTTTTATCGTCTTTTTCGCATTCCGCGCCCAGAGACCTGGCCAGTTCACCAAGAGGGACCTCAAGCGCGGCCAGTTCCGACCCGTATCTTTCAAGGTCAGTGCGCAAATTCTGCAGACGGGATTCGAGCTGCAGGCAATTTTCCATGCACTTGAAGGCTTCCCGCACTGTTTCAGGATTAAGGTCAGTGCCTAACCCCAGAATTGCGACGCTCTGATTCCAGGTGGAACGGCTCTGCTCAAGCCGCCCTTCCGCGGTTTTAAGTTCGGCAGCAGCCTGCTGCTGCAGGGCTTGCGCTCGGGCAAGGGCATCCTCGTTGTTTTTCAGATCCGCGGCAGCCCTGATGCGCTGATCCCGGCAGGCATCCGCCTCCCTGCAGGATTCAAGAATCCTGCGCACCGCATCCTCAAGACTCAATGGTTCGGAAGAATCCTGCAAAAGCCGCGCAATCTGGGGCATGGAAGCGATTCGCTTTTCCAGGTTGTGCATATCGTCCCAGACCTGGTTAAGTTCATTATCGGCATTGGCAACGGCCATATAGGCCATTCTGGCTGTTTCCGCCCTTGCGAAAAACGTGGTGGCGCTCTCCGGGGATGGCACCGTCGCAAGGTGCAAGGTCTGCATAAGGGCATGCCAGCGGCGTCTGTACTGTTGGGCCTCCTGTTCGCGGTCATGGCTTTCAACCGCAAGCTCCTGGGCCTTTGTCCTGATGCGCGCAAGTTCGGTCTGCTGGGCTTCCATTTCCTGCATGGCCTGCTCTTCGTGGAAGCATTTTTCCCTTTCCCTTTCCAGAAGCACTTCCGTGGCATCCAGGGTGATAGGATCCGCGCTGTCCACCTGGGCTTCTTCGCACAAGACCCGCACCTGGTCGCCCAATTCCGCAAGCTTGAGGGCGCGGGATTCACGCCTGTTCTGCAAAATAGCCATTTCATTGGCAAATTGCTTTGCCTCAGGGCCGCTTCTGGGAAGACCGCCCGCCAAAAAGGCCACTCCGCAGGCAAGCACAAGATAGCCGCTCCACAAATTTACAGGCCAGGCAAGAGTATCCGTAACCGGAAATTCGGTAATATTCCCTAACCAAAAGGCCAAAAGGCTGGCCGCGCCAGCCACAGCCAGGGCAATGCCCAAAACAAGCAGGGGGACAGACTTGCTGGCTGCCGGCGCCTTTTGTTCATTTATTCTGTTGTCCAGTTCCTGCAAAAGCTGTTTTTCGGTGGCCATGCTGGTTGACAGGCTGCGGAGATTGCGAAGGGCAGCGCCTCTTGCGTCCAGGGCCTCGCGCCCGGGGCCAGCCTTGTCGCGCAGGGAACTTCGCATGTCATCCATTTTTTTGCGGATTGTTTCCGCTTCGTTTTCGGCCTGCTTAAGGGCCTTGTCGAGTTCTCCCCGCGCGGCGATTTTTTCCTGCATTTCGGCTGCCAGAGCAAGCGCGTCATCCTGCCTGTCCAGCAAGGCATCCAGAAGGGCGCATTCCTTTTCCCGATGCTCTGCATTTTCCTCGCCCTCGAAGACATCCTCGGCCAGTTCGCCGATATTTTCCCGTTTTCCGGGCTGCATGCCGATTTTGGAAAAGTGGAGATTCTGGTAGGCTCGCATGAAAGAAGTCCTGGCATTCTCCAATGCCCTTTCCCGCACAGGCCCAAGGCGGATGCTTTCATCAAGCCGCGCCATGTTCTGGCGCAATTCATCCCTTTCCTCGCCATTCATCACGGCCACGGGATCCGGCAAATTCTCCAGCGTTTCCCTTGTTGCCGCCACTGCCCGGATACAAGTTTCAACTTCCCGATTAATTTTGGAAAGAGCATCCACGCAAGCCTGGTGCGCGGAAGCGGCGGCAGCCATTTCCCTGGCCTGCTTTTCCAGATCTTCTCTTGCGAAAAGTGAACGATTGGTTTTGCGGATGCGCTGGCAATCCCAGTCTGGCCCAAGCTGCGCAAGAGCGCAACGCAGATTGGCTTCTCCTCGCTGCAGGCCGTTTTCTTCCCCGGCTATTTGCCCAAGGGCGTGATTGTAGCTGATTTTTCTTTCCGCCAGCCTGCGCAAAACGGGCAGCGCATCAGCAAGGTCCGTGTCAATGACCAGGGATTTTTTCTGCTCTTCCGAACTGGCGACTTTTTGCCTGAATTCCGCGATTTGCCTTTCCAGATCCCTTTTATCCTTCTCCAGATCCCGCAAACGCTGCTCGCCGTCTTCTGGAAAATCCAATGGTGCCTTGATAGGCATGGATTCAAGGCGAAGATTCAACAGGCGCAGCTCATTCCACTGGCGCCACACGCCGTGCCGGCGTTCCAGAACCCGCCGTTCATCTTCAAGATTTTTTCGGTTTGTCCTGGTTGCCGCAAGCTTGTCGCGGGTTGAGGCAAGTTCGAGCGCGGCTGCGTCAAAGCCGGCGTTGGCTTCCGCCAGAACCTGGATTCGTGAATTCAAATTCTCCAGATCGTTCAAATCTTGCTGCAACTCGCCCTTTTTTCCACCAGGAGAAAACAGTTTGCCCTGCCATGCGGCAAGGAATTTGAGAACTTCACCAGGCGCCGTTATGCCTGGCCCAAAACTGGCGCTGTAAAGGGCGTTTCGTACGCCCTCCTCATTGAGGCAGGCGAAATTTTCAAGTTCGGTAAGGCTGAAACCATATACGGCCCTGTAAACATCTTCCGTGATGCCAGCCATGAGGCGATAAAACTTGTCGGGATTGATGGGGGT
>VSMX01000095.1:4315-8312 GCA_009773975.1 Desulfovibrio sp. | reverse complement strand
CTGGAGCGGGAGACGGGATTTGAACCCGCGACTTCAACCTTGGCAAGGTTGCACTCTACCACTGAGTTACTCCCGCGTTGATTTGGCAAGCTACGCCTTGACCGCCGTCCTGTCAAGCAGAAATTTGCCATAAGTAAAAAATAATTTGCGCAAGGCAAACAGGCGCCGTCCGGAGCAATCGTAATTGATTTACAAAATTTCGGGAACAACGGCCAATCCTGTTGTCAAAACATGGAAAATGAGCTAATCCAATTATTCAGATAACCAACGGCAAGTCGAAAAAGTTTGTAAAAACCGATTGACGCCAGGAATTGCATTTTCCCCTGACAGCCGTGTCATGAAACCAATGAGGCTTGGCGCCGCATTGGCCGGATTCGCGAATTTTCCGGGATCGCCAGGCATCAGGCTGGCCTGGGGCGGGGGCCTTTGGGCCGGCCGCAGAACGGGGCGGATGGTTTCCTTGCGGGAAAGCCCGCGCGGCTTCCCGACTACAACCATTGGAGGTATGGTAATGGCAAAATTTCAGACACCCAAACTTGACGAGCTGGAAAAAGGCCCCTGGCCGAGCTTCGTCTCGGACATCAAGGCGGAAGCCGAGCAGCGCGCCAAAAACCCGAAAAATCTTGACTACCAGATTCCGGCGGACTGCCTCGAAGATCTTCTCGGGCTGATGGAGCTTTCCTATAACGAAAAGGAAACCCACTGGAAACACGGCGGCATCGTGGGCGTGTTCGGTTACGGCGGCGGCGTTATCGGCCGTTATTGCGACCAGCCCGAAATGTTCCCCGGCATCGCGGCTTTCCATACCATGCGTGTGGCGCAGCCTTCCGGCAAATACTACAGCAGCGAGTTTTTGCGCTCCCTTTGCGACATCTGGGATCTGCGCGGCTCCGGCCTCACCAACATGCACGGATCGACAGGCGACATCGTGCTTCTGGGCACCCAGACCCCCCAGCTGGAGGAAATCTACTGGCAGCTGACCCACGACATGAAAAACGACCTCGGCGGCTCCGGTTCCAACCTGCGCACGCCTTCGGCCTGTCTCGGCATGAGCCGCTGCGAATTCGCCTGCTACAACACCCAGGACATCTGCTACCAGCTGACCATGGACTATCAGGACGAACTGCATCGTCCGGCTTTCCCCTACAAATTCAAATTCAAGTTCGACGGCTGTCCGAACGGCTGCGTGTGCGCCATGGCCCGCAGCGACTTCGCCGTTGTCGGCACCTGGAAAGACGACATCAAGATCGATAACGAAATCGTGCAGGAATATGTGGCCGGAAAGCTGAAACCCAATGCCGGCGCCCATTCCGGCCGCGACTGGGGCCCGTTCGACATCGAAAAGGAAGTCGTCGAACGCTGTCCCTCCGGCTGCATGAAGTGGGATTCCGTCTCAAGGAAGCTCAGCATCAAGACCAGGGAATGCGTGCGTTGCATGCACTGCATCAACACCATGCCAAAGGCCCTGCACATTGGCGACGAGCGCGGCGCGACAATCCTCGTCGGCGCCAAGGCCCCCGTCGTTGACGGCGCCCAGATGGGCAGCGTGCTTGTGCCATTTGTGGAAGTGCAGGAGCCCTACGACGAAATCAAGGAACTGATTGAAAACATTTGGGACTGGTGGATGGAAGAAGGCAAGAACCGCGAGAGAGTCGGCGAGACCATGAAGCGGCTTTCCTTCCAGAAACTCCTGGAAGCCACGAATGTGCCCGCCCAGCCCTGCCAGATCAAGGATCCTCGCAGCAATCCGTTCATCTTCTTCAAGGAATCGGAAGTGCCCGGCGGCTGGAACCGCAGTCTGGCAGATTACCGCAAACGCCATCAACGCTAATATTTGGGGGATACCGCAATGGCTTTCATATCCACTGGCTACGATCCGAAAAAACCCATGGAAGGCCGAATCTCGGACATCGGCCCTCACAAATACAACCAGTATTTCCCGCCCGTCATCGCCGAGAACTTCGGCAAATGGGCCTATCATGAAATCCTTGAACCCGGCGTGCTTTTGCATGTTTCCGAAAGCGGCGCCAAGGTCTATACCGTGCGCTGCGGCGGCGCCCGCACCATGTCCATCACCCATATCCGCGAAGTCTGCGATATCGCCGACAAATACTGCGGCGGCTATGTGCGCTGGACAACCCGCAACAATATCGAGTTCATGGTAACCGACGAAAAAACCAAGGATGAACTCGTAAAAGACCTCAATTCCCGCAAGTTCCCCGGCGGTTCCTACAAGTTCCCCGTGGGCGGAACGGGCGCCTGCGTGTGTAACATGATTCACACCCAGGGCTGGATCCACTGCCATACCCCGGCGACCGACGCTTCCGGCCCTGTCAAGTGCGTAATGGACGCCCTGTTCGAGGACTTTGTCCACATGGCCATGCCCGCCCCGGTGCGCGTGGCCCTGGCCTGCTGCATCAATATGTGCGGCGCCGTGCATTGCTCCGATATCGGCCTTGTCGGCATTCACCGCAAACCGCCGATGATCGACCACGAATGGGCCGACCAGCTTTGCGAAATCCCGCTGGCCGTGGCCGCCTGCCCGACCTCCGCAGTGCGTCCCACCAAGGTGGAATACGACGGCAAGATGGTCAATTCCATCGCCATCAAGGATGACCGCTGCATGTATTGCGGCAACTGCTACACCATGTGCCCGGCCCTGCCCATCGCCGACGGCGAGGGCGACGGCATTGCCATCATGATTGGCGGCAAGGTCTCCAACCGCATCACCTGGCCCAAGTTCTCCAAGGTCGTCGTGGCCTACATTCCCAATGACCCGCCGCGCTGGACAGAACTGGTCGAGACCGTGAAAAAGATTGTCCACGTCTATGCCAGCGATGCCCGCAAATATGAACGCCTGGGCGACTGGGCCGAACGCATCGGCTGGGAAAGGTTCTTCGAACTGACTGGCCTGCCCTTCACCGAGCATCTGATTGACGACTTCCGGGAAGCTGCCTATTATACCTGGCGTCAGAGCACGCAGTTCAAATTCTAGCAATGTTTGGGGCCGGCTTTGCGCCGGCCCGCCTACATAAATCGCAAACAGGAGAATCCTCATGGCTGGCGCCGTTACTCCGGAAGAAAAAAATGCCATCGTTGACTTCCTCAACAGCAAGGCAAAAACAAAATCCAAGTTTTATTTCAATGACTTCCTGCCGCTTTTCCCGGACAAGAAGCCCAGGGAAGTGAAAAAGATCCTCACCGCCCTGATTGACGAAGAGGTGCTGGAATACTGGTCCTCGGGCTCAACCACCATGTATGGTCTCAAGGGCGCCGGGAAGCAGGCGCAGGCAGAAGGCGAAGAGTAAAATCCGGCCCTGCCTGTCGCCAAGCAACCAAAGGGGTGCGGGCTTACGGCCTGAGGCCAGGGTCTCAAACCACAAATAAACTTACGGATCAAAAGCCGCCAGCAATGCTCGCGGCTTTTTTATTTCAGGGGTGCAATTTCACATATAGATGCCGGCAGTGAAATCCGAACATTTCAATGCCGAAGACTGCCAGGCAAAAAGCGTGGTTTTCGCCTGGCTTACGGAGCTTCCCGGCGCAAAAACCTGACGGATTTTGTATAGGGAGCGATTTCGTTCTCTATAAATGCAAACTTGCGCGGATGGCGTTCAGAGGCTATTGTACAAGCGTTGCCTCGTCCCCCACAGGGCAAAACCTATTAGCAAGGATACAATCATGCCCCTTTCATTTGAGCTCGATAATGCCCAGAAAGAATATCTCGGCAGGCAGGCCACTCTTGCAATTCAAAGCGTGCTGGACGGCGACAGTGATGCCGCGCCCCTCAATCCCACGCCAGTTACAATCAGGGAGTGCGCGGCAAACCCTGATGCTGTAAACCGCAATCTTGGCTCATTCGTTACAATTGCCGAAAATGGCCAGCTGCGCGGTTGCATTGGCACAATCGTCGGCCATGAGCCGCTTTGGATCAATGTCTGGAACATGGCCAGGGCCGCGGCTTTCAATGACCCCCGGTTCCCGGCCCTCGAAAAAT
>VSMX01000095.1:0-4305 GCA_009773975.1 Desulfovibrio sp. | reverse complement strand
GTGCTGGCCGACCCCACCCGCTGCCCCGACCCCGCGCAGATTGAAATCGGGCGCGACGGCCTTATCCTGCAATACAACGGGCATAGCGGCGTTTTTTTGCCCCAGGTTCCCGTTGAGCAGGGCTGGGACAGAAAACAGTATCTCGAGCATCTCTGTCAGAAGGCCAATTTGCCCCAGGGCTCCTGGCGCAAGCCGGACGCCAGCCTTTACTGGTATCAGGCGCTGGTGTTCAAGGTTGGCAAGTAAAAACCGGACGCACGCCGACAATCGCCGCCGGGCGTCCGGTTTTTGACCGCGCAAAAAGACATCATTCCTCAGCCGCGATTTCTTCAAGGCCTGAAAATTTTATCCCCATATTGCGCATATCATAAATATTGGCGTCAATTACTTCCTGGCTTGCGCCCCAGGTTGCATCCGGGCAAATCTCCACGTCATAATCAAGCCCGATGCCGTCCACCGCTGTGGCGCGAATGCAGTTGGGATATTGCGCCCCGCAAAGCAGCAGGCGCCTGATACCAAGGCGGCGCAGGACAAGGTCCAGCCTGGTGCCGAAAAAGCCCGAAAAGCGCGTCTTGCCGATAACAATATCGCCCTTCTCCGGCCTGATATCTTCCGCCACTTCCGCGCCTTTCTCTCCAGTTATGCAAAAAGGGTATTTTTCAAAATACTTAAGGCGGAATTTCTCGATATCCGCGCCAGACGGGTCATGTTCGCGAATAACATAAATCACGGGCCAGCCTTTTTTGCGCGCTTCCGCAATCAGGGCCTTGATGCCCGGAATTATCTTACTGACTTCCCTCATGCAAAGGGGACTTTCCAGCGAAATGAAATCATGCTGCATATCAATGATCACCAGGGCAGTCTCGTTTGCCATGACCCATCCTCCTCGGGAATGACGTTAAAGGAAATAATTTACTAAATCTTGCGCAGCAATAAGGCAAGATGCGCATGTGAAGACGGATTCCATAGTATTTATTAATCACATTGACAACAAAGCCCTTCAGGGCGGGATGCGGGCTGGTTAGGCCTGAAGGCCCAGGTCTCAAACCACAAAGGAACTTGCGGATGATGGACGAAATCATCTCCCGCGATTATGAAAAAAATGAGGCAAACGCCATAAAGCAGCCACAGCAGGATTACCGCCGTAATCCATGCAGCTTCTCCATGAACATGCGGCAATTGCCCTGTTTTCACATCCCCTTGAGATCCCAGAAATAGCGGGCGGCCCAGCTTATGCCAAAGGCGATGGCCGAAACGCTGAAGCTGATGGAAAGCATTTGCAGGCAATTGCCAAGAAAAGGCTTTTGGCGGAGGCGCGCCACGGCCCAGGTGAACATGGTAATTATTGAAGCGGCTGTAAGCAGGCAGCAGCCCAGGGAGGTAAAGGGATCATCCAGCATAAAGAAGGGCAAAAGCAGAAGGGCAACCGTAATCAGATAGGTTGCGCCCGTATAGATTGCCGCCGTATAGGGATGCCTGGCCGCGGGATCGGCCTTCTTGGCCAGGAATTCCGATGCGGCCATGGAAAGCGTTGCCGCCACCCCCGTGGTCAGCCCGGCAAGCGCAATAAGCCTGTTGTCGTGCAGTGCCATGGTAAAGCCCGCCAGGGCGCCTGTCATTTCCACAAGGGCGTCATTCAGACCCAGCACAATGGCGCTGATATACCTGTCGCAACGCTTGTCCAGCGTATCTAGCAAACATTTTCCACGCAAGATCAATTATGGTTTCCCCCATAAAAATTACTAACGCCTTGCCAGCCTGAACTTGCCTTCGCGCCGCAGTCTCATCCGGTCAAGCAGCATGAATGTTCCGCATAGCGCGACGGTTATGGCGGCTGCAATGAAAACGCCCCTGTAACCCATGTTGCCGGCAAGCACGGCGCCGCCAAGAATTGGCCCCAACATTCCGCTGGCATCGAAAGTTGCCATCATCACGTTAGAATTGACCGAGCGCGTTTGTGGCGTGGAACGGTCATAAACCCCGGCCGCGAGCAGCGGATACAAAAGTCCAAGGGCAAGGCCGTAAACGCAGGCCAGGGGTATGAAGGCCCATTGCGGGGCCATGACGAAGCCCAGCATGACCAGGGCCAGGATTGCGGCGCAGATTATGGTTACCTTGTGGCGCGGCAGTGTATCCATGTTGTGGCTGCCGAAAACGCGCACCAGAATAATTGTTATGCTGTAGGTCGTGAAGAACGCGGCCGGATGCTCGCCTGTTAGCTGGCAAAGCCCTTTCATGAAAAATATGGCCATGTTGGTCATCATGGAAAAGCACAGGCAGGCCATATAGAGATAGCCCAGGCCGGAATGCAGGATGGAATGCAGAATTGCCTGTATGCTCATGCTGCCCTGGCCTTCGGCCGGCATTTCGGGCTTTTTCAATCTTTTGGACAAAAGCAGTACCATTATCAGGGAAGGAATGCCCAGAATGGCCATTACCGCGAAAAGGCGCGCCTCGCCGCCCAATATGGGCAGCAGGGTTTCCGAGATGCCGGGAATAATCGAATAGGGCAGAAGCATTGTCAGCGAAAACAGGGCGAAGCCGCGCGCGGACTGGCCCGGCGGAATGCATTCGACCAGAACAGCCACTGTGCAGGCCGAATACACGGCCAGCGCAACGCCCTGAAGGAGGCGCAGGGCGAGAATAACCTCGATGGCGTTATGCGGCTGCACAAAAGGATAGACCAGCATGACCAGGGTGCAGATAACAAGCGAAATCAGCATGGACCACAATTTGCCGTGCTTGAGCAGGATGATGCTGGTCAGTGGGCGAAAGAGCAGAATCATCGCGAAAAGCGAAGAAAGCAGCACGCCGCGCCAGGCTGGCGCTATGCCCAGGCCCTGCATCCACTGCTCAAAGCAGTAATAGACTGCAATGTAGCTGTTGGAACACATGGCCATCAGAAAAAGCAGCACAAAGTCCCGCGAGAGCAGTTTTGGCCGCGGCTCGTGGGGCTTGTCCCAGCGTTTGGGCTGCCTGGCCGGCCCGATGAAGGAGTGTCTGAGCGCGCTGCCTATTATCAGCTGATATCTGGGAACAGGTTCCTTGAACATTATGGTTTCGCCTTATTGCCGCCTTGCCAGCCGCGCAATGCCCTTGCCGCCGATATCCGTCCGATTGAAGCTTTGGGGCATTTCTATTTTCCCGAGAGCGGCGTAGGCCTGTTTCCGGGCTTCTCCCAGCGTGTCGCCAAGCGCCGTTACGCAAAGCACCCGGCCGCCGCTGGAAACGAGCTTGCCGTTTTCTGCTTTTGTTCCGCCGTGAAAAACCTTTACTCCGTCCAGGGCCTCGGCCTGCTCAAGGCCGGATATTTCCATGCCCTTCGGATATGAGCCGGGATAGCCCTCTGCGGCCAGCACAACGCCCAGGGCGCTTCTTTTGTCGAAGCTGACACTGTTTTTATCCATCCTGCCCTGCGCGCAGGATTTAAGCAGGGCCGCAAGATCGCCCTCAAGACGCATCAGGAGCGGCTGGCATTCCGGATCGCCAAAACGGGCGTTATATTCCAGCACCTTCGCGCCTTCCGGCCCTATCATCAGTCCGGCATAAAGCACGCCCACAAAAGGATGTCCGCGCTTTTTCATTTCGCGCAGAATTGGCTCCGCCACTTTGGCCGCCATTTCGGTCAGATTTTCGTCCGGCAATAGCGGCGCCGGGCTGTAGGCGCCCATGCCGCCGGTATTCGGGCCATTGTCGCCGTCAAAAACAGCCTTGTGATCCTGGGCCGAGGGCAGGGGCCAGGCCTCTTCGCCATCGCAGACGCAAAGCAGAGAGACTTCCTCGCCAGGCAGCATTTCCTCGATGACAACCCTGCTGCCGGCCGCGCCAAACTTGCCCTTGCCCAGCATGTCCTCGCAGGCCGCCAGGGCCTCTTCCACGCTTTGGGCCACCACAACGCCCTTGCCGGAAGCCAGGCCGTCGGCCTTGACCACAAGCGGGGCGCCTTTTTGCCGCACGTATCCGGAAGCCTTGTCCAGATCGTCGAAGACCCTGCAGGCCGCTGTCGGCACGCCCGCCGCGGCCATCACGTCCTTGGCGAAGGATTTGCTGCCTTCAAGCTGCGCGCAATAGGCGTCCGGCCCAAAGCAGTCGATGCCGGCTTCCTTCATTTTGTCGCAAATGCCAAGGGTCAGGGGAAGCTCGGGCCCTGGAACGACAAGATCTATCCTGTTCTTTTTGGCAAAGTCCACAAGGCCCGCAATGTCATCGGCGGCGATGGGAACATTTTTGAAACTGTCGGTTTCCGTGCCGCCGTTGCAGGGCGCGGCGTAGATTTAGTCAACCGATGGGCACTGCGCCAGCTAA
>VSMX01000094.1 GCA_009773975.1 Desulfovibrio sp. | reverse complement strand
CAAGCTCGTTGGGCTTGGCGAAAAAAACAGTAAACCTGACGGCCAAAAGAGATAAGAAACTGGGGCCGATAAAAAATACTCAAAAATATGAATAATGATAAAAATGCCCTTGCCCAAAAACTGCGGGCCTGGTGGAAAAAAGCGACGGCAGATGAGAAAGCCTGCATGCGCTGCGGCCACTGCTCCCACCTTTGCAGGTTCGCGGGGCTGAAAAACAGGGACAAGGCAGCGGACAAGGCGAAGGGGGTTTGATATGGCAGGTTTTCTGAAGGTTCTGCTCAACAACCTGCTCGAGGGCCCGAGCACGGATCCATACCCGGTTGGCGAAACATTCACGCCAAAACGCGTCAGGGGCCGCTGCATTGTCGATCCCGAACTCTGCGTGGGCTGCGGCATGTGCCGCTATGCCTGCGCGGCCGGCGCGATCAATATCGACAAAAAGCCCGATAACAGTGGCTTCACCATTACCATCTGGCGTAATTCCTGCTGTCTTTGCGCCGCCTGCCGCCACTTTTGCCCCACAGGCGCCATGAGCCTGGATAATGACTGGCATCTGGCGCATACGGAAGATGAAAAATACAATGTGTTGGAACAGCACACCATCAACTTCGAGCCCTGCATCGAATGCGGCGAGCTGATTCGCCCGCTGCCGCTCAAGCTTGCCGAAAAGATTTACGCGCATGACCCAAATGTCGAGGCCGACCATGTGCGCAGGCTTTGCCCCAAATGCCGCCAGCTTGAGGATGCCAGGCGCAATGAAAGGGTTTATCCCGCAGTAGCCGGGCCCGGCACGGCTGGCGACTTGCCGGCGGCAGAAAATCCCGGTGAGCAAATCAGCATGAAGCCGGAAGCGGAAAAAAACGCGGCGCAAAAAAGCGAAGCCAAATCCACTTCCTGATAACAAATTTGTCATAAATGACGCCGGCAATTGCCGGCCATACAATAGAAGAGAACAAACATGCCAGATATAATCAAGGGCGATGCCGGGGTGATGGATGCCCTGGCTGCCTTGTGTACGCAGCCAAATGCCATCCGGCATACGGAAGACAGTTTCGGCAACGGCTTTCACTGGTACACCCTGGACAGGGCAGACGAAATAACGGGCGCGGCAAAAATCCTCAAGGATGCCGGCGCGCGCCTGGCCATCATCGCGGCCTACAACCGCCAGGGGGATGCCAACGGCCTCATGCATTCGGCCTGTTATGAATTTGTGCTCAAGGGCGTTGTTTATGGCGTAACTGTCAACATGGATGCCGAACATCCCTCCGTTCCGTCCATTACGACCATCTTTGCCAATGCCGACTGGCACGAGCGCGAGATGATGGAGCTTTACGGCGTCAATGTAACCAGTCATCCCAATCCGCGCCGCCTCTTCCTGGACGAGGAGCTGGACAAGGGCCTGCTTGGCGATATTGTGCCGCTTTCAATCATGATGAACGGTTCAACTTCCAATGATCTATGGGAACGCATTCTTTCCGACCGCGGAGGCCAGTCATGAGTTCAAGCACCTTTAACCTGCCTCTGGGCCCCGTGCATGTGGCCCTGGAAGAACCCGTCTATTTCCAGCTTGAGGTTCAGGGCGAAACCATCCGCAACGTCAGCCTGACCAGCGGCCATGTGCACCGCGGCATGGAAGCAATGGCCGCCAAACGAAACCTTGTAAAGAACACCACCCTGACCGAGCGCGTGTGTTCGCTTTGCTCCAACAGCCATTCCTTCACATACTGCATGGCCGTGGAAAACGCCCTGGGCATAACAGTGCCCATGCGGGCGCGTTACCTGCGCGTGCTGGCCGAAGAAATCAAGCGCATTGCCTCGCACATGTTCAATACCGCTATCCAGGCCCATATCATCGGCTTCAAGTCCCTTTTCATGCACGTCATGGAAGTGCGCGAAATCGTCCAGGACATCAAGGAAACCGTGTACGGCAACCGCATGAACCTTGCGGCCAACTGCATTGGCGGCGTGAAGTACAATATTGACCAGGAACTGATCGATTACATGCTCAGGGCCCTGGAAAAATTCGAGCCACAGGTTGCGGAAATTCGCGATCTTTACCTCAACAACCACAATGTTGTAACGCGCACAAAGGGCATAGGCCTGTTGCCCCACGAGGACGCGATCAGCCTTGGAGTTGTGGGGCCTGTGGCCAGGGCTTCCGGCATCAGCGACGACGTGCGCAGGGATTCGCCCTATTCCGCCTATCCCGAACTTGATTTCAAGGTAATTGTCAAGAATGAGTGCGACATCCATGCCCGCACCCAGGTAAGGCTGGATGAAATCTTTGAATCCATAAACATTATCAGGCAATGCTGCGCCAAAATGCCGGAAGGAGCGCACTGCGCTCCAATGAATCCCATTCCGGTAACGGAAGCCTGCGCCAGGAGCGAAGCGCCCCGCGGCGAGGTTTTTTACTTTATCAGGACAAATGGCACGGATATCCCGGACCGGCTGAAATGGCGCGTGCCATCCTACATGAACTGGGAGGCCCTGGGCGTGATGATGCGCAATTGCGAAGTCGCGGATGTGGCCCTGATTACCAACAGCATTGATCCCTGCGTTTCCTGCACGGAGCGTTGAGCTTGCATGAGGCCAGCCTTGTCCGGGGCCTTTTGAAGGTGGCCCTGGACGAGCTTGAAAAATACAACAAGCAACATCAGGGGCAAAAAGCGCGGATAAAAAAGATAAGCTGCGAGCTTGGCCTGATGTCCTGCGTGGAAGAAGTAACGCTGAAGGCCTGCTTCGAGCTTTTTGCGGAAGGCACGCTTGCCGAAAACGCAGATCTTGAGCTTGCCCGCCTGCCCCTGGCTTGCCAATGCGCGGCTTGCGGCCACAGCTTTGAAATGAAAAGGCGCGAATTTTTCTGTCCGCGCTGCGGTGATACGAACATCCGGTTTTCCGGCGGTCATGGCCTGGCAATGGTTGGTCTTGCCGTAGAATGTGAGGATAATGGAAAATGATTGAATGCATCAAAATCAAGGCCGACAAATGTATCGCATGCCGCCGCTGCGAAGTGGCCTGCATTGCGGCCCATCACAACATGACCTTCAAGGAAGCCATGAAGCACAGGGATGTGCTTGTTGCGCGGGTGCAGGTAATCAAGACGCATGAAATGAAGACAAGCGTGCGCTGCCACCAGTGCGAGCACGCCCCCTGCTGCAATGTCTGCCCCACTGGCGCCCTGAAACAGATGGAATCCGGCGTCATTGATTTCCATGAAGAGCTTTGCATTGCCTGCGAAATGTGCATCAAGGCCTGCCCATACGGTACAATTCAGCTCGATGCCCCTGCCCATTGCAATTTACAGCAGGAAGAAGCCGAAAATTCCGCTCCGCCGCTTGACCCTCCCCATTGCCGCGAAGTCGCCGTGCGCTGCGACATGTGCCGCGAATGGCGCGGCCAGGAAGGCAAGAAAATCACGGCCTGCATGGAGGTCTGCCCTGTCCAGGCCCTTTACCTGCTTGAGCCTGACGGCAATGTGATAGAAATGCCCAAACCGCAGAAAAAGGCTGTGGAGAAAAAGCCGGAGGCGAAGAAGGAATAGGGCGCAAAGCGGAGCAATTCCGGTTTTATTGAGCATATATTGTTTGAACAAATTTTTGGAGATTTTCATCAATGTGAATTTGCAGGCACGTTTTGTTGAAATTCTGTCATTATTATATAATAAGTTAAATCAGGATTGCAGGCTTACCTTAACGATAATTGTCACCTATGGACAAATGAGATAAAATCGGGGGCGTAAGCCCCTTTTTTATGATTGCCCGGTTCATACCCAAAGAAGTGAAAACAATGCATGATGCTTCTGCAGGGTCCCAATCAAGTGCCTATATGTTCTAACAACCTGGTAAAAAAGCAATTACAAATGCAGGGATATTCTGACACGATTTGATAAAACCCTGATTGTAAGGCCGCCCAAAGGCTGGTAAAATTTTCTTGATGAGACTTGCAAACGGTTCGGCCAGGCCTTTTATCCTGCCCATAATTGCCTTTGCCCTGGCTATTTTTGCAGGGGCTCTGCTGCTTTTGCTGCCGGCCTTCCGCAATGCGGAAGTAAGCTGGATTGATGCGCTTTTCATTTCCGTTTCGGCTTTTTGCGTTACCGGCCTTGCGCCTTTTGATGTTTTTGAAGTTTTCAACATCGGTGGCCAGACTGTTGTTCTGGTACTGATGCAACTGGGTGGAATAGGCATAATTTCCCTGACAACACTTGCGGGCCTGCTGATCAACAACCGCGTCGCCTTTTCGGAGAGAATCGCGCTCGAACAGGGCATATCATACGATCCGCGCCATAGCCTGAAAGGCTTTCTGTTGCGCGTCGTGGCCATTGTTTTTCTTGTAGAGGCGGCTGGCGCAATCCTTCTCTGGCTGTTTTTCGATGGGCAGCAAAGGCTGTTCAATTCCGTTTTTCTTTCCGTGTCCGCCTTTTGCAATGCCGGTTTTGCTCCGTGGGGGGACAGTCTCGAGCAATTTCGCACGAACTACGCCATGAATATCGTCATCATGGCCCTCATAGTTTTGGGCGGCCTGGGCTTTTATGTGCTGGACGAGCTTTACAGGAAGGCAGGCAGCCTGCTTTCCACAAGACGCGCGCCCCCCCTTTCCTTTTACAGCAGGCTTGTTCTTGGCGTAACTTGCTGGCTTGTGCTGGGCGGCGCGGCAATACTTTTTCTGCTGGGCTGCCTCAATCCCGGCTTTGCCTCCTTTTCCCTGGGCGACAGGATCTGCAGCGCGTTTTTTGAATCCGTAACCTGCCGGACAGCCGGCTTTGCGACAATTAACCAGGCCAGCCTGAGCAGCGCGGCGCTCTTGCTGGTCATATTTCTCATGTTCATTGGCGGATCGCCTGGTTCATGCGCGGGCGGAATTAAAACAACGACATTCAGGGTCCTGGCCGCATTTTTACTGGCGAATTTCAGGGGCAGAAACCAGGCAATCGCCAGACAGCGGGCCTTTGGCGAGGCAACCGTGCAAAAGGCCCTGCTTTTGCTGGCCTTTGGGCTGCATATTATTTTCGCGGCCAGCTTCCTTATCCTGCTTCTCGAACAGGGCGCATCCCCGCATGAGCATTCAAAACCATTTTTTGATATTTTTTTCGAGGTGGTCTCGGCCTTCTGCACGGTCGGGCTTTCAATCAATCTTACGTCCGGGCTTTCGGACGCAAGCAAACTTGTTCTCTGCATCCTGATGTTCGTGGGCAAATTGGGGCCAATCTGGCTATTGGCGACAGTCCAGTGCTTCCAGGCTCCAGTTTCCTTCAGGTATCCGGAAGAGAACATACCCCTAGGTTGAAAATCATGGAAGCAGGCATAATCGGACTTGGCAAATTTGGCATGCAGCTGGGAAAATCCCTAACCGAAATGGGCCATACCTGCGCGGGAATAGACATCGACTATGCCCGCGTGCAGCAGGCCAGGGAAATAATGAGTCATGTTTACGAAGCGGACGCGGCTGATATCAATACCCTTGCCGAGCTCAAGGTGCATACGCTCGATGTTGTGGCCGTCACAATAGGCAGCCATCTTGAGGCCGCGCTCCTGGCCATCATGGGCCTGCAGGAGCTGGGAGCCAAAAAAATCATGGTCAAGGCGTCCAGTCCGCTGCATAAAAAAGTCCTTGAACGCATGGGCGTCGCCATAATTGTGCAACCCGAAATTGACGCCGCAAAACAAATGGCTTTCAAGCTGGATAATCCCGGCTTCCTGGATCTGCTGCCCATTGGCCGCGGCGTTTTTATCCAGGAGGCGACGGTTGACGACTGGGCCGGAAAGAGCCTGAGGGATCTCAATGTGCGCAGGAAAAGCAATCTTCTTGTCGCGGCCGTGCGCGAAAAGGACAGCGACAAGTATCGCTTTGTGCCCGACCCGGATCATGTCCTGCAAAAGGGCGACAGCCTGCTGATTATCGGTTATGGCGATGACATGCAGAAGGTGGCGGGGAAAACATAGGCTTGAGGAGGGGATCGTTTATCAGATACTGCCATTATGTAAAGCCGTGATAGTGCCATCCTCCCCTCATTGTAGAGCATTGCCTCAATAAAATTGAGCAATGCTCTAACGCGACTTTGCTTGCAAAGGCGCGCACGAGAATACATCAAGGCAAATTTACTTTGCAGTCAAGAGATATTTTCAATGCGAAAATACTCTGGCGAGGGATGGATGTCACTTGTTCACTTCCCATTTTTACATTCCTGAATAGAGAATCATTCAAAAAAAACTTTACGCCTGCCCAGCATCAAAAAAACGAATACCACTGGTCAACGACGGCAACCATGGGCATGGCGAAGAGAAAGCTGTCGGCCCTGTCGAGAATGCCGCCGTGACCGGGCAGCAAATGCCCGGAATCCTTGACGTGCACGGAGCGTTTGAGCGCGGATTCAAAAAGGTCACCCAGCTGGGCGAAGGCATTGACCGCAATCCCCAGGATCGCAAAGGCAAACCAGCCGGCCTGCCCGTAAATTGGCCCGTAAATTGCGCAGAACAGAACGCAGCCCGCCAGGCTGCCCACCGCGCCCTCCGAGCTTTTGTTCGGCGAAACCCTGGGCCACAGCTTGTGGTGTCCGAAGCGCGTGCCGACAAAATAGGCGGCGGTATCGGAAATCGCCACCGCCCCCAGCACAAAAACCAGCTTGCTTGTGGCAAGGTAGGTGGCCGGCAGCAAAAGCAGCGGAATATAGGAAAGACCGGTCATGAAAATGCCGCTGGCCGAAAAGGCATTGTCCTCCTCGACAACGTCCCAGCGAAAAAGAAAGCTCAGGGAAGCCAGCACAAAACCGGCCCCAAGGCAGACAAGGGCATCCTGGGGCCTGTTGTACCAGGTCAGCAAAAGCATGAGCCAGCCAAGGGTTATGCCGCAAATACGGCTGCGAATGCGGCCCGTTTTGCCCCAGAAAAGCCCGTAAAATTCCCAAAGGCCAAGCGCGGCCACAAGCAGGATCAGGCCCAGCAAAAACCAGCCGCGAAACCAGAGCGCAACAATGAGAATCGCCAAAAGACCGACGCCCGTTATGGTGCGGGTGATATCAACCGCGTGATCAACAGCCATATCATGCCTCCGGAATAATTGCTTCTTCCGTGCCGCCAAAACGGCGTTTCCTGGCCGCATAGGCCTGCAGGGCCTTGTGCAGCCTTTGCGCGTCAAAATCGGGCCATAGCACCCGGGTAAAATAAAGCTCGCTGTAGGCGCATTGCCAGAGAAGAAAATTGCTCAGGCGTTTTTCGCCGCTGGTGCGAATCAATAAATCGGGATCTGGCTGCCCTGCCGTGTAAAGCCGCTCCGCGAGGCTTTGCCCGGTGATCTGGTCCGGCTTCAGGCCATCGCGGACAAGGGCCCTGGCCGCGCGCAGGATTTCGTCCCGGCCGCCATAATTCAGGGCCAGGTTGAGAACCATGCGGCTGCCACTGGCCGTTCTGGTCATTGCATGGCCAAGAGCCAGGCGGCTGGGAGCGGGCAGCGCCGCAATATCGCCGATAACATTCAGCTTTATATTCTGCTCGACCAGCCTTGGCGTTTCCTTGCCCAGGAATTCGACGAGCAGGCCGAAAAGCGCGCTGATTTCCGCCCTGGGACGCGCCCAGTTTTCGCTGGAAAAAGCGTAGAGTGTAAGGTAGCCTATGCCAATCTTGGCACATTCCCCGACAATAATCCTGACAGCGTCGGCGCCGGCCCTGTGGCCGGCTGTCCTCGGCAAATTGCGCGCCGTGGCCCAGCGACCGTTTCCATCCATGATAACGGCAATGTGGGCCGGCAGTTTATCCGGAATCCGCTCCATGCTAGATATCCATGATTTCCTTTTCCTTTTCCTGGCAGCGCTTGTCCACCTCCCCGACAAACTTGTCGGTCAGCTTCTGCACATCATCGGTAGCCTTTTTCAGCTCGTCTTCTGTTATTTCCTTGTCCTTTTCAGCCTTCTTGAGGGTATCGTTGCAATCCCTGCGCACGCCGCGCACGGCAACCTTGGCTTCCTCCCCGTATTTGCGGGCAACCTTGACGAGTTCCTTGCGCCTTTCCTCGGTTAACGGCGGAATGGCAATGCGGATAATCTTGCCATCGTTTATGGGCGTAAGGCCGAGATCGGACTTGAGAATGGCCTTTTCGACCGCGGCCATGCCCCCCTTGTCCCAGGGCTGGATGGTCAGGGTGCGGGAATCCGGCACGGCAACGGAAGCCATCTGGCCGATTGGCGTCTTTGTGCCGTAATAATCGGCCTTGATGCCGTCAACCAGGGCTGTTGAGGCGCGGCCGGTGCGCAGCTTGGCAAAGTCGCGGTCAAGCGAGCCCAGGGCCTTTTCCATTCTTTCTTCCGCATCCAGAAGGATGGTATCCATATCCATTTTATATGTCTCCTGCTTGTTTTCGCGTGTTCCGGGCCAACAGGATTTCCAGCTATAGCATTTCCTGAACGGAAGCATCCATTTCCAATGGATATTTCCATTCATTTGC
>VSMX01000093.1:7406-9115 GCA_009773975.1 Desulfovibrio sp. | reverse complement strand
ATAAAAAATAGCTCTGCTCCCTCTCTCTGGAGTAGAGGGTGAAAGGCACGCTCTCCCTGCCTGCTTCAGTCGGATCGTTGTGTTCGCTCCCAATATGCGGCTGTCGGCTTGCCGTCCAGGGCGCAAAAATTTTTTGCTTATCTCCCTGGACTGCATCGCCTAGCCAGCCGCAAAGAGAGGGCGCGACAGCGACCGACGGAGCAGGGGGAGAGCGAAGGCGAAACCTTTAGCCGATGCCTGCTTCAAAATCAAAAGACAAAAATGCAAAAAAGGAAGCGGCGCAAAGCGCCGCAACCTTCTCAAGATTTTTCATTCAAGATTTCACTTAAAACTAAAGCAATCTTTAAGTGTCTTTTCGGTGAAAATATAAAAGGAATTCACATCATTCTCAACATCACAATTGCACAAAAAGTAAGAACTGCACAATTGCACAAAAAGTAATAACTGCGCACTTATGAGTTACTTCGTAACTTTTCGAAGCGCAAAGTCAAAATATCACTAAAAGTTCAATCATGAAGCCTCTTAACCCACGGCTTTCCGCAGGGAAGTATAGTGGGCTATAACTCTTTCCGAAATTTGGAATTTCATCAGATTGATTAGCAGATTCTGAATGGATTTTACTGATCATCTATTTTATATTTAAACACATCCTGCTTGCGCAAAACAGGCCTGAATCAGATGCGGATGGGAGCGAAGTGACCGAATCGCTTTCCGTAATCCCTTTCCAAATGATAACGTACGATATTTTTCGCACATTTTTAAAATGGAAGTAGCCCGCCAAGTCGGTTAGTTTTGGTCAAGAGACAAACGCCAAAACCGGCAAGGAAGGGCTACAAATGGAAAGTAACAGGGAGACAGCAAAAAGGAAAGGTTCATTTATCGCGGTTGATGAGCTGGAGCTGCGCAGCCATGTTGCCGAGGTTGTTCGCCAGAATGTGGAGGAAACGTTGAATGCGCTGCTTGAGGCTGAAGCGGATGCTTTGTGCCAGGCAAGGCGTTATGAACGCAATCCACAGCGGGGAGAACCCGCGCGGGGCATTATAAGCGGGATTTGCAAACAAAAGGGTAGCGTCCAGAATTTTTCGCACTTTCCGTGGATGAAGCTCGGTGTTTTTAGTAATGCTTTCCATATGAAATTTTTCCCAGAGCCGCGTCGCCGTTCCAAAATGCGGCAGCCTGGCTCATGGCTGTCAAGGCCGCGTTTGCGCGCCTGCGACGCAGGTTGCCTTGACCGCCATGAGCGGCTGTCGCAAAAAAGGAACAAGACCGGCACTGGGAGATTTCCATTGCTGTGTTTCCTTCCTTGACTTTATTTGTTTTCTTCCAGTTTTTTCATCCCCATATAACGTTCAGCGCCCCATTTCTGGACTGCAACATATCGTAGCCTTGCACAAACCAGCATCAGGGAGGAATGTCCATCCGGATCATGACGTTCCCGCAAATCATCAGTCACATAAGAACCGGAGCATTGTTCCAGCGTGGAAAAATCCACTTCACTGATAAAGTCTTCCGATGTAGTACTAACGCGGATTTGCTTGCAAAGGCGCGCATGAGAATATCTCAAGGCAAACTTGCTTTGCCGTCAAGAGATATTCTCATGCGTAAAATGCTATAAGGTCCGATATTTCATCCGGCGCGGCTTCTTTTACATATCGGGCGTCCAAAAGCCTATTAAAAAAATGAAAGCGCCGGGTTGCCGATTTTGGGCA
>VSMX01000093.1:0-7396 GCA_009773975.1 Desulfovibrio sp. | reverse complement strand
TTTGGGCAGCTTTTGTTCCATTGCGTGGGCCACGCCGAGCAATTCGGCCTCGGCAAAGGCCTTGCCGACAAGCTGGATGCCCACTGGCATCTTGCTCTCCCTGCCGAGGCCCACGGGGATGGATATTCCGGGCAATCCGGCCAGATTGATGGGCAGGGTAAAGGCATCCATAAGATAGGCCTGCAGGGGGTCTTCGGCATGACCGCCCAGTTCCCATGCTGTAACAGGGGTTACAGGCATGGCAATGACATCGCATTGCTCAAGAACTTTCTTGTAACTGTCGTAGATAATGCGCCTTGTCTGGGCAGCCTTGCGGAAATAGGCGTCATAATAGCCGCTTGAAAGCACGTATGAGCCAAGCATTATGCGCCTTTTAACCTCCTCGCCAAAGCCTTCGCTTCTTGAGCGCACATAAAGCTCGTCCAGATCCTTTATGCCTGGCGCCCTGCGTCCATAACGCACGCCGTCATACCGGGCGAGGTTGGAACTGGCTTCCGCCATTGCGACAATATAGTAGGTTGCGCTTGCAATATTTGGGTCGGGCAATTCCACGTCAATTATTTTCGCGCCGCTGGCCCTGGCAACATCAATGGCGTTTTCGCAAGCCTCTTTTACTTCCGGGGCAAGCCCCTCGGCAAAAAATTTGCCAGCCACGCCAATTGTTTTGCCATCCAGTCCGCCTTTTTCCAGCGCGGCAAGGTAATCGTCGCATGGCGCGGGGGAAGATGTATTGTCCCGGGCGTCAAATCCGGCAATAACCGAAAATATCCGGGCGCAATCTTCCACCGAGCGGGCAATGGGGCCAATCTGGTCCAGGGACGAGGCAAAAGCGAAAAGCCCGTAACGGGAAACCCTGCCGTATGAAGGCTTGAGGCCGACACAGCCGCAAAAGGCCGCGGGCTGCCTGATGGAGCCGCCAGTATCCGAACCCAGGGCGCCATAGCATTGGCAGGCGCTGACAGAAGCTGCCGAACCGCCGGAAGATCCGCCCGGAACCTTTTGGGTGTTCCAGGGATTTCTGGTTTTCTGAAAGGCGGAATTCTCCGTTGCCGAGCCCATGGCAAATTCATCCATATTTGCTTTGGCCAGGATGATTGCGCCTGCTTCTTTCAGCTTTTGGATGACAAAGGCGTCATAAAAGGGAATAAAGTTTTCCAGAATTCTGGATGCGGCCGTTGTCCTGATTCCTCCTGTCGAGATGGCATCCTTGACCACAAGCGGAATACCCCAAAGGGGCTGCCCGGGCCTTGGCCCTTCAGCGTCCATGCTGGCGGCCTGCTCAAGCGCCTGTTCGCCGTCAATTGTCAGGAGCGCGGCTATTTGGGGCTCTGTTTTCTTGATGTGTTCAAGGCAGGCTGAAACAACTTTGGAAACACTCAGTTTTTTTTGCCGCAGAAGCTTTATTGTTTCCGTCAGGGAGAGGGAATATATGTCGTTCATAATTTATCCAGCTACACAATCCGGGGCACAATAAAATATTCCCCGTCAGTCTGGGGGGCATTGGCCAAAATCTGCTCACGCTGGCGCGTATTGTTTGCCACGTCGGCGCGGGTAAACTCATCCTGCGTGGCAGGCGTGTAAAGAGGTTCAATATTTGAAGTATCGACTTGGGAAAGAATGCCCATGTGTTCAAGAATGGCGCCAAACTGGTGCCTGAACAATTCTTCTTCCCTGCTGTCGATTTCGAGTTTGGAAAGTTTGGCCATGTGCCTCACTTCTTCAACACTGACTGTACGGCTCATTTTTCGCCTCATTTTTTTACTGGCAGACGCAATTTATATGATGGTTGGGGAACTGTGCCCAATTGGGGCTGCGCAGGTGTCTGCGGACTTGCGGGACGCATGATTGCGGGCGACGGAATATGCTGCGGCTCCGGCTCAACTGGCGCGCTGATTTGCGTTGGCGCGGAATTTGAACTTGCCGGCTCTTCTGAATAATCTGCCGACTCTTGAGTCAGCCCCGGCTCCGGCGTGGTTTCAGCCTGGATATTCCTGATGCGCAAGGCGGCCTGCTCCTGAATTTGCTGTCTTTTCTGGCGCAGTTCCTGCACATTGGCTGGTTTCATGCCAGTAGAGGAAATCTGGAAAAGATGGAGCTTTTCATGGGCAACGCCATGGCCATCGTATGTAATGGGCGCAAGAGCCCGCATTGCTGGGGACGACTGTCTGGCGTATGTGGTAATTTCGGTTGCCGTTGGCCTTGAGCTCAGGCCTATATGCGCCGCGAAGCGGATAAAGTCATAACCAAGGGCCGTCCAGAAATCATTGTTTGCGCCCTTGAGGCTTTTGGGCGCCCTGGCGCGGTTCCAGGCGCCGGGGAAAATTGCCAGGGCGTAATTCTGGGCGTTAGGCACCTGCTTGCCGGAAAGCCCCTGCTCCCATAGCGTGGTGCCCATAAGCACCAGGCGATCCTCGCCATTGACCAGCAGGCTGCTCGTGATCTTGTCCACATTTTTCCACGAATCAGGCAAAAGCACGGCTTCGAATGTGGTTTGTGGCACAGGGCTTTTGCCGGGAGATTGGATTGGCTGCACAAGTTCGGCTGCGGAATTGCTCCATGTTCCTGGGGTCTTGGGATTGTAGGAGGCCTTTTTGAGGGTCATATTTTTGGAGACAAGGGTAGTCTCCAAAATTTTGGTCATTCGCTGGCCGTATGAATCCGAGGGATAAAAAGACCCGAAGGAGCGAATTCCGAGTTCATCCGCGGCAAAGCGCACCAAAGCTTCAATCTGGTCCCTGGGGCTGGGGAAGAAACGCCAGGCCCGCTTGCCTTCATCTGTGGCCTTCAGGGTCGGCATAAAAGCAAAAAAAGCGCGTTTTTCCAGCGCGCCGGCTTTTTCTGCCGCCAGATAGCTTTTTTCACGCATTGGGCCGCCCACAACAGCGCATTCGGCGGGCAGGGCGTCAAGGGCGGTGAGCCACGACGGCGATTCCGTGTTCAGGTTTTCAATGCGCACATTGATGCCTGTTTTTGCAAGTTCAAGCTTTGATTCTTGCGCGCCGTGCCGGATTTTTGTGGAAATCGCGGAATATGGGCCGGAATCCGGCAAAGCCAGGACAATACATGGTTTTTTTGAGCTGCTTTGCTGGGCGCTCTTTTTACCTTGCAAGACCGAACAGCCATTCAGGAAAAGGCAGCACAGGGCAAGGATGGCGAAAAAGCCATTGAAACATGACAGGTTCCAAATTCGTGCAGGCATGGCAGTACCCCATAAATAGAAAGGTCTGACTTTTTTTCTAGTCAGACCTTTCTAATACAGGCTGCAAACTCTGGCAAGTTTACATATCGAACATATTTTTATTTCTTGACTTCTGTAAAGTCGGCATCCACAACGTCATCGCCATCAGCGGATCCAGAAGCTGCGCCGCCGGCATTGCCCTGGGGTTGTTCCTGGGCCTGCTGCTGGTAAAGATTTTCAGCCAGCTTGTGGGATGTCTTGGCCAGTTCCTCGGTTGCGGACTTGATGGCGGCGGCGTCATCGCCTTCCATCAGTTTGCGCAGATCGGCAATTTTGCCTTCGATGTCGGCCTTGACAGAGGCATCGGCCTTGTCGCCAAGATCGGCAAGAGATTTTTCCGTGCCATAAATAAGGCTGTCGGCATGGTTGCGGGCTTCAATAAGCTCCTGTTTCTTCTTGTCGTCATTGGCATGCGCCTCCGCTTCTTTGACAAGGCGATTGATATCGTCTTCCGAAAGGCCCGAGCTGGCCGTAATCTTGATGGACTGTTCCTTGCCTGTGCCCATATCCTTGGCGGAAACGTTCACAATGCCGTTGGCGTCGATATCGAAGGAAACTTCGATCTGCGGCACACCGCGCGGCGCCGGCGGAATGCCGGTCAGGTCAAACCTGGCAAGGGTCATGTTGTCGGCGGCCATTGGACGTTCGCCCTGCAGGACGTGGATTGACACGGAGGGCTGGTTGTCCGCGGCCGTGGTGAACACCTGGCTCTTTCTGGTTGGAATGGTCGTATTGCGGTCAATAAGTTTTGTGAACACGCCACCCATGGTTTCAATGCCGAGTGAAAGCGGCGTAACGTCAAGCAGCAACACGTCCTTGACATCGCCGGAAAGGATGCCGCCCTGAATTGCGGCGCCCATGGCCACAACTTCGTCCGGGTTGACCGAGCGGTTGGGTTCCTTGCCAAAGAATTTGCCCACTGTCTGCTGCACAAGGGGCATTCTGGTCATGCCGCCAACAAGCAGAATTTCGTTGACGTCCTTCGGGGCAAGACCGGCATCGGTAAGAGCCTGGTTACAGGGTTCTTCCGTGCGGTCAACCAGGTCGCTGACCAGGGATTCCAGCTTGGCGCGAGTCAGCTTGATCAGCAAATGCTGCGGGCCGCTCTGGTTGGCAGTGATAAAGGGCAGGTTGATTTCGGCTTCCATGGCCGTGGACAGGTCTTTCTTCGCCTTTTCGGCAGCTTCCTTCAGGCGCTGCAGGGCCATGCTGTCCTGGGAAAGATCAATCCCCTTGTCTTTCCTGAATTCCTCGACAAGCCAGTTGATGATGCGCTGGTCAAAGTCTTCGCCGCCAAGGAAGGTATCACCATTTGTAGAGCGGACTTCAACAACGCCGTCGCCAACTTCCAGAATGGAAATGTCGAAAGTGCCGCCGCCAAGGTCGAAAACGCCTATCTTTTCATTTGTCTTCTTGTCCGAGCCATAGGCTAGGGATGCCGCTGTAGGCTCGTTGATGATACGTTTTACTTCCAGGCCGGCAATACGGCCGGCGTCCTTGGTGGCCTGGCGCTGGGCATCGTTGAAATACGCGGGGACAGTGATAACGGCTTCCGTTACTGTTTCGCCAAGATAGGCTTCGGCATCGGATTTCAGCTTGGCCAGAATCATTGCCGAAATTTCAGGCGCGGAATAAACGCGGCCGTCAACTTCAACACCGGCATCGCCATTGGGGGTTTTTACAATCGCGTATGGGGAATTCTCTTTCCAGCGTTCCACTTCGCCGCTATCATATTTGCGTCCCATAAGACGCTTGATGGCAAAAATTGTGCGTTTGGGGTTGGTAACAGCCTGACGCTTGGCAATCTCACCGACAAGTCTTTCCTTGTCTGTAAAAGCGACAACGGAAGGCGTCGTGCGGCCGCCTTCCGGGTTGGTAATGCATTTGGGCTCCTTGCCTTCCATGACATATACGCATGAGTTGGTTGTGCCAAGGTCAATGCCAATAATTTTGGACATACGGCTATCCTCCAAAAAATCAATTTGCGCGTTTTTTATGTGTCAGACGGCATGCGCATAATACCATCCGGATCGATAAATCAAATTCGGGCGGAGTGCTCCGCTGCAGATTAAATAAGTCCTCGAGTGCCGGCGTCCAGTAGCAAAAACAAAAAAATTTACGTTTATTCCGGGAGGTTCAAATCATTTAACAGGTTTGTCACAGCCATGTTCCCCATCATTTCAGTCGCGCCCAGAGTCGAGGAAGAACAGTGGGAGCCCATGACCAGATTGTCCAGTTCATACCAGGCCCTGTTTTCGGGCGGCTCCTGCCCGAAAACGTCCAGCCCCGCGCCATAAATAGCTTTCCGTTCCAGCGCGCCCAGGAGAGCCTTGCCGTCAATCAGGCCTGCGCGGGCTGTATTGATGATAATGGCATTCTTTTTCATCATGCCAATCCTGCGTTCATTGATGAGATTGGCCGTTTCATCATTCAGCAAACAGTGCAGGCTGATGAAGTCCGCTTCCCTGCAAATGCGGTCAATGTCCGCTCTTTCAACATTCATTTGAGTGCAGAAATCATCATCCCAGCAAGGATCAAAACCAAGAATCTTCATTGAAAAACCGTTTGCCCGGCGCGCCACGCATTTGCCGATTGCGCCCAGGCCGATTATGCCCAGCGTTTTTCCATAAAGATCAATGCCGGTTATCTTGCTCCAGTCTTTTTCATGACAGCGCTTGTCAATCAGGCAAACCTTCCTGGCAACCGCAAGCATGAGCGCCAGGGCGTAATCGGCAACGGCATTGCTGTTTGCGCCGACCGTGCGGGAAACCCTGATGCCCCTTTCCCTGCACAGGGCCAGGTCAATATTGTCGAGCCCAACGCCATACTTGGAAATGGCCACGAGATTTTTGGCCGCGTCCAGAACTTTGGCATTCAGCGGGTCAACTCCGATAATCACGCCTTCGCAGGGCGCAATCAGCTCAATCATTGATTTTTCATCAAGTATGCCGCCAGTTTCATTGCGGATAACATTCAGGCCCGCTGCTTTCAGCCTGTCAAAAAGCTCGGGGTTGTTTTTTCCAAACGAGCGGGGAGTAACCAGTATATTCATGGCAAATACCTTTGTGGTTTAAAACATCGGCCTTCTGGCCGAACAAGCCTGTGCCCCCGCCCTGAAGGACGGGGTTTCGGATCTTCCAGCATGATTTTACAAATATAATTAAGAAGCTGTCTTCACATGGTGAATTTTGTTATCTCGCAAGGAAGATAAGTAAATTATGAAGGGGGTGTGCACTAACGGTACTCGACCGGAATAATTTACGAAATCCGACGCAGCCGTTGCCGCTGAAAGCGGCTTGCGGATGCGGGGCACCGGTTGCGCGGCATGACGCAGCGAGAGGACAAAATGTGCATGTGAAGACTGCTTCTAACTGTTGCAGGCGAACATATCCTGCATTGAATAGAGCTTGCCGGCTTTTTGATTCTTCAGCCATTTTGCGGCAGTCAGGGCGCCCATGGCGAAATTTTCCCTGCCATGGGCCTGGTGGGTAACTTCTATTCTTTCACCGGGGCCAAAAAAGTAAACGGTATGCACGCCGGCAACATCGCCACCCCTTACCGCCTGGATTCCAATCTCCATTTTGGGGCGTTCGCCTGTCATCCCTTCCCGGCATGTTTTTTTGCAGGCTTCAAAATCCCAGTCCCTGGCTTCTGCCAGCGCTTCGCCCAGCATCAGCGCCGTGCCGCTGGGCGCGTCTTTTTTGCGGTTATGGTGTATCTCCACTATTTCCATGTCGTAATCCGGCCCAAGAGTTTTGGCCAGCTGTGGCAGAATACGCAGGAGAACATTTACGCCAATACTCATGTTGCCAGACCACAATAGCGGACATTTTTTGCCCAGATCCGCAAGCTGCGCCTTTTGCGCCGGATTGAGGCCAGTCGTCCCTATTACTATGGGGCGGCCAAATGAGGCCGCCACGCTGGCTGAATGCATGGCCACATTGGCCTGGGTGAAATCAATGATCACCCCTTCCGCAAGCTTGAGCACTTCCTCGAGATTGTCGGCAACAATGCAATCCAGATTGCGAAGATCGCCTAGATAATCGGGATTCTCCACAGCGCCGGAAAGCGCGTAGCCGGGCTCGTTGTCGATCAGGTTGCGGATTGCCCGGCCGATTCGGCCAGTGGCTCCGCCCAGGATGATTTTTGTGGCGTCAT
>VSMX01000092.1 GCA_009773975.1 Desulfovibrio sp. | reverse complement strand
GTTACAGGAGATATAAAGCAAGACCAATTAAAAGTAAAGATTGTATTGTCATTAGATCTTGTAATTTTTACAGTTATATTTCTAATAATCGACTGCTGATTTTCTGATTCATATACTCCGTACAATCTTATATAACCACCGCTTTGATTAAATAGCAATTTTATTTGACCATTTGGGATAAATTTTAAATTAACTCTTCTAAAGAAATGACAGTATATTTTTTGAATAAAAGGTGTTATAAATGCTAGTACAGAGATAATTATTGCAATCAATTCATAAGCTGTCATGGGTTGTGAAAAATTAAATTCCATTATATCTCTCTTATTTTGTAGCCTGTACCATCTGCTCTATAATCCAGCTATTTAGGCTTACTCCGGATTCAGTCGCTTTTCTTGCAATCTGTTGGTGCAGCTCAGGAGAAATACGAATATTAAATCTTCCCGAAAAAGTTTTTTCAGGTTTCTTTCCCACTTCCTTGCAAAGTAATAGGTAATCTTCCACGGAACCAGCTAAAGCCTGTTTCAACTCATCAATGGAACGCCCTTGGAATGTTACCACGTCATTGAGGTGCAGGACTTCTCCGTGGAAAATATCTGCATCCTGTCGTATTCAAATTTTCCCTGATAGCCTTTATATGTCATAGTGTTCATGGTTTCAATCCTATATTTGTAAAATATCTCTTGACGGATTTCACCGCTCCCTTGTCGGTGATGGGCTGTGGATGCGGGCGGTGAAATACCGCAACCTGTTTTTCCCAGATAAACCATACGCGAGAGCCGCGTCCCTCCTTGATAGTTCCACCTTAAGCGCGGAATACGCCTTCGATGTCCGACCATGGAATAGCAGGGTTAACCGGATCGGTGAATATGGCCTCCAAGGTTTTGCACTGCTTACTGTTCATAACTTATGGTACTACAAGACAGTGTCAAGTCAAGGGATAAATTTGTTTTGCACTGTTAATAACCAGCTCATAAAATGGGCTTAAATGGATAAAAATGGCCTGCAAAATACCACATCGGAGGCGGCAGATAGACCAGAACTCCGGTAATAATTCCGGTTTGTTGGTACGGACGTTGGTATGAAAAATTTTTAAATTTTTTATCTCAGCAATAACAGTAAGATATAGCAAAAATCAAATCTCCCCTTCTCCATAATATCAAAAGCCCATGTCATCCACGGGCTGATAGTCTATCACAGTCCAACGCTACCCACTGAAATCCAATAGGCAGATACAAGTGGCAAAATGTCTTTTTCCGTTATTTTTGAGCCAATGACATGCGCTTAAAATAGGGGTTTATATTGGGGGTTATTTTTGGTTTTATACAAATAAAGTTGTTTTAAATCAATATATTATCATGTTGATAAGCCAACTACCTCGACGAATTACACGCCACTAAACGATAAGCATGGAGGCAACCATGACCGATACCATTCACTCCCCGAAAACACCCCAACCCTCAGAGCAGAATACATTTGTCACTATCGGCAAAGTCCCCGAAGATGAACAGATTACTCTTACTGATACTGGCTGGAGTGAAGAAACCAAAGAACGCATGAGGCTGGCTGGCTATGACGACATGGACATGATCCGGGCGTGGTATAGCTGAAAAAATACCCCTTTGCTCAAGCAGGCGGCACGGATATTTGTATCGGCATTCCCATGCGATGCCCTCGCAAAATCCGCGCTGCCTGTTTTCATATTGTCCGAACACAGTGCTTGCGTTCTTTTTTGCTCAGTTTTCTTTGTGACGGCTGTCAAGATATATCTTGACATTTCATGAAAGCCTGCCATCATCCGGATACAGGAGATCGCCATGCAACAGGCTCAGACAGAAAAAGCGGCAAAGGTCAAATTCGCCACTCAGGCTGATCCGGTCGTGCTGCAAACCCTGAAAAGCATAGCGGCGAGCGAAGGCCGCCAGATTCAAGCCCTGGTGGATGAAGCCCTGCGCGACTACATTGAGCGCAAAACCGGCAATACTCCCCGCAGGCATGTGATGGAGGCGTTCAGGCGCAGTATGGAGCAATACGGCAGCCTGTACCGGAAACTGGCGAAATGAGGGATTACCCGACCCTGCATGAAGTTCTGGCCATCCACGCCGAAGCCATCAAAGTATATGGCGGCTCCAATGGCGTGCGCGACCTCGGAGCCATTGAAGCGGCATTGTTTCGGCCGCAAAGCGGCTATTATGCGGACATCATCGAAGAAGCCGCCGCGCTCATGGAAAGCCTGCTCATCAACCATCCGTTTGTTGACGGCAACAAACGTGTAGCCTTTGCGAGCTGCCATGTCTTTCTGGATATCAACGGATACCGTCTGGATACGGATCCACAATGGCTGTACGACAGAATTTTGCATTGGCTTGGAGAAAAAGAAGGACGATTTGAAACCATGGTGCAGGATCTACGTTGCTGCGTCAGCAGACGCTGACCACAAAAAACAACGTGCTTACGCAAGACCTCTAGGGGGAGGTCTTTTTTTGCAGGCGGCATTTTTGCGCAATGCCTCACAAAAATCCGCGCAGCCTGTTTTCACATATTGTCCGAACTCGGCGTTTGAGCTACGCTTTCCTCCATGTTGGACCAGCAAAAAATATCCCTCGGCAGGGTACGGCAGGCATACCGGCTGACCTCGAACGAAGTCGAAACCGTCATTCAGGCGATGTGGCCTCATGCCGTTTTTCCTGCGGAATTATGGCGCAGGGGGCATGAAGCGTACTGGAAAGACTTCGCTGACAGCAATCAGACCGTCTATAACATAGAAAATCCTGCTTTACCGCAACCCTGTCTGTCAGATAAACAATTTCACACCTATTTGTTTGGGTGTGAGATCATGGAATTTTTAAAAAGCTTTCGTGGAATATCCATGCCAATGCTCTGGAACTGGGACTCCAGTATATCCTGGAAGAAACGTATGATGAAATTGAAAACATATTTCCTGAAGAGAGGGCGTTTCTGTTCCATTCCCTGAAAAGGCTTGAGACAGAAGATTTCTTTGACCCATACTCGCCTGACTCTCCTTTGTTTGAAAATCCAATATCTATACCAGCATTGAGCTATCATTTTATATCGTATATTTTTGTTGACACCATTCTTGTCAATCGGGATGACACCATCAGATTTCTCCGCAATTATCCCTTGCACAAAGAAGTGAAGGGAATCACTCGTGCGCTTGTAGAATCTATTCTCAAAGCCATGCCCCCAGAAAACATTCCCCCTGAAAGTCCCCAATTACAGAGAGAACAGCCAGCAGTGGAAGAAACGGAAGACGGCGGACTTACTTTCAGGATTCCGGCCACTGTCTGGAGGGGAAAACTGGATCATGCCATCTACGAGGGCATGAAGGATTCATATCCTCAACAAGTGATCGCCTATGTGCTGTTTTACTGGTGCGGTGCCGACAAGCCCGAAACCGGACACAAAACCCAGATGGACAGAAAAACGCAGCTTGGCCGCCTGTTCACGGAAAAAGAATACAGCGATCCCAAGTCGTATCGAAACCTGATGAACCGTCTTCTTGAAGAAGCGGACGCCTACCATATCGTCAAAGCCTGATTTTTGGGCTCCATTTTCCCGTATTCCCGCGTTTTCCCGTCTTTTTCCCGCCAAATTCCCTCACGGGAATCTGTTTTTGTGTGTCAGAGCCTCCTGAAGACCAACACCCTTCAGGAGGTTTTTTCATGGCTCAACGTAAACCGTCATTCCCCGAATTCGGCTTTGTTCGTCTGCCCCAGATTCTGGCCTGCATCCCCATCTGTGAAAGCGCGTGGTGGGAAGGCTGCCGAACAGGCCGCTATCCCAAGCCTGTAAAACTTGGCCCCCGCACCACCGACTTGCGTGTTGAGGACATCAGGGAGCTTATTGAACGCCTGAGCAGCGGTGAAGACAATGTCAGCTAGCTCAAGCCTTCATCTCTATATTGGGAGGCCGAAATGAGCGCCGACATAGGCAGAGTTCGGGCCTACGTCATCGTTTTACCCAATGAAAGCGGCAATGATGAATCATCATAACAGTACCCAAAACGCGTGGGCATGGTGGGCAGGTGGGCAACTGCCCATGCGGTGTCTCTTTGTTATGCCCACCTGTGGGAAATCAAACGAGGGCACGGGAAAAAAGGTGGGCACGTTTTCTTCCAGGCATCCCTTGCTTCGCCCCTGTGCCCACGTCGCCCCCCAAAGAACAATGAAGGAGAAAACAATGTCACTCCTCGTCTTGCATATGGACAAGTTCAAGAAAGACGCCGTTCGCGGCATCCAGTCGCACAACCGACGCGAGCGCGAGAGTCATTCCAATCCCGATATCGACTAAAGTCGGAGTACCGGAAATTATGATTTATGTGAAACCCCATCTTCCAGTTATGCCGAAGCTATTCAGAACCGCATTGACGACCTGCTCATGGTCAAGGCTGTGCGCAAGGATGCCGTGCATCTGTGCGGCCTGATTGTCAGTTCGGACAAGGAATTTTTCGACAAGCTCAATGCCGATGAAACCAGACTCTTTTTTGCGGAAGCCGCGGCCTATCTCACCGAGTTTGTCGGCAAGGAAAATGTCATCTCGGCCATGGCTCATATGGATGAAAAAACGCCGCACATGCACTTCCTTCATGTGCCGATGACGCCGGACGGGCGGCTCAGCGCCAACAGTATTTATACTCGCGCCAGTCTGAAAAAGCTGCAAACCGAATTGCCCGGCTACCTGCAAAGCCGGGGCTTCAACATTCAGCGTGGCGTCGAGCAGAAGCCCGGTTCAGCGAAAAAGCATCTGGATACGCGAGAGTTCAAGCAGCAAAAGGAGGCCCTCGCCGGTCTGCGGAGCGAGGCCGATGCTGTAGCGCATGAAGCCCTGCTGCTCATCGGAGAAATGGCTGAAAGACGGAAGCAGGAAGAAGTCTTGCAGGAACGTCTGCAATCCATGGAACAGCAGGCCCGTGAGGCGGAAGCCATTCTATCGGACATGCCGGAACTGCCGCAGGCGTCATTGCTCAATTACAAATCCGTGCTGAAACAGGCATAGACAATCATGACGCAGCAGCAAAAATCCCTTGCCGAAAAAAGCATGATCGCTGCCGCCAGAGACAAATTGCAGGCCGAAAATAAAACGCTTGAAAAGCGGCTGCAAGAGCTTTCAAGACAATATTCCCTGCTCAAGGCGCAGTATGCACAGGAGCAGGAAGTCAATGCCCATAACATGCGCAGCCTGATGCAACAGGGGCGGGACTTTCAGGATGAACTGGAGGAATACCGGGAGTTCACCCTCCAGCCGGAAATCATGCCGCTCCACGCCGCATTCCTTCAGGAAAAGGAGGAACAGCGGCAGCGGGAGGAAGAAGAGCAGCAGGAGCGCGAACGTCAGAAAGCGGAAGCCCGACAGCAGTCCGAGCGTGACCAGCACATTCGGCAAGAGCCGGAAGCTGTGCCGCAACGCCGTCGCTCAAGGATGCGCTGATCGTCCGCCGGGAATCTCGACTCGAAGGCGAGTCATAGCCCACTAGGGTTTTCTGGCGAAAACCAGTGGGCAAGCGTGCCGCTTGACCGCCAAAGGCAAAAGACAAATCGAGGGACATTCCCCGTCACCCATAGGAGAAAACCACCATGACCATCACAGCCAGCCAAGTGAAGGAAATCAGACAGGAGTTCGCCAAGCTCAAGCCCGCCACTGTCACGCTGGACGGAAACCGCGCCATGATCGTGAAGCAGGCCATTTTCACCCTTGCCCCGACGCTGGAGCGGATGAAGAAGCGCGGCTTCGACACACAGGAGATTGTCGAAAAGTTGCACGAGAAAGGGATTGAGGTGAAGGCCCAAACCCTGACCAAATATCTGACCGAGGCCAGACGGCAGCGGGAAGGCCAGAAAACGCAAAAGAGAGACACGCCCCCGCCGCCTCCGAGAGACGAACAACGCGGCAGATTCATTGTTGCTGACATCCCGCCCGATATTCCGGATGGCGAACTGTGAACAAGAATTCACTGAAAGGAGAAACCGTCATGGCAAAAACGTACGGATACATCCGCGTATCCAGCACAGATCAAAACGAGAGCCGTCAGCGCATCGCTCTTGAGCAGCAGAGCATACCGTCAGGGCACATTTTCATGGACAAAATGTCGGGCAAGGATTTTCAGCGCCCGCAGTATCAGGCCATGCTCAAAAAGCTCAGGCCGGGCGACCAGCTCTGCGTTACCAGCATTGACCGGCTCGGCCGCAATTATGAGGAGATTCTGGAACAGTGGCGCGTGCTGACCAAGGAAAAGAGCGTGGACATTCTCGTCCTGGACATGCCCCTGCTCGACACCAGGCGGGACAAAAACCTGCTCGGGACATTCATTGCCGATCTGGTCTTGCAGGTGCTTTCTTTCATTGCCCAGAATGAACGGGAAAGCATCCGTACCCGACAGGCCGAAGGCATTGCGGCGGCCAGACAGCGCGGCGTGCGCTTTGGACGCGAAATCAAACCCTTGCCGGACAATTTTCCGGAGAATTGCGCCCTCTGGCTCAATGGCCATATTTCCGGTCTGGAAGCCGCCAGGAGATGCAGGATGCCATCAAGCACCTTTTACCGGAAAGCCGGAAGTCTCCGTGAAGACAGCACCAATGTTGTCTAACAAGGTGTACTTTGAGGTAAGGAGGGGCGTGGAATAGATTTGTTGTCCGGCGAGGTTTGACAGGGACTTTTTTCTTGCCTAAAAGGAGTGGAAAACATTTTCCCCAAAAAGTACACCTTGTTAGACTACTTCAGGTTCGCCATCGCGAAAATATCCGGCTTTCCGATAAAATGTGCTTTGGGGCATCTGGCACCTTCTTGCCGCCTCAAGTCCTGAAATGTGGCCGTCTTGCCAGAGTGCGCAATTTTCCAGGAAATTATCCGGCAGGGGTTTTTCTTCACGGCCAAAGCGGACGCCTTTGAGTTTGGCGGCGGCTATGCCCTCCGCTTGCCGTTTGCGGATATTCTCACGCTCGTTCTGGGCGACAAAGGAAAGCACTTGTAAAACAAGGTCGGCAATGAATGTGCCAAGCAAATCCTTGTCGCGTCTGGTATCCAGCAAGGGCATGTCCAGCACAAAAATATCCACCTGCCTTTCCTTGGTAATGATGCGCCACTGATTCTGTATTTCCTCGTAATTGCGGCCCAGCCGATCAATGCTTGAAATGCAAAGCTGGTCGCCAGGGCACAAGACGCGTAGCATTTTCTTGTATTGCGGCCTCTGGAAATCCTTTCCGGACTGTTTGTCCGTGAAAATCCGTTCCAGCGGTATGCCTTGCGTCTTCATGGCGATGAGTTGCCTGTCTTCGTTCTGGTCAAGGCTTGATACCCTGATGTAGCCATATGTTTGTGGCATGTTATTCTCCTTACAGTTCGCCCAGGGGAATATCGGGCTTAATTTCAAATGTTCCGTATCTGACTTTTGGCCGCTCCGCTGGCTTACTGATTCCCGCTCCGACCTCTGGTGCCGGTGGTTTGGGGGGTGTGTCTGCGGCCACGGGCCCCGTATTGCGACAAGCCGTCTCCGGCGCGGAGCAATGCGGGCTGGCCGCCTGTCTTTTGTTCTTTCTGGTTTCCTTCTGGCGTCTGGCCTCGGCGAGATATTTGGCCAGAGTTTGTGCTTTTACCTCAATCCCCTTGTCATGAAGCTTGTCCACAATTTCTGGCAATTCAAAGCCGCGCTTCTTCATCCGTTCCAATGTCGGGGCAAGGGCAATGATTGTCTGCTTCACGGTCAGTTCCTGATTTCCAGTTGTGGCCGCATCCGGTTTCAGACTGTTCAGTTCCTGTCTGATGGCCTTGACCTCTTCCTGTGTAATTGCCATTTTACTTTCTCCATATTGAGCGGCCATTGCCGCGATTTTTGCCTTTTGCTTTAAGCGCTCAAGCGGAACGCTTGCCCACGACTTCCCGCAGGGAAGTCTAGTGGGCTAAAATATTTTATAATTTTATTCTGTTAATATAAATAGTTATAAAAATATATTTTATATATACCCCGATAAAATACCCCATAAAAAATTGGATATACTTGTACCTCACTGAACAAATAGGTACGAAGCTTTTACCGAAAGTTATCGCCGCTGTTCCAAAGAACAAGACTATATCCCAACACTGAGAATTATAATGCTTGATAAAAAAAGATATTTTTTGCTCAATTTCTATCATAGTATGAATGATGGTTTTTTTGCTTCGATTCCTGTTATCTTATCATTTATTGTTTTGCTTTATGGCTATGGTGAGAAAGAAATAGGTATTATTATATCATTAGGTGCTGCATTGGGTACTATAGCCAGCCTAGGTACTATGTATATAGCTAAAATATTAAGTCCTTTTAGGATTATTGGCTCGCTTATATTCATCTATAGTACATGTTTCTTATTTGCTTCATTTTGCTCAAATTTTATAATAATTTCCTTATTTTTTATTATATCTATGATTGGTTATACTATATTTCATAATATTTGTTTTTCCTATCTTACACTTAATACTCCACGGCAAAAATTAGGTAAAATACTAAGCGATTTTACTGCAATCGGAGATATTGGAAGAATACCTTTTATTGCAGTTGCTGGATATATAGCTGCCCTCACATTATTTTCTATATCTGGTTGGAAAATAGTGTGTTTTATATTTGGAGTATTTGGAATTATATCAATACTATTTATATTTTTCCAACAAAATACAAAATTAACTAAAAATACCAAACAAAAAACATCAGCTATACCATCATTTGCCATTTTAAAATCTAAGCCAGTATTTTTAACTGTTCTATCTAGTGCATTAAATGCATTTAGTAATGAAAAGATTTTCACTTTTTTACCGTTACTCCTAATTTTTAAGGGATTAGATCCAAAAATAATTGGAACATTTACCGTTGGATTTACAGTAGGATCATTCTTGGGCAAGCTGGCATGTGGACGTTTGTTAGATATGTTTGGGCCAAAACCAGTATTTATAACTGCGGAAATATTACTATCAATTTTTTTAGTATTTATTGTTGTCACAAACCATCTATATTTTATTGTTGCAATATCTTTTTTGATAGGAGTGCTAACGAAAGGTACAGTTCCAGTAATACAAGCTATCATAACTATACCATTCCAAAAAATTGGACAATATGATGAAATATTTTCTATAAATTCTTTTATTCGCGGAATAATAAATATGATTACGTCTATAT
>VSMX01000091.1 GCA_009773975.1 Desulfovibrio sp. | reverse complement strand
CCCTGAACTGGATAGCCAAAAACATGGGCTTTGAAGTAAGCCACAAGCCCATGGCCTGGGACGGCATTATTCCGGCCCTGCTCGCCAAGCAGATCGATATGGTCTGCTCAGGCATGAGCATCACCCCGGAAAGGGCGAAAATGGTCATGTTTTCCGATCCCTACTGGCAGGTAAACAGGGTTTTTGTGGTGCCTGCGGATTCCAGCATCACCGTGGAAGACATCCTTTCCAAACCCCTCAAGCTGGGTGTGCAGCGCGGCACGAGCGAAGCCAATGCAATTCGCCGGGAACAGCAGGAAAAGGGCTATCCTTTCGAACTGCGCCAGTATGATTCCGCGCCTCTTGCAATCGAGGATCTGCTCAATGGCCGCATCCAGGCTGCCCTGATGGACGAATTGCCGGCAGATGACGCGATTTCAAAGGGCCGCGCGGTCAAAAAGGCCGGAACGCATGGCAAGCCTGACGATTTTGGCGTTGCCCTGCGAAAGGACGACCAAAAAGTCCGCGCCCTGCTTGATGAAGGCTACAAGAAGCTCAAGGCCGATCCCTACTGGCAGGAACTGCAAAAGAAATATCTCAACAAGTAAATAAACCGGCGCGCGAAATTTGATTTTCGCGCGCCTTTTGCCGCATGCACTCCCTTCTTGTTGTCATTGAGGCGCTGCCGGCCATTCTGCCCGGAATAATTGTAACTGTCGGCAATGTTGCAATTTCCCTTGGGCTTGGCCTTTTGATGGGTATGCCCTTTGCTGTCGGCCAGGTATATGGCCCGCGCCGGGTCAGGCGTCTTGTTGCGCTTTACGTCTGGTTTTTTCGCGGCGTGCCCATTCTTGTTCTGCTCTTTCTTTTTTATGGTTTTTTCATCAGCCTGGGTTTGCCGGCCGAACCCTTTGTGATCGCCAGCGTTGTGCTGGGCTGCACCAGCGCGGCCTATCAATCGCAAATATTTCGCGGCGCAATCGAAAGCCTGCCCAGTGGCCAGCTTCAGGCCGCCCGGGCCCTTGGCATGACAGATGCCCAGGGCATATTGCACATTATCCTGTCCCAGGCCATGCGTCTTTCCATACCGGGCTGGGCAAACGAATTTTCCATTTTACTCAAGGACAGCGCAATCTGTTTTGTGCTTGGCACCCAGGATATTATGGCCAGGACATCATTCGCGGCCGCGCGCACCCACGAGCATCTTGCGCTTTACGCGGCCGCAGGCCTGATTTACCTTGTGCTGACAATAATTGTTCTCAAGCTTTTGAGAAGGCTGGAAAACAGCTTGAGCGTGCCCGGCTACACCACCGGAATTGCCTGACGGGGGCAGAAATTGGAAACAGTCCTCAAGGTTCAAGACATCAGCAAGGAATTCGGCGGCAAAACCATTCTTGACGCTTGTTCCCTCGAAGTGAAGCGCGGCGAGATGATGGTGCTTATCGGGCCATCCGGCGCGGGAAAGAGCACGCTCCTGCAATGCATCGACTGCCTTATTCCGCCCGATTCCGGCGAAATCTGGCTTGAAGGCACAAGGCTTGACCGCAATGACAAGCGCAAGCTTTGCGCCTTTCGCGCCCAGGTCGGCATGATTTTCCAGGACTTCAATCTTTTTGACCACCTGACGGCGGAAGAAAATATTTCCATTGCCCTGCGCAAGGTCAAGCGCATGAACGCAAAAGAAGCCAGAGCGAGAGCCCTTGACGAGCTGGCCAGGGTTGGACTTGCCCGCAGAAGCCTGCTTTATCCGGCCCAGCTTTCCGGCGGCCAGAAACAGCGCGTCGCCATTGCCAGGGCTCTGGCCATGGATCCCAGGGTCATGCTCCTCGACGAGCCTACTTCGGCCCTCGACCCTGAGCTTGTGGGCGAGGTGCTGGCCGTTATCCGGGATCTTGCAGCGGGAGGCATGACCATGGTCATGGCGACGCACCAGATGGATTTTGCCCGCGCGCTGGCAGACGAAATCCTCTTTATGGAGCGGGGCCGGATAATAGAACGCGGTTCTCCGGCCAATCTGCTTGCCGATGGCGCCACAACGCGCACACGCGATTTCTGCGTGCATACCCTGGAAGTAAATATCTGAAATGCTGGATACGGCCTTTTTCACCCAGACTTTGCTTCCGGCCCTCAACAAGGGTTTGCTTGTTTCGCTCGCCCTGATAATTCCGGCCTCGATCCTCGGTTTTCTCGGAGGCGTCGCGCTTGGCTGCGTTCGCGTTTTCGGGCCCGGCTGGCTGCGCCGCCTGGGTGATGGCTATACCTCGCTCTTGCGCGGCGTGCCCCTGGCCATCCAGCTGATGATGATTTATTACGCCCTGCCCAAGCTTGGAATCTATTTTGCCCCTTACGGGGCGGCCCTTGTTTCCTTCATTCTCTGCACAGCAGCCTATCAGTCCGAATACATCCGCGGCGCGCTGCTCTCAATCCGCAAGGGGCAAATACTGGCGGCTGAAGCGCTTGGCTTTACGCGCATCCAGACCGTGCTCTGGATTGTCGCCCCCCAGGCCGCGCGGCGCGCCCTGCCTGGCTGCGGCAATGAAATTATCTATCTGATCAAGTACAGCTCCCTCGCCTATCTTGTTACCTGCATGGAATTGATGGGCGAAGGCAAGGTTGTGGCATCGGACACTTTCCGCTTTACAGAAGTATTCATTACCGTGGGCGCCTATTATCTCACCATGGTTTCGCTTGCCACATGGCTTCTGCACGCGCTCGAAAAGCATTATCATATACCTGGCTTCGGCTCCCGGTAGGCAATGATTTCACTGCCGCAGCGCGGCCACAAACAAAAAAGGGGGCACGCGCCCCCCACCCGCATCGCCGGGCTTTTGCCAATAAAATATTTTTAGAAATCTTCTTTCTCCATCACTTTCACAAAGCTCTTGACGGGCCCTGAATGTTTGGAAGTGGCGGCGTATTTGGCCAGGAAGGCATCGCCCAGTTTGTCGATATGATTAGCTGTCTGCTGGTAGTAACCAAGATGGATTTCTTCTTCCCTGATGACGTCTTCAAAAATTGAAGCCGTGGTGGCATCGCCGCATTCATGGCAAAGTTTGGCAAACTTGTCGTAAACTTCAATGGTATCGGATTCCATACCGATATCGAAAGGATAAATCTGCTTCAATTCCTGTGGCTGTTCAATGGGACCAGCCTTTTCGCAATTGGGCGCGCCGCCAAGTTCCTTCACGCGTTCGGCAAACTTTTCGGCATGGCGCATCTCGTCGATGGCAATCAGCTTCTGGTAGGCGCAAAGCTTGCCGTAATCCATTTCATCCAGTGTGTAATGCTGCACCATATACTGGCTGATGGCCTGAAGCTCCATGCCGCGGGCCGTGTTCAGGGCGTCAATCACTTTCTGTACATCGGGATTTTTTTTATCTGCCATTTTATATTCTCCGGGTTTGAAGGTTTGCGGAACTTTTTGGGGTTTTCCGCATAACTGAAATAGAGGCTATTGGTTGCCCCGCGCCTTGTCAAGACCGCACAAGAAAACCATATACGCCATTATATTTCGGTAATGCTTTACGTTGTTCCGGGACTGCTTTTCTTGCGCCGCATAATCATTGTCATGCCCTTCTCCTGAACATCCAGATTGCGATTGAAACCGCAACCACGCTGATCAGGGCAATCTTGCCAAGGTTGACCATTGCCGCATAAAAACTGATGTCCTTCAAAAACACGCCCTGGCAGATCACCGTAAAATGGCGCATGGGGTTGAGCTGGCTTGCATGCTGCAAAAACATGGGCATATTGATGACCGGAGTAACCGCGCCAGAAATGAGGATGCAGGGAACGCCGACCGTAAAGGCGCCCAGAAAGGCCTGCTGCTGGGTTGAGGAGAGGGATGAGACCATCAGACCTATTCCCCCGGCCGACAGCGCAAAAACCAGCATGGAAACATAGAGCAGCGCGACGGAGCCGGTAAAGGGGACGCCAAAGCCAAAGACAGTAATCAGCAAGAAAATTGTTCCGTGAGCCAGCCCCACCAGGCAGCCCGGCACCAGCTTGGCCAGGGCGATTTCCGTCGGCGTGGCTGGCGAGACCAGAAGCTGGTCGAATGTGCCCACTTCCCTTTCCCGCGCAACCGAAAGGCCTGTAACCACAAGACCAAGCATCAGGCTAAGCATGCCAATCAAATTGGGCAGGAAAAACCAGCGGAATTCCAGATTGGGATTGAACCAGCAGCGGGTGCGGATATCGAGCTTTGGCGCCTGCATTGCCGGCAAATACTCGCTGGCCGCAATTTTTGCGGCGCTGGGCGTTGCTTGCGCCACGCCGCTGATAATCTGGTTCAGATAACCAACAGCAATCTGCGCGGCATTGGATCGCCGCCCGTCAAGCACAACCTGCACTTCGGCAGGCTCGCCCTTTTCCACCTTGCGCGAAAACTGCTCGTCAAAGGCGATTACAAAAAGCGCTTCCTGATTATCGATAACAGGACTTATCTGCCTTTCATCATCAATGTGGCGCAGGGAAACAAAAGTTGGCGAGCCCTGGATGCGATGCAGGATTTCCCGGCTCCAGATGCCGGAATCATTATTCAGCGCGACAACATGTACATTGCGCACTTCCAGGGTCGCGGCCCAGCCAAAGATAATTATCTGAGCCAGGGGCGGAACAATTATCAGGACACGGGAAGCGCTGTTGCCGAAAAGCACCAGAAGTTCCTTGCGCACAATTGTAAGAATACGCCGCAGTTTGAGTGAGGGCAGCATCATCGGTCATCCAGCTTTTTGACGAGTTTTTTATAGACCAGGCAAAGCAGAATGGCCGCCAGTATGCCCATAAAGCAGAGGCAGGGGCCAAATATCTCCCAGTCATCGCCGGCAAGCATCAGGCAGCGCAGGCTTGTATTGAAATATGTTGCCGGCAATAGCTTTGCAAGCGCCTGCATGGCCGGCTGCATGCTGTTAATGTCGAATACAAAGCCGGAAAGAATCAGGGCTGGCAAAAAGCCGGTAAACAGGCCGGCTTCCGCCGCCACCAGCTGGCCTGATGAAAGCACGGAAATCAGGAGGCCCTGGCCCAGCGCGCTGAGCATGAAAACGGAAGCGAGCAGGAACAATATCCAGACGGAGCCGCGAAAGGGCACCTCAAAAAGCGTAACAGCGGCAAGCACACAAAAGCTCATGCTGAACATGCCCATGCAAAAATACGGAATCAGCTTGCCAAGCAAAAGCTGCATACGCGAAACAGGCGTGGCGATCATGGCCTCCATTGTGCCCCTTTCCTTTTCACGCGCAAAAACAAGAGAGGTAAGAAGCGTTCCAATAAGGGTCATTATGACCGTGATCGCGCCAGGCACCAGAAAACGCTCGCTTTTGGCGCCCGGGTTGTACCAGTAGCGCATGCGCAAATCGACAGGCGGCACTTGCGTCTTGCCGCCTGGCAGGCGGGTCTGCTGCCATGAACTGATCAGGCCCTGGCTGTAATTGCGGATAAATTCGGCAGTATTGGGTTCTGAGCCGTCCACGATAACCAGGAGTTGCCCCGCGCTCCCTCCCGCGATTTCCCGGTCAAAATCCTCCCTTATGACAAGAACGCCCTGGGCCCTCGAATCACGCATTACCAGCCCGGCTTCATCAAGATCCCTTACAGGAAAGGTTCTGCACCAGGGCGAATGGGCAAAATCCGTAATGAGGCTCAATGATTTTTCGCCCCCGCTGTCATTGAGAACGCCAAGCCGCAAAATGCCCGCGTCAAGCGTTATGCCATAGCCGAAAAGCAGAAGGAAAATCAGGGGAAGCACGCCGGCGACAAGGTACGAGGACGGATCGCGCACAATTTCCTGGAATTCCTTGCCGATCAGCGCAACGAGCCGCTTGAGCCACAAACTTCGCGCCAGGCTGGCCTCCATTGTTAACGCGCTCCCTTGGGAAACAATACCACTCCGACAGTCTTGAAGATGATATGTATATCCAGCAAAAGCGACATGTTCTTGATATAATAAAGATCATATTCAAGCTTGCGCCGGGCATCATCCTCTGTCGCTCCGTAAGGATAGCAGACCTGCGCCCAGCCTGTCAGCCCCGGCTTTACCGTATGCCTGAGCCCGTAATAGGGAATTGTTTTTTTCAGTTCCCGCACAAAGGCCATGCGTTCCGGCCTCGGGCCAATAAAACTCATGTCGCCCTTGAGCACATTTATCAGCTGGGGCAATTCATCAATCCTGACCTTGCGGATAAAACGACCAAAACGCGTTACCCGGGCATCATGCGCGCTGGCCCAGACAGCGCCGTTTTTCTCGGCATCCTGGCGCATGGAGCGAAACTTGTAAACGGTGAATTCCCTTTCATGCAGTCCTACCCTGTCCTGTTTGTAAATTACGGGGCCCGGGGACTCCAGGCGAATAATCAGGGCCGAGATCAGCATGAGCGGAGAAGCAAGAACCAGCAGAACAAGTGAAATGAATACGTCGCTGGCGCGTTTGAGCCGCCGCAGGGATCCCCGCGTATTCAGGGAAAAGCCTTCGGCAGACAAAAGCCATTCGTCGTTAATTTGCGAAAGCGGAAGCCGCTTGACAACATGCTCGTAAAAAGAACGGATATCTACGACCATGGAGCCATGTAGCTTGGCCTCCAGCAATTCATGGGCAATATCGTCATCCAGGGGGGCATCGGGCAAAAGCAGGATCATGGTAGCCTGTTTTTCCTTTGCCGCGGAAAGCACCATGAAGGATGCGCCCAGATGCGGCCCGCATTCCGCATCCGCCACCGGTTCCCCGACATAGCCGACTATGCTGGCCTTGGGCAGGCCTTCGGCCAGCAGCTGGCGAACCTTGCCCGTGCGGTCCGCGCCAACAAGCAAAATCCGCAGAGGATGGGTCAGTTTTTCCGCATTCAGGTAATAGAGCCAGCGCCAGCCAAGGCAGAACAGCAGCGACAGGGCAAAAAGCAGGCTCAATGTTTCACGGTCGAAACGCCAATGGTCAAAGGCGTATGAGGCTGTGGCCGACGAAATAATGCCCAGGACGCAGGCCACAAGCACGCGCCCGGTTGTTTCCTTGAAATCTTCCATGCCCACGCTGTAGGCGTCCAGGATATAGAAAAAAAGCAGATAGAAAAAAACCGTGAACAGGGATGCGCCCGTGTAATCCTGGAAAATGCCCAGATCCGGCGCTATTGTGGTCAGGCCGGAGATAACGAGGGCCAGCAAAAGACAAAAAAAATCCAGAACCTGGAGCAAGGCCCTGCGATACGCGCTGATCATTTTACGGCCTCCAGTCCCATATCGTTTATTATTTTTGCGGCAACCTTGTCCGCATCGAAATCCGCCACGGCCAGCTGTCGGCCTTTTTCACCCATCACGGCAATAATTGCAGGATCACGCAAAAAATTTCCCATTGCGCCGGCAAGCGCTTCCGCATCCCGCACGGGAACCAGGAAGCCATTATAGCCTTCCCGCACCACCTCGCGGCAGCCGGGCGCGTCGCTGACAACGCAGGGACGGCCCATGCTCATGGCTTCCATGATTGCCGTCGGAGTGCCTTCCCGCCAGCTTGGCAAAACAATGACATGGCTTTGGGCAATATAGGGCCTGACATCGCGGCATTCGCCAAGATATTCAATAAAACCCTCCGATTGCCAGGCTTCTATCCGCGCAAGCGGCACGCTGCCCATACCGCTTTCCGGCTGGCCAAGAAGCTGGCAACAGACTTCCGGCCATTCCTTTTCAAGAATTGCGGCCGCCCTGGCATATTCATTGAGCCCCTTGGCCTCAAGAAGCCGGCCAATGAGCAGGAACCTGACCGCTCCCGCGGGGAATGGCGCCGGCGCAAAGCGTTCCGTATCAACCCCCGTGCCGCGGGACATGAAAACTTTGGCGGATGGCGACAAAATCCCGGCTTTCCTGAAAACTTCGACATCGTCCAGATTCTGGAAAAAAATGCCATTGATGCCGGAAAGAGCCTTTTTATACAGCATGGAACTTAACAGGTTGATGCCTTTCTTGATAATGGTGTCGGCCTCGAAAGCATAGCCCAAACCTGTTATGGTGGCGAAAATTTTTGGCACATGCGCGCTCTTTGCCGCCATGCAACCGTAAATCACCGGCTTGATTGTCGTGGCGAAAAGCAGATCCGGCCTGTGCCTTGCGAAAATTCCGCGCAGGACCGCAAGACTCCGGATATCCCGCACGGGATTGAGCCCCTTGCGGTCAAGGGGATAATGAATGACAGGCACACCCTTTTCTGCCAGGGCAAGGTCGGATTCATCGTCCCCGGGCGGCGCGCAGGCCACAACTTCGTGGCCCAGGGCCTGTATCTGGCGAACAAGCACGCTCCAGAAATTGAGCATGGAGCGGGTCTGATTGCTCAATATCATTACTTTCATCAGCCATTACTCCATTTAACCTGGCCAGATTGATGTATTACGGCACAAAAAAAGCCGCTCATGCGGCTTTTTATGGTTATATGGCAAAAATTTCAATAGCCTTTAATATAGTCGTCCAGACTCTCGGCCGAACAGTTCTTGCTTACCCAAAAGGCGGAGGCCCAAACCATCAGCGCGGTCGACTGGGTATCATCAAGCGTATTGAGCTTGGATTCCAGGCTGGACTTGCTGGCCCCGTGGCGCAAGTGCACGCCATTCATATCGCATGCGTCGCTGATGCGCAAAACCAGGTATGAGCGGCCCGTGTTTTCCGGCAGCAAACGCACATCCTTGTGCGCGTCCACAATGGTTTTCAGTTCGGATGCGCTGAAAATCTGCTTGATACCCGTAATGGCCCGGAAAAACGTTTCCACGGCCCAGGGAAGTATGAATTCGGCGCCTGCGCTCTTGGTCCGAAAATAATCTTTTAGCCTGCGTTCCTGATCGTCGCTGATGCGCGCTGCGACCTGCGGCATGATGGCCCCCGTGGCAAATCAGTCATTATAGCATTTCGCAGTTGAAAACATCCGTTTTCAACTGCCCAACACGCTCGCTTCAGCGCCTGACGCGCGAGTAAATCGCGCTTGCGCGTACGCGGCGGCCGCCTGCCCACGCAGTCGGCATGGCAATTTTATTGGAAAATTGCCATAATTGAGGCATTCTGCGTGTTGTTTGGAATCATAAACCTTAAAAATATCCAGATAAATTCTAGATTATCTGGAATTTTAAAATTGTCAACCTTAAAAAGAGGTTAAGCGTAATTATTTGAATTTGTTATTAAAATATTGTTGGCGATTAGCGGCGCCCACCAAGCAGACCGCCAAGCACACCCCGCAATATTGTCTTGCCCATCTCACGTCCAACAG
>VSMX01000090.1 GCA_009773975.1 Desulfovibrio sp. | reverse complement strand
GAATTGGTCATTGGCAAATATGACAAGGACAACGATTCCCTCAAGGACGTTGCCGCAATCCAGACCATACCCTCCCAGCAGGGCGTGCAGATGATGATGCTGCCCTATGGCTATCCCTTTGAACCCGAATTTACCGGCGTAATTGAAGGCAAATTCATGCTTTACCGTTATGCAAGCACTCCAAAGGAATTGCAGGACAAATACATTGAAGCCTGCACCAACCTTACTGTCGCAGGCGGCCTGGGCAAGCTGCAGTTTGGCACGCCGCAAGGCGGAGGCGCAGATTTGGGCGGAAGCGGCCTGATTACCGGCTAGCAAAAATGATTACCTGCAAACAAAGATAATATAGGCGGCCCCGGCCGCCTTTTTGTTTTGACCCCTTTTTCCCTGGATCTGTCAATAAAACACTTAACGAGGTATAATGATGATAAAAATTGTTCGTGCCAAAATGCATGGCATCCATGTTACAGCCAGTGCTTTGGATTATCACGGTTCCATAACGCTCGACCCGGAGCATTGCAAGGCAGCTGGCATTTTTCCCATGGAATTCGTTGATGTATGGAATAAAAATTCTGGAAAGAGAATAAGTACCTATGTTATTTATGGAGAACGTGGCTCCAAATGCTGCATATTGAATGGCGCAGCGGCACGCACTTGTCAAATCGGAGATGAACTTATTATTTGCGCATCAGAATATATCGTGGAACAAGAAGAGATACTTGATAAAAAACCAAAAATTCTTTGCTTTGACGACAAAAATAATATTTCCGAAGTGTTGCGATACGAAACTGACCGTGATGAAAAAGGGGACGTCAGCTTTCGCATTAATGTTGTTTCCAAAAATAGTATATAGCAAAAACTACTGTCCGGTTAAAGGCATAAAGATGACGCCGCTGTTGGCCTTGGCGAGGGCTGCCATTTCCGCAGCCAGAGAATCCGCATTGTCGATTCGGGATTTGAACTGGCGAGTGCTGTCCTCGCCTGCGGCGGCCTGTTCCCTGGGCGTCTGAGTGGTATCGCCGTTTTTGGGTAGCCAGGTGAAAACTCAAGTTTTGCGTAATTTCACGCCGGGAAGCACAAGCTGTTCGCTTTTGGGTTCAAAACCCGAAACCGAAATGCCTATAAGCCTTACAGGTTCTGGCAGTTTTTCCGCCAGGAAGAGCGCATTTGCGGTTTCAAAGATTATTTCCGCTTCAGCGGTGCGAAAACCAAGCGTTCTGCAACGGGTGATTTGCCTGAAATCCGCAAACTTGAGCTTTAGCGTTATTGTGCGTCCGCGGGCGCAGTTCCTTCCGAGCCGGGCGGAAATTTTTTCGGCATGTTTTTTCAGGCAGGATGAAAGAAAGGCGCGATCCCGGGTATTCTTTTCCAGTGTGCGCTCCACCCCTTCGCTTTTGGCTGGCAGGGGCGCATGCACAATGCGCGGGTCAATGCCGTATGCCCTGTCGTAAAGGATGGCGCCAAACTTGCCATAACTTTGCTGCAAAAAATCCCGGCTAAGCTGCCTGAGCTCGGCAACGGTATTTATGCCTATGGATTTCAGGGACTGGCGCATCCTCTTGCCAACTCCCGGCAATTTTTCGACTGGCAGGGAAATGAGGAAGTTATCCATTTCATCCTGCTCAACTATGCACACGCCATTAGGCTTGTTGGTGTCGGAACAGATTTTTGCCAGGAATTTTATGGGCGCAATACCAACTGAACAGGTCAGGCCGCCGCTTGCCCTGGCAACGGAGGCCTTGATGGTCAGGGCCAGTTCAAGCGGATTGCGAAAGCCCCCCGAAATATTCGAAGCGTCAAGATAGGCCTCGTCAATGCTGGCCGGCTGGACTACGGGCGAAATTGCGGCAAGAGCCTGCATGATTTTTCGGGAAACTTCAGAATAACGCTGGTGGCGACCACGAATAAAAATTCCGTTCGGGCAAAGTTTTCGCGCCAGGGCCGAAGGCATGGCCGAATGGATGCCATAAATCCTGGCCTCGTATGAGGCCGTGGCCACAACCCCGCGCTCCCAGCCGCCAATAATCACGGGCTTGCCGCGCAGGTAAGGATTATCCATCTGCTCCACGGAAGCAAAAAAAGCGTCCATGTCCAGATGGACAATCATCAGAAACTCCGAATGTGGTTGTGAAAAGATATCTCCGGAAATAATTTGTCAAGTCTGGCACGGCAAAATGGTAAAATGCGCATCAAAAACTGTTTCTATTCTCCGCTCGCTTTCAGGGTTTCTGCCTGGGCCGCGGTTGAAAGCGCGTCCAGCAAGGGCGTAAGTTCGCCTTCCATTATCCTGTCCAGGGAATAGAGCGTAAGATTAATGCGATGGTCGGTGCAGCGGCCCTGTGGAAAGTTGTAGGTTCTTATGCGTTCCGACCTGTCGCCCGATCCAACCTGGGCCTTGCGATCCGCAGATAATTCGCTGTTCTGCCTTTCGGTTTCCGCAGCAAGGATACGCGAGGCCAGAACCTTCATGGCCCGGGCCTTGTTTTTGTGCTGGGAGCGTTCATCCTGGCAGGTAACGACAGTACCGGTCGGAATATGGGTGATGCGCACGGCGGATTCTGTCTTGTTGACATGCTGGCCGCCCGCGCCGGATGCGCGATAGATATCAATGCGCAAATCCTCGGGCCGAATTTCAACATCCACTTCCTCCGCTTCCGGCATTACCGCGACAGTGGCGGCAGAAGTATGAATCCGCCCCTGGGTTTCCGTTACGGGAACGCGTTGTACCCTGTGGGTGCCCGCTTCATACTTGAGGCGGCTATAGACGCGATTACCGGACACCAGGCAGATGATTTCCTTTATGCCGCCGCCTTCCGCCACAGACTGGCTCAAAATTTCAACTTTCCAGCCCGAAAGCTCGGCAAAACGCGAATACATGCGGAAAAGATCGCCAGCAAAAAGCGCGGCTTCCTCGCCGCCCGTGCCGGCGCGAATTTCAAGAATTGTATTTTTCTCGTCAAGGGGATCCTGGGGCAGAAGGGCAACCTTGAGGTCATGTTCCACGCGGGGAATCTCGCTTTCCAGGCGATGAATTTCCTCATGGGCCATTTCCCTGATTTCGGGATCCTCGTCTTTCAGGAGATGGCGGTTATCCTCAAGTTCGCGGCTCAATTCGCCATGCTTGCGAAAAAGCTCGACTATGGGGCGCAAATCCGAATGAGCCTTGGTCACCTTGCGGTAATGGTTCTGATCGTTGAAGATATCCGGCCTGGCCAGTTCTTCTTCAAGTTCCAGATATTTTTTTTCAAGACTTTCAAGTTTTGCGAACACGCCAATATCTCCGTTGTCTCTTCACCACAGGACAGCTTGCTGCAGATAAAAAATGGCAGCGCGGGACTGCGAAAAGAACAGCCCTTATCCGCGCCCTTCCGATTCGGTCGCGGCGGAAAGGGCCGCAAGGGCAACCTCAAGCTGATCCCTGCCAGGTTCCCTGGTGGTCAGTCTCTGCAGGGTCAGGCCGGGCGCCTGGACAATGCTCGCGGCAATGCCAGGCGGCAGTTTTGCCGCATTGCGAATCAGCTCATAGGCCAGGGCGCTGATGGGGATAACAAGCAAAAGCTTGAACATAATGGTCAGGACATGCTTGGCCACCGCGCTTTCCGGCGTCCAGAGCAGCAAAAGGCCAGGCACAAGCAAGGCCTGCAGGACAATGGAAAGACAGATTACAAAAAGCAAAAAAGTTGTGCCGCACCGGGGATGCAGCCTGCTCATCCGGGCCGCTTCGTCCACATCCGGATTTTCCGAGCGCTCATAGGCATGAATGGTCTTGTGTTCGGCCCCATGATACTCGAAAACGCGCCTGATATCGGGTATAAACGAGATCAGCCAGATGTAGCCCATGAAAATGGCGCACTTGTAAAAGCCATCCCAAAGATGGAAAGCCAGGCCTTCCACATCGCCGCCATAGCCCAGTCCCAGCATGGCCAGGGAAAGCAGGTGCGGGGCAACTACAAAAAGCCCAAGCGCCACAGCCAGGGCCAAGGCAAGGCCCAGGCCCATTTGCCAGCCGGATGACGGAACTTCCTCGCCACCAGACATTTCCACCGACCGATTCAGGGCCTTGATGCCGTTGATCATCGTTTCCAGCAAAATGGGAAAGCCCCGGACAAAAGGGCATCTTGACCAGGCACGGCGGGTCAGCGAACGCCAGGGCCGGCTTTCGGAGTGAATTTTCCCGTCCGGCCCGCGCACTGCGAGACCATAGACGTCACTATTACGCATCATGACGCCTTCCATGACGGCCTGGCCGCCAATGGTCTGGCAGCTGGCAAGCCAGATGCCACGGAGCAGAAAAGAAAACCTATTTCTTTTCAAATTTCGCATATTTTTTGCGGAAACGGTCAATTCGTCCTGCTGTATCCAGAAAACGCTGCTTGCCGGTAAAAAACGGATGACAGGCGGAGCATACTTCCACATGAACCTGTTCGCCCTTTGTAGAAAGAACCTGTTCCTGGTTGCCGCAGGCGCAGGTAATGGTGGCATTGTAAACCTTGGGATGGATATCTTTTTTCATTGTATTTTCCTGTGAAAAAAATTTGTTGGCCATCAACAGGCCAAATAATATAGTATCTATTGTCAAAAATGGCAAGCTTGGCCGCCAGTTATTTTTTTGCCCTTGCGGGTTCAATGACCTCAAGGCCGCCCATATAGGGGCGGATGGCCTTTGGCAGGACAATGGAGCCGTCCGCCTGCTGGCCGTTTTCGATAATCGCGGCCATTGTCCTGCCTGTTGGCAGGCCGGAGCCGTTCAGGGTATGCAGAAAGGCCGCCTTGCCGCCCTTTGGCTTGTACTTGATATTTGCCCTGCGGGCCTGGAAATCTCCGCAATTGGAGCAGGATGAAATTTCCCTGTAGGTTTTCTGGCTGGGAATCCAGACCTCGACATCGTAGGTCTTGACCGCGGAAAAGCCCAGGTCGCCGGTGCAGAGGCTGATTACCCGATAGGGCAATTCCAGCTCTTCCAGAATGCCGCGAGCATGGCCTGTCATCAGCTCGAGCTGGTTGAAACTGTCATCGGGATGAGCAAAACGCACCATTTCCACCTTGGTGAACTGGTGCATGCGAATCAGGCCCCTGGTGTCCTTGCCTGCCGCTCCTGCTTCCGACCTGAAACAGGGCGTGGCCGCGCAATAGCCCAGAGGCAGGGCCTCTTCCGGCAGCGCATCCCCGGAATGCAAGTTGGTCAGGGGCACTTCCGCAGTGGGAATCAGGAAGTAATCCCAGGAGTCAATGCGAAAGAGATCATCCTCGAATTTGGGCAGCTGGCCTGTGCCCGTCATGGTCTTGCGGTTGACCATATAGGGGGGGGAGACCTCCACATAGCCTTCCTTGCGGTGTCTGTCGAGAAAAAAACTGGCCAGGGCGCGGTCAAGCCTGGCCGCCCAGGCGAATTCCACGACAAAACGGCTGCCGGCCAGCCTGGCGGCCCGTTCAAAATCCAGGCCGCCCAGGGCCGCGCCAAGATCGGCATGATCGCGGGGCTCGAAGGAAAATTCTGGAATTGCTCCCCAACGGTCAATCTCGACATTTTTGCTTTCGTCCTGGCCAACCGGCACGCTTGCATCGGGAATGTTGGGAACGGCAACCAGCCAGTTTTCCACAGCCGTCCTTGCTTCCGTGGCCTTGATGTCCAAATCGTGAATCCTGTCCGAAAGCCCGCCCAGGTCGGCAAAAAGTCCTTGCGCTTCTTCCTGGCGCCCTTCCTTTTTCATGGCCGCTATTTTGGCGGAAGCCTGGTTGCGTTCGCTTTTAAGCGCTTCGACTTCGGCCAGGATTGACCGGCGTTTCTGGTCCAGTTCGCGAAATTCTTCGATATTTATGCTGCTATGCCTGTTTTTCAGGGCATCCGCAAGGATTTGCGGATCTTTCTGCACAAGCTTGAGATCAATCATCGCTGCCTCGTGGGATAATTTTTGTAGGCCGTATAAATAGCATGGGCAAAATTGGCTTGCAAGACCGCAAAGTTTAGATTATATATAAAAAATATCAATACATCTAGAAATTCGAGGGCACCATGATTCCGCGTTATCGGTTACTGTGGCTGGTATTGTCTCTTGCAATTTTGTGCGCCGCCTGCGGCCCCGGCAATACAGTGCGCCTGATTCCACCACCGGCGCTTTCCGGCCAGTCCCTGCCTGCTCCCAATGCGCCGAGCATCTGCGTGGTAAATTTCGAGGACGGGCGTTCCGATGAATATTCCGTTGGCGTGCGCCGCGACGGCAGCGCCTTTACCACCAACCAGAATATGAGCGAATGGATAAGCCGCGCCCTTGCCGACGAGCTTGCCCGCGATGGACTGCGCGTAACCTACGCGGTCAGCGTTGCCCAGGCCAGAAGCGGAAACCCCGATTATCTTGTTACAGGCCGCGTTGACAACGTCTGGCTAAAGGAAGACGGCCGTCTGCAGCTTACGTCCTCCATGCGTGTAAATCTTGCGCTGGCCAACCGCAAGGGACGCATCTGGAGCGAAACCTGCAATTCCAGCGAAACAAAGGCGGGCTTGCCATCCAAAGGCTGGGCTGACGACCTGCTTCTGAGCACCCTCAAGGACCTGATCAAACCGATAGCCCAAAAAATTGTCCAGACTGTCAATAAAAAATAATCCGCTTGTCCTGGCTGTTCTTGCAGGGGCCTGCCTTCTGGGCAATGCCGCGGCTGGCGCGGCCGAACTTCAGGGCAGCGCATTGCGCCCCACTCCGCTTTTAATGCCCCTGGATTATACGGCTGCCAGGGCCCAGGCCTGGCTTGCGGCCCTGGACAAGGCCCTGGAACATTTGCCTCCCGCCGCGAACCGCCGCCTTGAAGACCTTGGCCTGGACAAGGCAAGCGTGGGCGGCACTTCAGCACTCCGCTCCCTGGCAGCCGGGCTTTTTCCCGTTGATGTGGTTACGCCCCAGATTTCTTCCGGACAGGAAATCAGGGTTTACCTGAAAAAGCCGGAAAACTTCACCGCCTTTTCGCGCCTGGCTGGTGATGCGGACACAATAGCCATTAACGCGCTGATTATCCTGGAAATGGAAGATGAAATCGCCGCTCTGGGTGAAGCGTGGCCCAAATCCATTGACGAAGCCAGGGTAAAAACAGCCGAACTCGAAGGCCATGCTTCTGCCCTCGACACGCTCTGGCAAATCCGGCAAACACTGGCCTCCGGCCAGGAATATGATTCCGCAGATCTTGCTTCTCTTGCCAAAGCTGCGCCACAAAGCCCGCTTGTGCGCCTGCTGCTTGCGGAAGCCCTGCTGGAAGAAAACATGCCTGGCGAATGTGTGGAGCAAGCCGATGCCGCGCTCGATCTTGGCCTTTCCCTTGCAGGCGAGCAAAGCTCTGTCTGGAAATTCCTGAGGCCGCGCTTGCGCTATGCAAGGGCCATTGCCCAATGGCGGCTCAATCATCTTGCCCTGGCGGAAAATGACCTGGATGCGGCCCTGCTTGAGGCAAAAAATCTGCCTCCCAAAAATGGGATAAAAATTCTTGACGCGCGCGGCATCCTGAAAATGCAAAGAAGGGACCTGGCCGGAATGTGCGCGGATTTTGCGCAGGCCTGCAGCCTCGGCAATTGCCAGAACCTTGCAAGGGCAAGGCGCATGGGGCAATGCGGGCAATGAGCCAGCCTGTTCTGCTCAAGGTTTATGGTGGTTTCATGCCGGCCTCCCCCCGCCTTCATGAGGCATTGCGGCAAATTGCGGGCACGGCCCTGCCAGCAGAAAATGTCTGCGTTGCCCTTGACGGGGATATGGCGAGCCTGTCTTTTGAGGGGATTTATTTTCCCCTTGAGGAGACGCTGGAGGCCATTCGGGAATATGCGAACGAGGAAACCCGGGGCCGGCTTGATGTGCTGGATATTGAAAACTGGACTCTCTGCCGCCATGAAATCAACGGCAAGGAAATCAGCGCGCGTTCGCAGGGCTTGAACAGTGTGCTTGATTATTCGGGCTTTTGAAAAAGGAAAAATGCGATGCCAAAAATTCTTCCCGGCCAGACAGATCTCTACGCCCTGACAGATTCGCGCCTCAGCCGCGGACGCCCGCTTGAAGAAGTGGCCGACAAGCTTTTGTCGTCCGGAATCCACATTTTGCAATATCGTGAAAAAAGACTGCCAGCCGGCAAAATGCTGGAAGAATGCCGCATGCTGCGGGAAATGACCCGCAAGGCAAATGCCTGTTTTATTGTCAACGATCACATTGACATAGCCATGCTGGCAGGAGCCGATGGCGTGCATATTGGGCAGGACGACCTGCCTGTGGAGGAAGTTCGCAGGCTTGTGGGGCCCGACATCATTATTGGCCTTTCCACCCATAGTCCCGAACAGGCGCGCGCGGCTGCTGGAGCCGACTATATAGGCGTGGGGCCGATTTTTGCCACCCAGACCAAGGAAGACGTTGTTGACCCCGTAGGCTTTGAATATCTCGACTGGGTCGTGGCCAACATTGATCTGCCCTTTGTGGCCATAGGCGGCATCAAGGAGCACAATATCGGCGAGGTGGCCGCCCATGGGGCAAAATGCTGCGCCCTGGTTTCGGAACTTGTAGGCGCGCCGGATATTGCCGAAAAGGTGCGCAAGCTAAGGAAGGCCATGCGCTCCTGACATTTCCCCTGATGTCATTTTCGGCAATCCGGGCTGCTACTGGCCGTAGCCATATCTGGGCAGAGAGCCCGGTTTCCAGCCATTATTGCTGTCGAAGCCGGAATTGCGCCTGGAAAAATTGATCTTGACCTGTCTGGCCGAATTGGCTCCCCTGCCGGAAATATCGGACTGGATGGCGCTCAGTGCTCCCATTTTTCCGGAATGTTTTTTGCCTTTCAGGCCCAGGCGCGGATTTGAAAGAATGTTACGCACGATGGCGCTTTTTTTGACACCCTTGCCAAAGCTCGAACGCAAACGCGGATTTGCCAGCATATTTCGCACAAGGGCGGATTCTCCACGCGAAAAACCGATGGCCACGCAGCCGCCTGGGCTTGCTATCTTGCCGCGCAATTCCGGATTGCCCTTGATATATCTTGAAACCATGCAGGCGTACTGACGGCCGCGCAATGGATCAGGCGAATGATATTTCCCCACAGCCAGCCAGTTCATGCCGTGTCTGTCAATTTCATCCCGCAGGATTTTCACTCCCAGCCGGATATTGGTTTCCGGGTCCAGCAGGCTGACAGGATCAATTTTCCATTCCTTGACCCATTGGGAATTGATCTGCATCAGGCCGACATCGTATGACTTGCCCTGAAC
>VSMX01000009.1 GCA_009773975.1 Desulfovibrio sp. | reverse complement strand
GCGCCAAAAGACAAAAGGCTTTCCTTGCCGTTGGCCTGTTTGAATTTCATTTTCCAGTGCTTGCCGCCGCTTGGGGTTACATGCAAAAACAAGCCTCCGCCATCGAACAGCTTGTATGGCTTGTCCTTTGGCTTGGCGTTTTGAACCTGGGTTGCGGTAAGCGGTTTTACAAGTCTCGCCATGATGGTTTTCTCCAGAATTTGTGGTTTTTGCCCTCAAATTTACCCCTAAATTGACCCCTATATTGACTGGATGTCAATGGGTCTGGAGATACTTTATTGGAGAAACTTTTTGATAACAGCTTGAAATAAAGCACTTATCGGACATAGGTAAACCTGTCTGAACTATAATATTAATTCTTCATGAAAAACATCTATCCCTGCCGATAAATCCATATCAAAAGGTTATTTATCCTGTTGGATCGCCATATCCGGTATTCTTTGCTTGTCACGGGCATATATCTGTGCAAATTTGTCCTGAAAGTCAGGGCAGCAAAATAATTGTGGCAAGCATTTGCAAGGGAGCGAGCGTGAATTATCTGATCATGGAAGATTTTTCGGGGAATCCGGTTCCATTTGTCTTTCCAAGGCGCGTGGATCATTGCGATATGCGGGAGCAGCTGCCATACGGACAGGTGATTTCTTGCGGAATGGTGGAATTGCGCCCGGAAGGCTTTGTCTGTTCGGGCGGCAATGCCGAACTGGGCCTGAAGGCCAGGCCAGCAGAAGACGCGTCAGTTCTGGCGGAAGCCCTGCGGCCGCGTCAGGCTTGATGCTGAGCTTTGGCCGCCAGCAGGTCCCGGCCCTTTTCCGCTATCTGCGCAAAGTCCTCCACGCCCAGATTTTCCGGCCTGAGCTGCGGGTCGAGGCCATCAAGCAGGGAAAAGGGCAAGTTTGCGCGGCGAAAGATTGAGCCAATCTGTTTGCGGCGGTTCTGGAAGCATATTTTCAGCAGCGCTGCAAGGCGCAAGGGATTTTTGGGCCTTTTTTTCAATGGCTCAAGGGTAATGACTGCGGAATCGACTTTTGGCGGCGGATTGAACGCGCCTGGCCCAACCGTGAAGGCCAGGCGCGTTTTGGCGTGATATTGCACCCAGACCGAAAGCGCGCCGTAATCCTTGTTGCCGGGGCTGGCCGCAATTCTGCGCCCGACTTCTTTCTGGACCATGAAGACGGCCTTTTGCAGGTTGCGGCTTTGGGAGACTATGTCCCAGATCAGCGGGGAAGCGACATTATAGGGTAAATTGCCGATAATTTTCCAGCCGTCAAGGCGGCTCCAGTCAAAGGTCAGGGCGTCAGTCAGAATGGCCTGGCAGCGGGGTGTGTTGCGTTCCGCGGCCCACCAGGGGTCTTTTTCGAGCGCAAGCAAGCGCGCAGGCGACAATGCTTCGAGAATATTGGTCAGCGCGCCCGGGCCCGGTCCGATTTCCAGAATGCGGTCAGACGGCGCGCATTGCAAAAGCGCGACAATGCGCTGGCAAATTTGCCTGTCATGCAAAAAATGCTGGCCAAGGCTTTTTTTGGCTTTGGGAATCACGGCAAATCGAACTTTTCAAAGCTCATCGCAAAGCCGGCCCGCCCCTGGGTAACAGAACGCAGGGAAGTGGGAAAGCCGAAAAGACGGCGCAAGGGCGCGCTGCCCCGCAAAATCTTCAGGCCGGCATGATCGGCCACATCCTCGACCTTGCCCTGGGCCTGATTGAACAGGCCTATGGCATTGCCCAGAAATTCTTCCGGGACGCTTATTTCGACTTTCATTTGCGGTTCAAGATTGACGGGTCCGGCAGCGCTGATGGCTTCGCGCAGGGCTTGCCCCGCCGCCATGTGGCAGCCGGGAATTGTCGTAAGGCCTTCCGTGCGCCTGATGCCCGTAATTGTAACCCGCACGTCGCAAACCGGCCAGCCAGTCGCGGGCCCCGATTGCAGGGCATGGTTGAGGCCTTCCATGACGGCATTGATATGGGGATCAGGCAGGATTTTGCGGGCTTCTTTGGGATCCGCGGGCAAAAAATCGCCCATTACGATCACATTGCCCTCGCCGCGCTGGCGTGGGGAAACATTGATGGAGACCTCGCCCTGATGGCGTTCCTTGCCGAGTTCGCGGTCAAAGACGACATCGGCATTGCCCTCCCCGAGTATTGTTTCGCGCATGACGACCTGCGGCTGGCCCTTGCGGGGCGAAATGCCATATTCGCGGCCCATGCGCTCCATGATGACGTCAAGATGCAATTCGCCCATGCCGGAAAGCATGCGCATCCCCGTATCCTCGTCCGTGCTGGCGCGCAGGGTGGGATCTTCCTCAAGATAGCGGGCAAGGGCATCGTCAAGGATCTTGCCCTCGTCCGCATTGCGCGGCTCAAGGGCAATGGTGATTACGGGCGGCCAGGAATCAATCGCCTCAAGCCTGACGTTCCTGTTCGGCGCGCAATATGTCTGCCCAGTTTTGGCATTGCGCAGTCCAATTACCGCGGCAATATCGCCGGCGCAAACTTCATCCAGCTTTTCACGGCGGTCTGCAAGCAGGCGCGAGATGCGGCCCACGCGGTCAATCTGGCCGGCCGAGGAATTTTTCAGGCTCTGGCCTTCCCTGATTGTGCCGGCATAAAGCCGGATAAAGGACAGCTTGCGGCCGTTTTCCATGATGATCTTGAAAACCAGGGCGACAGGATCGGCTGCGGGATCATCCGCAATTACCTCGCTGCGGCCGCCCTCAAGTTCCCCGAGCGCCGGCCTGGCATCGGCGGGGGATGGCAAAAAGGCGCAGATTCCGTCCAGCAGGGGCTGAACGCCCGTATTGCGCAGGGCCGAGCCGCAATAGACGGGCGAAAGCTTGCGGCCAAGCGTGGCGCGGCGAAGCGCATCCTTGATGTCAGCGTCAGTCTGGCTGCCTTCCAGCCATTTTTCCAGGAAAACGTCATCGGCTTCGGCCAGTTTTTCCAGAAGCTGTTCGCGCCAGGGCGCGGCAATTTTTTCTTCTTCTGGAGTGAAGGGAGTTTTTGTAATTGTCTGGCCCTGGTCAGCTGGGTCAAAAACAAGCTTCATGCCCGATAAAAGGTCCAGCACTGCGCGAAAATCCTCGCCCTGGCCAAGCGGAACGGCAAGCGGCACGGGATTTGCCATCAGCCTTGCGCGCATGGATTCCAGCACGGCCTCGAAATTCGCGCCCGTGCGGTCAATCTTGTTGATAAAGGCGAGCTTGGGAATTTCAAAGCGCTCGGACTGGCGCCAGACTGTTTCGGATTGCGGCTCCACGCCCGCAACCGCGCAAAATACGCCCACTGCACCGTCCAGCACGCGCAGGCAGCGTTCCACCTCGATTGTGAAATCGACATGGCCGGGCGTGTCAACAAGGTTGATGTTGGTGTCGTTCCAGTCACATGTTATGCAGGCGGATGTAATGGTAATGCCGCGTTCCTGTTCTTCTGGCATATAGTCCATTGTCGCCGCCCCGTCATGCACTTCTCCCATGCGGTGTATCTTGCGGGCATAGAAAAGGATGCGTTCGGAAAGGGTAGTCTTGCCGGCATCAATATGGGCAATAATGCCAATGTTTCGGATGGATTTGGGACAGGCCATTGATCCCCCTCCGCTTGCGCCAGTTAGATTGTGTCGAATGCAAGGTGACGAACGCGGAAAAAATCCTGCGCCAGGTCGGCCCATAGCCAGAATGCTTCAAGCCCGGGCCCAAGCGTGAGCGGGGAATGTTCGCCAAATTCCGGGTCTGGGCTTGCGGGATTTTCCAGGTAAAGAGCGTCAATCCGGCCTTCCGGCCGTGTTGTCAGCGCAACCCTGTTCGTGCCCTGGGCCATTGCCAGCACATCCAGGTCAAAAGCTTCGGGATTGGCCACAAAGAGCCGCGGGGGCGCCTGTTCCGCCATGCAGGGCAGATTGAACACGGCTGCCGCATGCGCAATTCCGCTCCAGTCGCCGCCATGCAAAAGCATGATCCGCCCTTTGCCCATCTCCGAAATCAGAACCTGAACGAGCTTGTCGTCCACGCAAAATGTGTCCTCCACTCCGCAAAGCTCGAGGGCCAGCAGGTTTTCTGGCGCGGGATTTTTGCCAAGGCAGCAGGCGCCAAGCAGCGGAACGCCGCAAAGGGCCGGCAATACGCAGGCGGCCATGAGCCTGGCGGGAGCATGGAAATTTTCATCAAAAATTGTCAGCGCCCAGGGCGCGGGGCAACTTGTGGAATGGCGCCGAAAGCCTTTGGAGGGATTTTCAAGGCGCGCGCCAGTTGTGGCATCGTTCTGGCCAAAATGAAAAAAGGCCGCGGCTATGGCTGTTTTCAGCGCGGCCCTGAAAGAATCCGGCAAGGTATCATAGGCTTCGGCAAAAAGCTCGTCCGGGCAGCGGCAGTTTTCAAGCCATTCCGGCCAGGCGGGAGTTACGAAAGAATTTTCTTGTGTTTCCATGACTGGTTAATTTTATAAAAATGAGGCAGACACGCAATGGCGCGCCAGATCATCCTGTTTTGTCCTTTTCATGCAGTTTATGCCGCTCCTGCCGGCGCGGATGGCATGGGAATGGCCATGGTTTGCGCAAACTGGGTTTTGGGCCGCAGCTTCCTGGTCCTGAGCCTCCTGTAGATGAAATCCGCCGGCTTGACGCCTTCCGGCACAGCGGAAAGGGGAAATTCGGCGCGGCCCATGTTGCGGTGGCCGCCGGCCGTGCCCACGTCATAAAAACAGGCATCGGCAAAACGGCCTATATCGCGGCTGCCGTCGCAGCGAAAGATGACAATGACAGTCTTGCCCACAATGCCGCTTACGGCAATCCATTTGAGACCATGGACCTTGGTGAAGAAATCCGCGACAGAAACGAGCAGATCGGCGCTCTTGATTTCGTTGAGCGAGGCGTATGCCCCGCCAGCCCCACAATCCGTGAGGCTGCGAAAAGCGCGTGAGAAAAAAGGCAGCCAGGAACGCAGGTATTCGCTTCTGCTGATGCGCCGCAGAAGATTGTTGTCCGCATGATGCGAAAGCCATTGATAGGCCCGCAAATCCTCTTCGCTGCCGCTGCGTTCGAAAGTTCCGGTATCTGTGCGAATGCCATAGAGCAGGGCTGTGGCAAGCAGGGGCCCCGGTCTCAGGCGCAGGGCCTGGAGCAAACGGGTCATCATGCTGCTGGTTGCGCCGACATCCAGGCGAATGTCAACAAAGGCGTCAGGTTCAAGCCGGCCTGTCAGGTCCGTACGCGGATGATGGTCGATAACCAGGTCATAGACCAGGTTGCCAAAGGCGGGATTATGGGCCGGCTGGGAATCGACCATCGCAAAGTGATCGTAAACCCCGGCTTTTTCCGGTTGCCACGGCTTTGCCGGAATACGCAGGTAGCGAACCATGGCCAGGTTGTCCGGCCTTGTGATTTCATTGATGCGCATTATGTCAACCGAGCTCGTCCGGCTGTGCATCAGACGCTTGAGAGCCAATGCGGATGCCAGGGCGTCCGGGTCGGCATTGATCATGACCGCCCAGCGGCTGTCGCGAACAATATTTTGCCGCCATTGCCTGAAAGCAAGGATTTTTTCGGCATTTTGCGCCATGCTTCCTCCCGGAGCGCGCGGCTTCATTGAAGCGGGGGCGCCCCCCGCTTCCCTGCAATTTAATCATGCAATTGCCCTGATTACAACAAATTGTTCTCGCTCCAGCCGTGCGCGGCGGCAGCCCGGGCGGCTTTTTCCCCGCCGAGGACGCAGATCGAGGGATTTTCCACGGCGGCAGCTATAACATCCGCAAACTCGCGAAAATCGGCGGCGGTCGTGGAGAGGATTTCGTCGCGCGCTTGCTGGCGGCTTTCGTCGCTTCTGCCGCTCAGCCACTGGGTCAGCGCCCTGGCGCCTTTGGCGTCCGGCAGCATATAGGCGTCGATATCGCCGATGCAGCCGATGATTGCCTGGGAAAGCTGCGCTTTTGTGGGCGTGAAATTGCGCAGGTATTCCGCGGTGCCCTTGTAGGAGGCAAGGGTGCCGTCAACTCCGGGATCGCGGTATGAGGTCATCAGCATGGTGCCGCCAATGCGGTCAAGGCTGGCAGAAACGCCGTACGCGCCCTGGCGCATTCGCACTTCCTCCCACAAACGGCCCATGCGCAGCCAGCGCATGATCACGCTTGCCGACCCCTTGTACTTGTAGCCCATGTCGTAAAGATTGGCCGCCAGGCCCACATAGTTGACCTGGGCTGGCGTAATCCAGGCCTCGCCAGGATTGGCCGGCCGGATTGGCGCGATTTCGTCGATGGCTTCGCCTTCGGCCAGGGGGGTCTTTGGCAGCTGCGCAAAAAGTTCGGCCGCGCATTTTCTGGCGGCTGCATTGCCAGTTTCATTGCCCACGCAGTCAAAAATTGCGCCATCGGCCGAAATCAGGCAGCGGCGCAGCAAATCATAATCGGCGAGTACGCTTTCGGGATTTTTCATGAGCCGGTCTGTCAAATCGCGCAAATACTGCAGCGCGGTCACTCCGCCCAGCATCTCGCTGATCGCGCCAAGGCCGGTATAGCGGGCACGCAGGCGCATGGCCACTGTGGCATGGCCCGCGGCCTGCAGGCCATATTCCAGGCGGGCCTTGTCCTCCAGGGCCATTTGCAGGAGCCGTTCCGCGAGAATTTGGGGCTTGTCCTGCGGCTCAAGCAAAAGCTCGCCCACAAGATTGAAAAAGTCCTCCAGCTTGTCGTAAACGGCCTTGCCGGCAATGGATAGCCAGCAATAGGCCTGGCGGCCCGAAAATGTTTCGCCAAGGGTGGTGGCCGCGCCTATTCCGCCTGTTTTGGCCGCCATGCGCATTCCGAATGAGGCGAAGTCGCTCTTGCGGGTGCCGGTTTCGGAGAACGCGCGGCAAAAAAGCGGCAGCATGGGCAAGAGCCGCGCCGGAATGCGCTTTACGGGCATGAGCATGGCCGTGTAGGCAATTCCGCGGGTGGGCAGGTCGTGAAAAATAAAGGTCTGTTCGTCTTTCTCGACCTGGATGGGAATGCGGGTGATCTTGCGGGGCAGATCCGCCACGCTCAGGGCCGGAATGGTGGCCAGGGCCTCGGGGGAATCCTCTCTGGACTGGAGATCGCGCAGGCGCGCGGTTTCGGAAACCAGTTTTTCGCGGCCCTGGACGCCGGCCTCCTCCCAAAGCGCGGCCAGACGGCATTTTTCGCCCTTCTCGCGGGCGGCCGCCAATTTGTCGTCCGGCAGCAGGGTAACCTGGGCCAGGCTTCTGTTTTCCAGAAAATATTCGCGGATGGCGTCTTCAAATATTTTTTTTCCGGCCGCCATGTCGTCCTTGATCTGCTTGAGCGGCCCTTCCCAGGAAAGGGCCGCCAGCGGGTCGCAGCCATAAAGCCAGGTGGAAAGGGCCTGGACCATGGCCGCTATGCCGCGTGGAAAACGACCGGTATTGTTTTCGCGCAGGGCAAACTCGATGGTGTTGACAGAAGCTTCCACTGCGGCCGGGTCTATGCCTTTTTCCGACAGATCGCGCAGCACCCCGAAGATGAGTTCGCGCGCCCGGGGCACGGCGGCGGGGTCAATATTCTTGAGGCCGGTGGAATAGTACATCTGGCGCAAATCGCCTTCCAGGCCGCAGCCTGCCGTGTCTTCCCCCAGGCCGGATTCAATCAGGGCGCGCCGAAGGGGGGATCCGGGCAGCCCCTCGAGAATGTGTTCCAGCATATCAAGCTTGATGGCCCGGGCAATGTCGCCGCGCTCCGGCAAAAGCCAGTTGAGGGTAAAGGATGCCTTGTCCCGGCCTTCCGCGGCGGCGTAGGGCACTTCAAGAAAACGCTGTTCGGCGAAGGGCTTTTGCAGGGGAATGGGCGCTGGCGGCTCCTGGCTTTCCAGTTTGTCGAGCTCGCGCGCGAGGCGCTCAAGGCGGGCGTCCTCGTCGTCATCGCCCCAGAAGAAAAAGCGGGCGTTGCCGGGCTGGTAGTAGCGCCTGTGAAAATCGACAAAGGCCTGGTAGGTCAGGTTGGGGATATCTTCCGGATTGCCGCCGGAATCAAGGCTGTAAAGGTTGTCCGGGAACATGGCCTGCTGGCTTTGCTCCGCAAGAACGGAATCCGGCGATGAATAGACGCCCTTCATCTCGTTATAGACAACGCCCCTGAAAACCGGCTTGTCCTCCACGTTTTCGGCATCCACATGCCAGCCCTCCTGGCGGAAGGTGTCTTCCGTGAGCAGGGGATAAAAAACGGCGTCCAGGTAAACGTCGATCAGGTTGTAAAAATCCCGCAGGTTTGCGCTGGCCACGGGATAGCATGTCTTGTCCGGAAAGGTGAAGGCATTGAGAAAGGTTTGCAAAGAACCCTTGAGAAGCTCCGCGAAAGGCTCTTTTACGGGATATTTTTTTGAGCCGCAAAGCACGGAATGTTCGAGTATGTGGGCAATGCCCGTGGAATCGGTGGGCGGCGTGCAGAATGAAACGCCAAAGCACTTGTTTTCATCGCCATTGCAGACGGAAAGCAGCTGCGCGCCGGTTTTCCGGTGGCGCCAGAAGCGCGCCGTGCCGTCAACTTCCGGCATTTTGCGTTCTTCAACAAGCTCAAAGCCATGTTTCAACATATTATTACCCCTGTATTCCGGAAAGATTAATTGCGAATTATGTACTTGGATGACGCCAATATAGGCCCCAAACGCAATTTTGGCAATTTGACAATAATTTCAAGCAGGAGCATTTTTTATAATTTAAGGCTGCATCAGGGTCAGACGTTACTTTCAATGCCAGCGGCATTGAAGATGCCCAATCCTTTCGTCGATTGACGCTCAGGCCGCTTCCGGCAATCTGCGCCTTTTCCATGACGGCGCAGCGCCTGCCGATGCAAGCCAGTGACGCAAGGCTGGTTGCCGGCGGCCAGGCCGATATCAGCTTGCGTGTTGGCAGCTGCTCCGGGGACGACGAAGACAGCTTTACAGGCCAATTGACCATTTTTGCGTAACTCCTCCGAATGTCTCATGCAATCTGGACATTACGGCATTACGATCTGTTTTTACCGCATCTCACGGTATTGGCCTTGCATGAAAAATCAGGTAATCTTTACCGATGATTTGGTAAATTCTCACTAATTCCATCATGGGCAAGGTTTTTCAGGATAAGCGGTTAAATTCGCCATGATTCATCAGAATAGAGCGTCTGCGTAATGAAATCGGGCAAACGCGCCGGTGGCTGCGGCAGCATGCACCCGCGCCGGCCAGGGCCGTCCCGCAGGGACGTTTGCGTTGCCAGCTTTGCTGCGCAAATGGACAGCATAACCAATGAAGCAGCAGCTTGCCTGCGGCTGAAATGACGGCAGCGCAAATGAATGAAAATGTTATGGGAGTGCGGATATGAAAATAGTCGTTCTTGACGGGGAAACCCTGAATCCCGGCGATGTTGCCTGGGAGGCGCTTGCAAGGCTTGGCGAATTGACCGTTTATCCCGATACCGATCCTGCGGATTTTGCGGAAAGGGTAATGGACGCGGATGTTGTCCTGGTCAACAAGGTGAAAATCATGGCTCCCGATCTTGCCATGCTTTCGGCCTGCAAATTGATCGGAGTGCTGGCCACAGGCACCAACAATCTCGATTTGCAGGCCATTCGCGAAGCCGGCGTCAGCGTCTGCAATGTGCCGGGCTATGGCGTTGCCGACGTTGCCCAACATGCGCTCGCGCTGCTTCTGGAAATCTGCAACAATGTCGGCCAGGAAGCCCAAAGCGTGCGCCAGGGCGAATGGCAAAGGCGCGGCCAGTGGTGTTACTGGCAGAAAACGCCGATTTGCCTTTCCGGGCTGACAATGGGCATAATAGGTTTTGGCGCAATCGGCCAGGCCACGGGCCGTCTTGCAAATGCCCTGGGCATGGAAGTGCTGGCCGCAAGCCGCACAAAAAAAGCCTCCACAGCCGCGCAGGCATATACTTTTGCCTCCACGGACGATATCTTTGCGAGGGCTGATGTTATTTCCCTGCATTGCCCGCTCACGCCAGAAACCGACAAAATCATCAATGACAAAAACATGGCTGCAATGAAGCGGGGCGTTATTGTCATCAACACGGCCCGCGGCGGCCTTGTCGATGAAGAAGCGGTCGCGGCCGCGCTCAAATCCGGGCAGCTTGGCGGATATGGAGCCGATGTGCTTTCAATCGAGCCGCCCGCGGCCACAAATCCGCTGCTTTCCGCGCCCAATGCCTTTATCACCCCGCACATGGCCTGGGCCACCAAAAGCGCGCGTCAGCGCATTATCGACATCATGGCCGAAAATATTCGCTCTTTCGCGGCTGGAGATCTGAAAAACAGTGTTGTGTAAAACCGGTCTGCAGAGGGAGACCGCCCGAAAGACGAAAATGGCGAAAAGCTCCATTTCACCCGGAAACCCTGCGCAAAGATGCACAGGCGGCAGGTTGTGCGCGGAGGCAAGCTATGGCATTTTGCGCATGAGAATGTCTCTTGACGGCAAAGCAAGTTTGCCTCGAGATATTCTCGCGCGCTCCTTTAGTCGGCCTTGACGTGATCCGGGCAGGAAAAGCAATAAAAACTTCGTAAATTCCGTTGTAAAAAAGAAAATCCATTTGACAGCCGCCCCATGCTGTGCCAAATTCTCTGCGGGCCGGGCGGCGGCAAGCCTGTGAACCCCGTCAGGTTCGAAAGAAAGCAGCGGCAGCAGAACTTGCCGGGTGCCTGGCCCTTTCAAATCATGCGTTTCTGCATATTTTCCATCCAAAATCTTATCCCTCGCCCAAAATGACGGGCTTTTTTCCTCTCGCAATTTCCGCGGCTGCCCATCCTGGGCTGGGGGTTAACTTGCACGCCAATCATGCCATGTTTTTTTGCAGAAGATTCTGCGCACTGCCGGCGCCTCTGGCGGCCAGGAAGATGAGCAGACAAGGAAACCGCCGTATGCGATGAGCATGCACGGCGGTGTGAGAGGGAAGGAGCCGCGAGGCTCCTCCCTGCTTGATTTCATGCGCTTCAGACGGCTTTACAGGGCCTTGCGAAAATACACCCGCCTGTAGCCGTTTTCCGTTCTGTGTTCAAAGTCCTCATAGCCAAGACGCGGATACCAGGCCAGGTTTTCGTGCATGGCCTCATTGGTGTAAAGGATTATCCATTTTTTGCCTGCATCCCTGGCAATGTGTTCGGCCCGGGACATCAGGGCCATGCCGTAGCCGGATTTCTGGCATTGCGGTCGCACCGCGATATTGTCCAGAAGCATGGTCTCGCCGTCTTGCGGAACAAGCACCATGAAGGCCTGGACGCACTTGCCGTCATCCAGCGCGTATGCCTGGCCGGCGGCTATGCGCGCTGCGTAGTCTTCCAGCATGGGCGCTGGCTTTTTGTCCATTCTCTCCAGATAAATGCCGTATGCGGCTTCGGCTATTTCGCGAATGGCCTTTTCGTCTTGCGGCAGGGCCTTGCGGATGGATGATGCGCGCATTGTCTGTTTTACCAGTTTTAAAACTTGTAGGTGAAAATGGCCTGGGCCTTCCAGGCATCCTGCCTGCTGTATGTCCCCCAGCCCGGATAATCCTTGCGCCAGGTATCCCCGTCCATGAAGTTGGCTATATAGCCAAGCTCCACATTGATATTGAAATTCTCGTACATCTGATAGACATTGACAAGGTTGAATTCCAGCAGTCCGTCATTGGTCGTCATGTACGGCCCTTCAAAATGATTGCTTGTGCTGTCCCAGGCGTATGCGGAATCCATGTACTTGACCATGGAGGGCGAATTTGTTCCGCCCCACCAGGCCACGCGAAAGGTATGGTCAAGCTTTTCCAGAAAGCTTACGTCCCGAAGCTGAAAGCCGATGCCCCATGTTCCGGCCAGGGAATCATTCTGGTCCAGATAATTGTTGGCCGGCCCCCAGGCCAGGTTGCCGTCGCCCATGAACGAGGTCATGAAAACATAAGGGCAAAGCGAGGGCATGCGTTCCGAGCCGTTGGCAATGTTGCCGTCATCGCCGGATCCATACCAGGCAAAGACGCCGGGCGCGCCCCAATCCAGCCTGTATTCCACAAGCGTCTTCGCCAGCCAGCCCTGCCTTTGGGTTGAACCGCGGCGGATATCATCGGGATTGTTGCGGACCATCACGTCAAAACGGCCCATTTCCTCCACAAAACCGTAATTTAGGTCAACTTCGATGTTCAAGGGCTCCAGGGCTGTTATCTTGAAGGGCAGTCCGGCCCAGAGCATGCTGCCGTATGTCTTGCCAGTGCCCCCGTAACTGGCGACATTCATCCCGCCCCCGCCGCTTTGGGCATTGAGCCAGGGGGAGAGCGTAATGGCCGGCGCGCCGTCCGCCAGATCGTTGTTGACGTAATCGGCAAAGCGCCCCGTGTTTCTGCCCCGCATTCCATACATCAGCCAGGGGGTAATGGAAAATCCGTCATAATTGACGGGCAGGGAAAGGCTGAACAAATCCATGTTGTCCAGGTAGTTGGCCGGGTCGGAGCCATCCCGGTAGCCGTTTGCCGGGTTGTAGTTGTCGTTGAAAGGCCGGAACCACATGGCGGTCAGGCCGATATTGTCGCTGAAGGGAATATTGGCCGCAACCGTGGCGCCGCGCAGGTCAAATACGGCCGAACCGCCGGCAGCGTAGGGCATGGCAAAATTGTGGATGCCCATGGTGGTCGTGATTTTGGTGTCCGGAATGGCCCAGTCCAGATAGGCCTGGCGGATCTTGACCATGTTGCCGTCCGCCCCGAGCGCGCCGCCCTGGCCGGCAAAGCCCCATTTTTGCGGGCCAATGAAGAGCATTAGCGAACCCGAAAGGGATTCGCTGGCCACGGCGTCAAGCTGCAAAAAGACGCGCTGCCTGGCCGCGAAGCGGTCTTCTGTGCTTTTTTTGTGCGTTCGCCCCATGGAATCGCGGTGATCCCGCGTGAAATAGGCGTCCGCCACGCCAAAGCCCATGTTCCAGATGCCCTTGATATTGAAATCAACCGCCCCGGAATTTTCGCAGGCCGAAAAGATAAACAACATTGCCAATAAGGCGCAAAGCTTTTTCATTGAGGCCCCCTATAGTGTTTTCGCATTGGGAATATCTCCTAGCGGCAAATTTGCATTTATGGGGAACGAAATCGTTCCCTTACAAAATCCGTCAGGATTTTGCGCCGTGAAGCTCCGTAAGCCAGGCAAAAAGCACGCTTTTTGCCTGGCGGTCTCCGGCATTGAAATGTTTGGACTGCAGTGCCGGGATCTATGGATATTCTCATGCGAGCCTTTGCAGACAAAGTCGCGTTAGAGCGTTTGCTTGATTTTATTGGGAAAACGCTCAGATTTTTTCCGATTTCGCGGCGTCCAGCTCCAGAAAGAAGGGCGGCACGTTCCTGCCCCGGATTTCATCTTCCGGCTGCGGCCGGGAGCAGTATTTCAGGGCATGGCCGCCTTCTTCGCGCAGGATCCTGACCCAGCAGGCGGTTATGAGCAAAATGGGCAAAATCATCAGCGCGCCGGCGAAATTGCCGAACATTTTGGCAACCCCAAGACCGCCCATGCAGATCAGTCCAAGGGCCAAAAGGCACAGGGCAAGACACCAGAAAGTGCGGTGCCACTTGTTGGGCTCCACATCGGGCGGCAGCCTGTGGGTTGCCGTGCTGGCGCAAATGTAGGATCCGGCATTGACCGTGGTCGCCAAAAAAATCGTCGAAAGCAGGGCGTAGGCAAGCAAAACCCCGTCCTTGAAGGGCAGGGTGCCGAGCACGGCAACCATCGCGGCCGCGCCGCCCTGTTCCTTGAGGATTGAAATAACGTCAAGAATGCCGTTGCGCTGCACATAAAGCGAATAGGAGCCGAAAATGCCGTGAATGCAGCAGGCTCCGGCTACGGTGCCCACCGTGCCCCAGATAATGATTTCGCGCACTGTGCGCCCGCGCGAAATGCGGGCAATGAAAAGACCCATGAAAGGCCCGAAACCGGCCCAGAAAAGCGCGTAAAAAATCGTCCAGTCGCGCGGGAAAGTGCCGCCCATCCAGGGGTCGGTCCAGAAAACCATACTGGGATAATTGCCAAGCCACTTGCCGAAGCCATTGGTGAAAATATTGAAAAGCTGCACGGTTGGGCCGCAAACAAAGCAGTAAAGAGCCAGGAAAAGCGCAAGGCAAATATTGAAGTTGCTCAGCCATTTGATGCCTTCGTCAAGGCCCTTGTAAACGGTATAGCCGGCCAGAAGGCCGCTCACGGCAAGTATGATGCCCTGGGTTACAAGATTCGGCTCTGTTCCTGTAACGCTTTGCAGGGCATAGGCCACGGTTGGCAGTGAAATGCACATGGTGACAGCCGCGCAGAACATCAGGCCGAGAATAAAAAAGACATCAAGGCAGCGGCCGAAAACGCCATTGGCCTGGCCTTTGCCGATAATCGGCTCTGTCGCCATGCTGACGCGCAAAAATGGCTCCTTGCGGATATAGAGCATATAGGCTATTGGCAGGGCGGTAATCAGGTAGGTGCACCAGGCGTTGGGGCCCCAGTGCATGAGCAGGTAGGCCAGCGCCCAGTCGTAGGCCTCGACGCTCATGCTTTTGGCGTATTGCGGCGGGGTTAGAATATCCCACAAGGGTTCGGTTATGGCCCAGAACATGATGGCGCCGCCGACCGCGGAGCAGAAAATCATGGCTGTCCAGCTGATCAGGCTGAATTCCGGCTTTTCGTCGCGCCTGCCGAACTTTATGTTCCCCCAGCGGCTGAGCGCGTAATAAAAGCACATCGCAATCAGGCTGACCGTAATCCACAGATAGAGAGTGCCAAAATTGAAGGCCAGCGGATTATAGATGGCCTTGAAAAAATCTTCTGTTTCCTTTGGAATCCACACGGCCGGAATGCTGATCAAAAGGACGACAACCAGGCTGGGAATCAAAATTCCCCATTCGGGCCGGAGTTCGTCGCCATGAGGGGCAGACTTGTGTTCATCTGACACATCGGACATGGTTCCTCTCCTCTGTTTTGATTATATTGGATACATCCATTCTGCGAATCTTGTGCCAGTTTTCACACGGCCATGTTTCAAACAGATTTGACGCCTGGGGCGCGGCGCATGGCGAATATCGCGACAAAAATGTCATGTTTTGCGTCTTTTTTGGCGTTTTCGCGAATCAGCTGAAATTACAGCGTGTTATAGTGAAATATCTATAAAAATTCTTGCAAATTAATCGGAACGCGACAATAGCGTCGCAAAACATGGCTGCCCGCAAACCGGAGTTTGGCGGCCTTGTGCCGGCATGACACAATATGTCTTTGGCATGTTTTTTGGAATATCCAGGGCATATTGTGAACATTCGCTCAATTCCAAGGAGTTCTGTCATGGCGCCAAAAGCAAAAAGAGCCGCGCTCATCGGCTACGATTGCCTTATCCCCAAAAGACTGATGAAAATGCTGGATGAAGGCGGCCTGGACAATTTCCGCCGCTTCATGAAAGAGGGCAGCTACATTCCGGAAGGCTACAATCTTCCCACGGTCACCCCGCCGTCATGGGCGACGATATGCACGGGCGCGTATCCGCGCACGCACGGCGTCGAGGACTACTACTATTACCACGAAGGGCAGTCCCTGGACTACAAGTTCACCTCCCAGGCCTTTGGCTCCGACATTCTTACGGCCCAGACCATCTGGGATCGCTGGGACAAGGACGGCAAGAAATGCCTTGTGGTCAATTATCCCATGTCCTGGCCCTCGCACATGAAGCACGGCGTCATGGTCATGGGCCAGGGCCTGTCGCCGGCCGAAACTCGCTGGCCCCTGCATGGCAACGAGCACAAGGAATATCTGGCCTCCGAAGGCGTTATCTCCACGGATTTCTATCCCATGGGCGTCCAGGGCCGCTTTGAGGATGCCGGGGGCTGGAAAAACCTGCCCGACACTGACGAGCCGCTGGACATGACCGTGCGCATGCACTTCAAGGAAGGCATTGAGCAGGTGGACGACCAGGACTGGCATGTGCTTGCCTGGCAGAGCGGCGATGACGGCTATGACAGGATAACTGTCGCGCCCGAAAAAGATTTCAGCAAGGCCTTTTTCACCCTCAAACCGGGCGAGTGGAGCGAGCCCGTGCGCCACGAATTCACGGTTTCGGCGGACGGCCGCAAGCTCAACGGCGTTTTTCGCTGCAAGCTGATCCAGCTTTCGGACGATGCCGAGGACTTCAAGCTCTATGTAACCGGCGTTGCCGGCGAGACGGGTTTTGTCGCGCCCCCGGAAGCCGCGAAGGAGATTGATTTTTCAAGGCACGTTACCGCCAACGATATCGGCCTGGTGGCCTTTTTGCACGGCATAATCGACACGCAGACCGTATGCGAGCTGGTCGAATTCCACAGCGCGTGGCTCTGGAACACCATAAGCTGCCTTTTCAAGGCCAATCCGGACTGGGATCTTTTCTACATGCATTCCCATCCGATCGACTGGTTCTATCATGGCTGGCTGAGCGATCTGGACAGCGAGGACGACGAAAAGCGCAAGGCTGCCGAAAAAATGGAACGCCACATTTACGAGGTGGAAGACAGGCTGCTTGGCAGGCTGATGGACGCAATGGGCGAGGAAACCCTGATTTGCTGCTGCTCCGACCACGGCGCAACGCCCATGGGCCCGATTCTCAATACGGCCCACGCCCTCAAAAGCGCCGGACTTTGCTCGTACGAGCCCAAAAAGTCGGAAAACTACTGGGATATCTACGAAGAGACGGAAGGCTTCAACTATGTGCTGGATGTGAGCAAGTCGAAGGCCGTGCCCCAGCGCTACATGTTTGTCTATGTCAACCTCAAGGGCAAATATCCCGGCGGCATTGTGGAAGAGGAAGATTACGAGAAGGTGCGCGACGAAATCATCAACGCCCTGCTTGACTATCGCCATCCCGATACTGGCGAAAGGCCGGTCCTTCTTGCCGTGCGCCGCGAGGACGCAAAGGTTTTCGGCATGGGCGGCGCGCAGGCCGGCGACGTGGTCTATGTTCTCAAGCCGGAATACATGGCCGAACACGGCTACGGCCTGCCGACCGGCGAATCCGGCTGCGGCAGCCTCAAGAACCTGCTTATGTTCCGCGGCCCGAACGTCAAAAAGGATTTTGTCTATCCAAGGCCGCGCTGGCTGGCGGACATCGTGCCCACCCTGTGCTACATGACGGGCGGCCCCATTCCGGATGACGCAGAAGGCGCCCCGATTTACCAGATCATGGAAGATCCGAACCTGGTGAAATAGATAACCTGAACATAACAAGTCTTACTATCTGGAGAACATCATGGCCGACAAGAAAGCCATTCTGGTAAACGCCAAAGGAATGAAACTCGCGGGCTCCGGAGAAGCCCTGGACAAACTCAACAAGAAGGCCGCCGTGCTTCCCAACGCGGACGCGTCCGGCCTGGCGGACAAGGCCGTCGCGCTTGGCGGCGTGAAATGCGCGCCAGCGGATATTGCCTCCACGCTGGAAAAATCCGTCCTGGCAGTCGTTGATGGCGCGGAAGACGCGCTTGCGGCGGCGCTTGATGCGGCAAACCGCCGCACGGTGCTGGTTGTGGCGGCCGATGACGGCGTGGCCTTTTATGGCCTCGGAATCAACGGCAAGGCCGGCAAGGTGGCCCGCAAGGTCGATGCCGGCGACGTGGCCCTCACGATTGCGACAATCGCGGATATGCCGATAGGCGAGGATTGCGAGGCCGGGGTTATTTATCAGGTTCTGAAAGATCCCAACCTCAAGCTTAATGAGCTCATCAAGCTGCAGGAAGCCCTTGCCCGCATGGAATCGGTGATCGAGCGCAATAACAGGGAGCCGTGGGACAAGCACGATTGCGCCTGATTCCAAAATATTTCAGCAGGATATCCAAACGGCGGCGAAACCATTTTTGCCGCCGTTTTTGTAATTTAAACCGGGATTGGAATCTGCCCCCGCAACAGCCCGCAAATATCGCAGGCAGGACGGAAGCGGAATTTGTGGCTATTCTTGTGGAGGATGTCTTCTTATTTCGCGAAAATCCCCAATGATTTCATCTTGCGCTGCAGGGTGCGCAGGTTCAGGCCCAGCAGTTCCGCGGCGCGGCCGCGGCGCCAGCGGCACTTGTCCAGGGCATTGAGGATCATTGTTCTTTCCAGGCGTCGGGTGGCCTCTTCCAGGGTCATGCCGCTTTCGACCGGCGGGGTTTCAATGCCCGCGCTGCCAAGCTGTTCTGCCACGGACGGCCCGAAGGTGGCGTATCTGTCCATAAAATTATGCAGTTCGCGCACATTGCCGGGCCAGTCGTAATGGGCCATGGCCACCCGGGCGCTGTGCGGCAGCCTGAGCTCGATGCCGTTGCGGTTTTGCCAGGCGTTTACAAGCAGGGGAATGTCCTCCTTGCGTTCCCGCAGGGGCGGCAAGTGAATGGCCAGGACATTGATGCGGTAATAAAAATCCGCCCGAAGATTGTTTTTTCGGACCATCTCGCCAAGATTGCGGTTGGTGGCGGCCACAAGCCTGAAGCGCGAGCTTTTCGGCGTATTGCTGCCAAGGGGCGTATAGGTTTTGCTTTCGAGCACGCGCAGAAATTTCACCTGCAGGTTTATCGGCAGTTCGCCAATTTCATCCAGAAAAAGCGTGCCGTTGTGTGCCGCGCCCACAAAGCCGTCCTTGGCCTCGGTCGCGCCTGTAAAGGCGCCGCGGGTATGGCCGAAAAATTCGCTTTCCAGCAGGTTTTCGGGTATGGCCCCGCAGTTTACAGGCACAAATGCGCCCTTGCGGCCGCTGTAATTGTGGATTTCGCGGGCCACAAGATCCTTGCCGCAGCCTGTTTCCCCATAGATGATCACATTGGTTTCCGTTTCCGCGGCCTTGAGAATCAGGGCATAGACCTTGCGCATGGCTTCGCTCTTGCCCACGATGCAGCCAAGGTGGTCTGACTTTTCCAGGCTTAATTTTAGCTGCTGATTTTCCTCCTGCAGCGAAACTTCCAGAAATTTCTGCTCGCTCACGTCGGTCATCAGGCCTTCGAGATAAACCGGCGTGCCGTCTTCCTCGTAAATGGCCTCTCCCTGGTCGCGTATCCATTTTATTTCACCGCCGGGCAGCATCACGCGGTAAACGATCTGCCAGGGCTTGCGCGCGACAATACTGTCATGTTCCACCTTGCGCAAATGCTTGTAGTCGGCGGGGTGGGTCATGCGCTCGATAATATTGACACCGGAATTCACGAGCTCCTCGGGGCTGACCCCAAGAAGATCCATGCTGCCCTTGCTGGCATACTCCAGCACAAAGCTGAACTTGTCCATGATCCGGCAGCGGTAAACGAGCGCTGGCAGCCTGTCCAGCAGCTTTTCCAGCCTGGCGCGGATCATGTTTTCATCCCTGTCGATGTCTGGTGGTGTCATTTGCCCTCTCCGGTGCGACGTTTTTGTCATGGCGTGCGACAAAAATGTCTCATAACAAGCCGAAATAAAGTATTTGCGTACATTATTTCACAAATCGTACCAGACCACAAAAAACCTTGCCGTCGGCCTTTCCGGCAAGGCCGCAAACGCTTTTTTTGGCCCTGGCCGCAAATCGGGCGCTGTTTTCGGGCGGTTATGGCTGCCTCCGGATTGGCCGCAAGGTTTGGCATAAATCATGCTTTGCAAAAGTCATCCATTCACAAGCAACAAGAGGATTGCACCGTGTCCCAGGAAATTACAGTTTCCCTGCAAAGAAAGGGCCCCCTGATCGACCTGGATATGGAAAGCCAGGCGCTCGGCAAAATTCATGTTGACAACAACGCGCTCCCCGAAGAAGAAAGGGCCGGGTCGGCCAAGAAGCTGCTTGGGGCATCCGTGCTTTATTGCTATGTTGCCGCCCTGGACAAGGCGCTTGAAACACGCGGCGCGAAATATGACGCCATTGACGCGAAGGCCACGGTCAGCGCCGGCGCCAACGACAAGGGCCAGAGCCGCATCCTTGGCATAAGGCTGGATATTGTCGTTCACATGGATTCGGAAAACGAGGAAATTTTCGAGCGCGTGGCCAGGGTCCTGCGGCATGGCTGCCTGATTTCGGCCTCGCTTGAAGCGGCATTTCCCATTGAATATAATCTTGAACTTGAATGCCCGGACGATTAATCCGTCTGATATGTGCCCGCTATAATTAAAAATTGGGAGTTAGCATGCATCTGGTCATAATTGGCGGCGGCCCTGCCGGCTACACGGCCGCATTTGACGCGGCGCGGCGCGGCATGAGGGTTACTCTTGCGGAACAATCATCCCTTGGCGGAACCTGCCTGAATCATGGCTGCATTCCGACAAAAACCATGCGGGCCAGCGCGGATGCCCTAGACATGGCCAGGCGCATGGCGGAATTCGGTGTGACGGGCTGCGCTTCTCCCGCTATTGATCCGGCCCTGGTCAAAAAACGCAAGAATGGCGTTATCGACACATTGCGCGGCGGCCTGCAAAAGACGGCCGCAAGCCTGGGCATTGAGCTTTTGCATGGCCAGGCCCAAATCCAGGGCCCAGGCAAAATTGTTGTGCGCGGTGAAAGCGGGCTTGTCGAAACAGATTGCGATGCCATCCTGATCGCGGCCGGATCGCGCGAACTGGAGCTGCCAGGGCTGCCCTTTGACCACAAATTCATTCTCAGCAGCTCCGACGCGCTGGAACTGGAAAACATCCCCGGGCGGCTCCTCATTGTGGGCGGCGGGGTAATTGGCTGCGAGCTGGCCTGTATTTTCCGCGCTTTCGGCAGCGAGGTAACAATAGTTGAAGGACAGGAGCGCCTCTTGCCCATTCCCGGCATTGATGCCGATATCAGTTCCCTGCTGTCCAGGGAAATGCGCAAGCGCAAGATAAAAATGCATCTCGCGGCCACACTGAAGGATGTTCGGGTGGAGGATGGCCAGGTGCTTGGCACCTTGGCGGCCTCGCCCTTTGCGGAGCAGAAAGCGCCTTTCAGGGAACAGCCCCTGTCCGCGGATATGGTCTTTGTAACCGTTGGGCGCAGTCCCGCCACGGAAGGCCTCGGCCTTGCCGAATGCGGCATAAAAACCGACAGGCGCGGCTGGATTGAGGCCGATGACCATTTGCGCACATCCGTGCCCGGCATTTACGCTGCCGGCGACATCCTGGGGCCTTCCCACATCATGCTTGCCCATGTCGCAGCCGTCGAAGGCCTGGCCGTGGTTGAAGGCCTGGCCGGAGGGGATGGGCGCATGGACTACAGCGCGGTTCCTTCCGCCATCTTTACCGGGCCGGAAATAGGCTGCGTCGGGCTTTCCGAAAGCCAGGCGCGGGAAAAATATGCCAATGTGGCATGCGGCACAACGCAGGTCCGCGAACTGGGCAAGGCCCAGGCCATGGGCGAGCTGCCGGGCTTTTTCAAGATTATCGCGAATGGCGACGACGGCGCGATTCTCGGAGTCCAGCTTGCCGGCGCTCATGCTTCCGACATTCTGGCGGAAGCCACGCTTGCCATAAATGCGGCCGTCAGCCTTGAGGGACTGGCCTCGACCATTCATGCCCATCCAACGCTTGCGGAAGGCATGTGGGAAGCCGCGCGCGGAGCCTTAATTTCTTGCAAAGGGGGAAAATAATGAAAACGGCAGCCGAACTCAATTTGCCTGGCGACAGGCGTTATACAGGGGAACATGTGTGGATTATGCCGGATGGCGATTCCTGGCTTGTGGGGATAAGCGATTATGCCCAGGATCAGCTTGGCGAAGTGGCCTACGTTGACTTGCCGTCCGAAGGCAATGCCCTCAAGGGGCACGATGAATTCGGGAGCATAGAATCCATCAAGACGGTCAATGCGCTTTTCATGCCTGTTGATGGCGAAATAATCGAGGTCAACGCCAATCTTGAGGACGCGCCCGAAACAGTGAACGCGGACTGCTACGGCGCGGGCTGGCTTGCGCGAATCAAGCCGGCCAATGCCGCGGATGTGGACAAGCTAATGGATGCGGAAGCATACAGGGCGTCGTTGGGGTAGAAATTTGCCGGTTTGTTTTTATGGATGCGGTCGCATGATGATCCAATTCAAGCATCAGGAGAATGAAAAATGGCCCAGGTAATTGATGAAGCCTGTATAAATGACGAGCCTTATGATGTGCCCGACGGCCCAACGCGGCGCCACAAGCTCTTGAAGATGAATTATCTTCTGCAAAAGCCTTCGATAACAATCCACCGGGCCAGGATAATTACGCAAATCGACCGGGAAAACCCTGGGCTGCCGCGTATTCTTTTGCGGGCCAGGGCCTTCAGGCGCTGTTGTGAAACCGCTCCTCTGGTAATCCAGGACAATGAGCTGATTGTTGGCGCGCCCAACGGCGCCCCGCGCGCGGGCGCGTTTTCGCCCGATATTTCCTGGCGCTGGCTCAGGGATGAACTGGATACAATCGGCGAAAGGCCGCAGGATCCTTTCTATGTGAGCGAGGAAAACAAAAAGATTTTGCGCGAGGAAATTTTCCCCTACTGGCAGGGCAAGTCGGTGGACGAATACTGCGAGGCCCAGTACAGGGAAGCCGGCCTGTGGGAGCTTTCCGGCGAATCCCTTGTTTCCGACTGCTCCTATCATGCCCTCAATGGCGGCGGCGATTCCAATCCCGGTTATGACGTAATCCTTATGAAAAAGGGCATGCTTGATATCCTGAACGAGGCCAAAGAGCATCTGAAAATGCTGGATTACGCCAATCCCGACGATCTGGACAAGATTTACTTTTACAAATCCGTGATCGAGACAACGGAAGGCGTAATGATTTACGCGCGCCGCATGTCCGAATACGCGGCCAGCCTGGCCGCGAAGGAGACCGACCCGCGGCGCCGCGCCGAACTTGAGAATATTGCGCGGGTCAACGCCCGGGTGCCGGCGCATGCGCCGCAAACCTTCCAGGAAGCCATCCAGGCTGTCTGGACAGTGGAATCGCTCCTGGTGGTGGAGGAAAACCAGACCGGCATGTCCATAGGACGAGTTGATCAGTACATGTATCCATTCTACAAGGCCGATCTTGAAGCGGGACGCCTGACTCCATACCAGGCTTTCGACCTGGCCGGCTGCATGCTCATCAAGATGAGCGAAATGATGTGGATCACCTCCGAGGGCAGCTCCAAATTTTTTGCCGGCTACCAGCCCTTTGTCAATATGTGCGTGGGCGGCCTGACCCGCGAGGGCAATGACGCCACCAACGAGCTGACCTACCTGCTGATGGATGCGGTGCGCCATGTGAAAATTTACCAGCCCTCCCTTGCCACGCGCGTGCATAACAAGTCGCCGCGGGAATACCTGGAAAAGATTGTCGATGTGGTTCGCGCTGGCATGGGCTTTCCGGCCGTGCATTTTGACGATACCCATATCAAGATGATGCTGGCCAAGGGCGTTTCCATCGAGGACGCCAGGGACTATTGCCTGATGGGCTGCGTTGAGCCGCAAAAGGCCGGCCGGCTCTATCAGTGGACGTCAACCGCCTATACGCAGTGGCCGATGGCCATCGAGCTTGTGCTCAACCACGGCGTGCCGCTCTGGTATGGCAAGCAGGTCTGCCCGGACATGGGGCCGCTTTCCGCATTTGACACCTATGAGAAATTCGAGGCCGCGGTAAAGGAGCAGATTAAATACATCACGCGCCTTTCCGGCACGGCCACGGTAATTTCCCAGCGTGTGCAGCGCGAACTGGCGCCCAAGCCCCTGATGTCCATCATGTACGAAGGCTGCATGGAAAATGGCCGCGATGTTTCAGCCGGCGGGGCAATGTACAATTTTGGCCCTGGCGTTGTCTGGAGCGGCCTTGCCACATACGCGGATTCCATGGCGGCAATCCGCAAGCTGGTTTATGACGATAAAAAATACACGCTGGAAGAACTCAACGAAGCCCTGAAAGCGGATTTCGAGGGCTATGATCTTGTTCGGCGCGATTGCCTGGCCGCGCCAAAATATGGCAATGATGACGAATATGCCGACAGCATTGCCGCCGACATAATTGAATTTACGGAAAGGGAACACCGCAAGATCCGCACGCTTTACTCAACCCTCAGCCACGGCACGCTTTCGATTTCCAACAATACCCCCTTCGGCATGATTACGGGGGCCTCGGCCAACGGGCGTCGCGCCTGGAAGCCGCTTTCGGACGGCATCAGCCCATCCCAGGGGTCGGATGTCAAGGGCCCGACCGCGATTATCAAGAGCGTTTCCCGCCTTGGCTGCGATTGCATGAATATAGGCCAGGTGCATAATTTCAAGTTGATGTCCGGCCTGCTGGAAACGCCGGAAGGCCGCAACAGCCTCATTTCGCTGATTCGCACGGCCAGTATTTTCGGCAATGGCGAAATGCAGTTCAACTACCTGACTAATGAAACCCTGCTGCAAGCCCAGCAAAATCCCGCGGATTACCGCGATCTTGTCGTGCGCGTGGCTGGCTATTCAGCCTTCTTTGTCGAGCTGTGCCAGGATGTCCAGAACGAGATTATCAGTCGGACAATGCTTTCTGATTTCTGATAATTTTTATAACGGATTTGTCGTTTGGCTGCGGGGGTCCGCCCCGCGCCCCGTTGGGGGGCAGGGGCCCCCCCAGCTTGCCTGCGGCTGAAATGACGGCGGCGCAAATGAATGGAAATATCCATTGGAAATGGATATTCCCATTCAGGAAATGTTATCATTCAGGAAATGTTATAAAGAAAATATTATCTTCATTATTTGGAAAAGATATGCCTGCGCGCCTTTTCAATATCCAGAAATACAGCATTTATGACGGCCCCGGCATCCGCACCCTTGTCTTTTTCAAGGGCTGCCCCCTGAACTGCCTGTGGTGCTCAAATCCCGAAGGCAAGAGCCATGCCTGCCAAATCCTCTGGAATGCCTCCCTGTGCAACCATTGCGGCCTTTGCGCCAGCCTTTGCCCGACAGGGGCGCATGGCATGGAAAACGGCGCGCACAAGATAGCCCGGGAAAAATGCTCGGGCTGCGGCGAATGCCAGAAAGCATGCCCGCAACGGGCTCTCAAGCTTGCCGGAAACGTCATGGAAACGCCCGATATCCTGAAAATCGTGCTTGAGGACAAGGCTTTCTACGATACTTCCGGCGGCGGCGTTACCCTGGGAGGCGGGGAGCCGCTTGCCCAGCCGGCTGCGGCCCTTGACCTGCTCAAGGCCTGCCGTGCGGCCGGAATCCATACAGCCATGGAAACTTGCGGCTTTGCCAGCCACGATGTCATCGGCAGGATCGCGCCCCACGTCAATATTTTTCTGTATGATATCAAGCATACGGATAAGGACAGCCACCTGCGGCTTACCGGGGCAGACAATGCGCCAATACTCGCAAATCTTGCGTGGCTTCTCGATAATGGGCATGAGGTTCGCGTTCGCATGCCGCTGATAGAGGGTTGTAATGCCGCGCTGGCCGAAATTGAAGCGCGGGCCGTTTTTCTGGAAAAATGGCGGCACAGGGAAAACTTTTCGGGTGTGGATCTTTTGCCTTACCACAAGCTTGGCGTCCACAAATATGCCCAGCTGGGAGAAGATTACAGGCTTGGGCGGGACGCGGCTGTTGACGATGAGTTTTTGCAGACAGCCGTCGCCATGTTCGGCGAACACGGCATCAGGGCCGCTATTGTCAGGCACTGAAAATCTGACCGATCCGTTGACAAGACAAACAATTGCCGGCTATCAGGGAATCAGCCTGGCAAGCCTTGCGGTTATTATTACGATAATACAAGGCAGGGATTGTCTGGAATTTTGTTGAACATCAACGCTTGCATCGGGCGGGCAAGGGAGGCAAGGTGAAAAGTCCCGAAATATCCGTGCCCAACCAGTTTCTGAACTTTTTCAGCGCAAAAGTTCCCGATGTCTGGAAAACGGTGGATTATTACCGTTATATGCGCGCTGAAGAGGAAGACGGCTGGGACAGGCGGGTTTTTATGCCGCTTTCGGGCTGGAACGCGGTAACGGAAAGGCTTTTGCCCAAAAGCCCCGTTGACGCGCAGGTCTTTGCGGCGAAAAACCTGCAGGTCATGGGCGCCTGGCGTCCCACCCAGGACATTCTGCGTTTTGACGCCGATTTTTACAATATGCTCACAAAAACGCCGGT
>VSMX01000089.1 GCA_009773975.1 Desulfovibrio sp. | reverse complement strand
TCTTTTCCCGGAAAAGCGGAGGGGGAACCTTCCGCTTTTTTGCTGAAAAAGGCCAAAAAACCATTCCTGCAAGACGACTATGACCACAGAAAACAATGATCAGCCCAAGAAAAAGAAAAAACGCTTCACCATAAAAAAGCTTGTCCTTTTCCTGTCCTGTCTCGTTTTGTTCTGCGGGCTTCTGGGGGCCGGGGCCGCTATTTCACTGCTTTACTGGGCTTCTCGCGACTTGCCTAATCTCAGCCGCATTTCAGACTACAATCCGCCCCAGGCAACCACCGTTCTTGCCCGCAATGGCGAGGTCATGGGCACATTTTGCCATGAAAAACGCTACGTCATAGGCTTGCGCGACATGTCCCGCTTTTTGCCGATGGCTTTCCTGGCAGCGGAAGACGACGCTTTCTACCGTCACATGGGGGTTGATCCCTGGGCCATCATCCGGGCGGCGCTCAACAATTTTCGCAAGGGACACACGGGGGAAGGCGGCAGCACAATCACCCAGCAGCTTATCAAGCAGCTTTTGCTGACCAGCGAGAGAAGCTATACCCGCAAGATGAAAGAGGCCATTCTGGCCTATCGCATCGAAAAAGACCTTACCAAAAATGAAATCCTGACAATTTATCTCAACCAGATTTATCTGGGCGAACACGCCTACGGCGTCGAGGCTGCCGCACGCACCTACTTTGGCAAGCACGCATCCGACATCACGCTTGCCGAGAGCGCGGTAATTGCGGGACTTCCCAAAGCTCCTTCCCGCTACAATCCTTTTCGGGCGCCGGAAGCGGCCAAGGAAAGGCAGATGTATGTGCTGGGACGGCTGAGGGCCCTTGAATGGATAAGCCAGGAAGAATACGATGAAGCCTCGAAGGAATCCCTGGTTTACTGGAGCATGCCGGACGGCATGAGCGGCGCAGCCATGTGGTATCTTGAAGAAGCCAGACGGCTTCTGATTGAGTTTTTCACCGAGAGCAATCTCAAGGCGCTGGAAATCGACACCAACAAATCCGGCGAGGATTATGTTTATGAGGCCGGCCTTACCGTGCGCTGCGCCATGGTTCCCGCCCAGCAGGACGCGGCCGGCAATGCCCTGCGGCGCGGCCTCGAGGAACTGGACAAGCGCCAGGGCTGGCGCGGGCCGCTGAAAAAACCCGCAAACATGAGCGATGCCGATTTCCGGAAGCGACTGAATTTTGCGCCCTCGGATCTTGGCGGCGGTTCATGGGTTCAGGGTCTTGTTACCGCGGTTGACGGCAAAGGCGCCACGGTTGATCTGGGCCAGGGCTATGTTGGACATATTACGCCGGCCAACATGAGCTGGGCCAGAAGGCCAAATCCGCGGGTTGCGGCCCAAAACGCGCCTTCTGTAACCGATGCCAGGCGCGTGCTCGCCACTGGCGACCTGATCTGGGTTTCTGCGGCAGCCGCCGCCCCAAAGAAAGACTCCAACGGCAACGATGTCAAAACCTCGGGCTATGATTCTTCAGCGGTTGTCCCCGGCAAGCCAATTTCACTGAGGCTGCAGCAGGAGCCCCTTGTGCAGGGCGCCCTGGCCTCGATAGAGCCAGAGAACGGTGATGTAGTCGCCCTGATTGGCGGCTACAGTTTTGGCGAAAGCCACTTCAACCGCGCTACGCAGGCCAGGCGCCAGCCGGGTTCAAGCTTCAAGCCCGTTGTCTATTCCACAGCCCTCGATTTTGGCTTCACGCCATCATCGACGGTTCTGGATGCGCCGCTTGTTTATGTAAATCCGTACACCAACGAAGTCTGGAAACCGTCCAATTACGAACACAATTACAAGGGCGAGCTGCGGCTTTCGCAGGCGCTTGCGCTTTCGCGCAATACCTGCACCGTGCGCGTGGCCCAGCAGGTCGGCATTGGCAATGTCATCGACAGGGCAAAAGCCCTTGGGCTTGAGCCCAACTTCCCGCGCGAACTGGCCATCAGCCTCGGGGCTGTCGCGGTTTCCCCGCTCAATCTCACCCAGGCCTACGCGGCTTTTGCCTATCATGGCCAGGGTGTAAGGCCGCGAATTATCACATCCATTGTTGATGCAAGAGGCAAGGAGCTTTACCGCCAGGATCCCGAACACTGGCAGGCCATCACGCCGCAAAACGCCTACATGATGGCTTGCCTGCTCAAGAATGTCGTCAATAACGGCACAGGCGGACGGGCAAGGATCGAAGGACGTTTTATTGCCGGCAAGACGGGCACGACAAACGAGGAACACGATGCCTGGTTTGTCGGTTTCACCCCCTATCTGGTTACGGGCGTTTACGTTGGCTATGACCAGATTCAGTCCCTTGGGCGCCTGGAACAGGGCGGCCGCACGGCAGCGCCGATTTTCCGCTATTATCGCACCCAGATAGAGGATTTCTATCCGGCTGATGATTTTGTCGCGCCGGAAGGCATTACCATGCAGGGCAACCTGGCCTACAGGTCGGATATGCCGATGGAAGGCGCATCGGCGCTCAGCGGCGGCGATGTTCCCGCATCAGACGGACAATCACCGTCAGTTCCCGGCGTGCCTTCAGCCCCGGATACATCGGAAAGCGGCGAAGACATAATGCGCCAGATGTTCTGATCATGATAGATTATGGCTCACTAGTCGTTCTGGTAACGCCAAAGGGACGACGACACATAAAATTGCTCGAGGAGGGACAGTCGTGGCATTGCAGCGACGGCTGTCTCTCCCATGAGGAAATCGCTGCCCTTGATTACGGCTCCATCGCCATAACCAGTGGCGGCGCGCCGGTTCGCCTTGAAGAGGCAACCCTTTACGACAGGCTGATGGGCCTGAAACGCCAGACACAGATAATTTATCCCAAGGACATAGCCCATATCTGCATGCGCCTTGGCGTTGGCCCGGGCAGGACAATCCTGGAAGCCGGCTGTGGTTCCGGCGCGCTTACAATCGCGCTTTCCTGGTTTGCGGGGCCGAATGGCAAAATTGTGAGCCATGACGCCCGCGAGGAATTTGTGCGCCTTGCGCGGCGCAACCTCGACTGGGCCCAGGTTGGTGAAAATGTGGAACTGCATTGCATGGATGTTTCCAACGGCTTTGCAGCCACGAACGCCGATGCCCTGTTCCTGGACATGCGCGAGCCGTGGAATTGTCTTGAGCAGGCTGTTGCGGCCCTGAAACCTGGCGCCACGCTGGCTTTTTTGCTGCCCACCACAAACCAGGTGCAGGATTTGCTGCTTGGGCTGGAAAAAGGCCGGTTTGATGAAATTGAAGTAAGCGAATTACTGATTCGCGGCTGGAAACCGCTGCCTGACCGACTGCGGCCCAATGACCGCATGACAGCGCATACCGGCTTTCTGGTCTTTTGCCGCCAGGCGCAAAAATCCGCTACATGGGAAGCGCGGATGCCCAAAGGCACCCGCGAACGCAAGCAGGAAGCCGCCAAAAAACAGCGGGAAGATGAATTATAGATATTCATTTGCCGAACGGGGTCGTACCCGTCTTCTGACGCAGCCTGTTTGTTTTCAATGACGCATGGCCGTCCATGCGCTTCTTGTTTATAATCGGGAGATTTTGTTGTCATTTGTGACGGCCCTGCCAGCGCAGTAACCCGATGCAAAGGCCCAATGGAGGTTATAGCCGCCAAGCTGGCCGGACACATCCAGCATTTCGCCAACAATATAAAGGTTTGGCCGCAGCAGGCCTTCGAAGGTTTGCGGATTGACCTGGCCGGTCGCCACGCCGCCACGGCAAATTTCGGCAGCCCGCATCCCGGCCGTTCCTTTGGGCGTAAAAACAATTTCATGCGCGCAAATTGCAAGCAATTTTCTGTCGCGCCTGGATATCCGGGCTATTCTCTTTCTGGCCAGGATTTCCGGCAAAATTGTATCTACAAGCTTTTGGGGCAAATGTTCCTTGAGCAGGGATCTCGGCGTTTTATTGAGCTTCTCGCCAGCATCAAGCATGGTTTCGAAATTCCGGCCTGGCAAACAATCCATCTTCAGGGGCATATTCCTGCGCCAATAAAGGGAAGCATTGAGAATGGCAGGCCCGCTCAAGCCCTTGTGGGTAAAAAGGATATCGTCCGCAAATTCAACCAGTTTTTCACCCTTGTCATCTTCATGCGCGGCAATGGAGCCGCTAAAGCCAATTCCCGCAAGGGAGGCGAATTTTTTCTGCTCCTCCTGCTGCCATAAAAGCGGCACAAGGGCAGGCGCGGGGGGATTGATGCGATGGCCAAAGGCTTTGGCAAGGGAAAAGCCGTCAGCCGTGCTCCCAAGTCCTGGAGCAGCCGGACTGCCCAATGCAAGAAGCAGGGAAGCCGCCTCAAAATTATCCCCATTGGCCCAAACAACAAAACCATTGACTGATTTTTCAATTTTTTCGGCTTTATGACCGAAAACAAAACGGCAACCATGCGCTTCGCAATCCCGCTGCAGAGCGATTGCCTGGGTTCTGGCAGGCGCTTTGAGGAAACATCGCCCTTTTGCCCTCTCTTCCGAGGTGATTTTCCATCTGGCCAGTAATTCGGGCATTGTCTTGTTGCCGAATGAGGAAAGAGCCGGCATGCAAAATTGTGGGCCGCCGTCGCAAAGGTAATGGCCGGCATCAAGCTGTTTATTTGTAAAATTGGCCCGTCCTCCGCCGCAGGCCGCCAGCTTGCGCCCCGCATTCCGGGATGCTTCAAGCACAATTACCGACAAACCGCGCCCTGCCGCTGCCAGGGCTGCCATCAGGCCGGAAGCTCCGGCGCCCAGGACAAGCAGGTCAGTTTTCATGACGCGGCAGCCAGAGGCTGCAACATTCAAGATGTGGAGTATGCGGAAAAAGATCGACAGAGGAAAGGCGCCGCAATTCAAAGGCGCTCTTCAGCATGGCCGCGTCCCTGGCAAAAGTGACCGGATTGCAGGAAATATAGACAAATTGTTCTGGCCTGGCCGCGATAATATTTTTAACCGCTTTTTCGCCAAGGCCGAATCTGGGCGGATCAACCAGGATGGTCTGCCAGCGCCGTTCACTGTTTTTTTGCAAAAATTTATCGACATCAGCCACCTTGTAGGAACAGTGCGGGAGGTCGGCAGCGTTTTTCATGGCCAGGGCGATTGAGGACTTTTGGCTGTCCACTCCCTCCAGCCCTGTAAAACGCGGGGCTAAAAGTTGTCCAGGCGCGCCAATGCCACAATAGAGATCCAGGATTTTGCCGCCGCCTTTTGTCATTTCGCAAACCAGACTGGCCAGCAAATTCGCGCCTTCGGGATTAACTTGCGAAAAGGATGCGGCATCAAGCTCGAATTTGCGTCCGCCTGTTTCCTGAATAATTGTGGATTGCCCAGCAACGGTTATTCGTTTGCCGCCATGCCGCCAAAGATCATCCTGGCGCCTCTCATCATGAACAAAACCGGCAAGATTGGGAAAACGAGCCAGCAAGCTTTCTCCAAGCAAACAGACAATTTTGCGTTCGGAATTTTTTCCTGGGCTTGTGATGCAAAGCGCCAGCCAGGCATTTTTATCGCCCTGACGGCCCTGGCGCAAAACAAGATGGCGCCAGAAGCCTTTGCCGCGACTGCCCGCGCGCCGCTCCGAAGGATTCCAGGCTGGCAGGCCGCTATTGTTTGCAAGCCTTACGATTTCACGCAAAATTTCCGCATGGCCGTCCGGCAGCAGGGGACAGGAATCGCTGGGGACAACTTCCAGGGAACCCTGTCTGCGTTGTCCCAAAACCAGCTTGCCGGCAGCATCCTCTCCAAAAGCGAATTCCATTTTGTTGCGGCAGGATTGCAGCCCGGGGGAAGGACAAGGAGGCTCAAAAATTTCATCCACAAAACCGGGATCCATTTTCCCCTGGCGCGTCAGGGCATCCTTTGCCAGAACAGCCTTCCATTCAAGCTGGCGCGCGTATGGCATTCTCTGTAGGGGACACCCACCGCAAAGGCCGTAATTTGCGCAAAATGGCTCCACAAACTCCGGATTGTCCCTAACAAGCCCGATGGCATGGCCTTCCGCAAAATTGTTTTTGACCTTGTCAATGCGGATTCTGGCCAACTGACCGGGAAGCGCGCCCCTGGCAAAGACGGCCATGTCCGCCCAATCCGGGAAGGCCGGATCATGGCATCTGCCAATTCCGCGGCCATCCTGGGCTATGGACGTTATTTCAAGATTGATCTCGGGCATGGAAAATCCGGGAAATCGGAAATAGAGACGACAAGCCCCACAAAACCGGGACGCCTCAAGCCTGTAGCAGCATTTCACGCGCAGTAGCAATATCCTTTGCTATCTGCTCCTGAAGCTTGTCTGGAGAGGAGAAACGGACTTCGCCGCGAATCCGGTCAATAAAATGCAGGCAAAGTTTCCTGCCGTAAAGGTTTTCATCGGCATCAAGAAAAAAACTTTCCACTGTCAGCTTCTGAGCGTCAAAAGTCGGATTCCTGCCGATATTGGTAACGGCCTGAAAACGCCGGCCATCACATTCGGCGATAGTCGCATAAACGCCGTTTGCGGGCAACAGCTTGCGCGGCGGGTTTACATTGGCTGTGGGAAAGCCCAAATCTGCGCCGCGTCCAAAACCGTGGACAACTTCTCCGCAAATGCTGTAGGGACGGCCCAGAAATCTGGCGACACTTGCTACATCGCCGTCTTCAAGGCATTTGCGCAATCTTGTCGAGCTGACCGGCCGGCCGGCCATTTCCAGGGCTTCCACCTGGCACACTTCAAAGCCATATTGGCGGCCCAGGGCGGAAAGCGCCGCGAAATTTCCGCTCGCGCCACGTCCAAGTGCAAAATCATGGCCGATAACCAGAACAGACATATTGAGGGGCAAGAGGTATTTTTTCACAAACATGGCCGGCTCCAGGGCAGCCATGTTCTTGTCAAACGGCAATTCCAGGATGTGGTCAAATTCCAGGCCCGAAAGAAGGATGCGGCGTTCCTCTTTTTCGGAGAGCGGCCTGTGAGGCAGATTTGGCCGGACTATCTCCCTCGGATGTGGCCAGAATGTTACAAGAACCGAGGCCAGGGCCCGCTCTCTGGCAAGTTCTTTGGCCTGTTCGAGAAGATGGCGGTGCCCCAGATGTACGCCATCGAAATTTCCAATAGTCACTACGCAAGGGACACGGGAGGAATCGGGTGAAGGCATTTCAGATCAGTTTGTCAAAAATAGTGCGGTAAATGCTCCTGATATCCAGAGCAAGCTTGAGGATTAGCGCGGGGCGTTCCTTTTCATCCCTGGTGGAAAAAGAAATCAGGTGTTCGGCAATAATGGTGAAGTTGCTGTCGCCAATCGGTTCCAGCATGCCCCAGTATTGCCTGCCGCGTTCTGCTGTGGCGCGGGCAAGCTTGTCGTTGTTGGTCATCAGGTAACGATGCAGAAATACCGAAAGCATGGTATCGGCATCATTGGGAAATGACCGGCCAAGCGCCAGGCGCCATAGCGCTATGTAGAGACCGCGCAGCTCGACCAGCATCTGGCGGCGGCGTAAAAATTGCAGCCTGCCAATTCCAAGGAGCGCCAGTTCCGCGGAAAAATCCACGTCATCAAGAAGCGCGGCAAAATTGTCAAGCGCAAGCTGAACAAAACTTTGTTCCTCCTCATAAATCTCCGCCGGATTCGGCATGGCCTCCTCCTGTATTTGTTTGGCTCCGGGAATTGCCGCCTGTTTTTTTACGCGAACGGCTGCGTTTGCCTTTTCCCCGGCCGGATGAAGTTTCCCTGTTTTTTGGCAATCTTTGCGGCAATTGGCAGGTTTCGCGGCTCTGCTTGTATGCGTCATCCAGAAGCATGGCCATGAGGGCATTGCCGTTTTCATCCTCGTCGGCTCCCAGCTGGCGGGCAAGCTCAAAAAAACGTCCCTGTCTGATTTTTTCAAGCCCAGTCAGCTTGCGCTGACGCGCCTCCAGAAAAGCGAGCAGCCTGGTGGAGCAGGCCTGCGCCACATCTTCGTCCGTGGGCAAGGGCAATTCGGAAAGGGCAATGCCATAATTTTTGGCAATGCGCTCCAGTTCCATGCATTCCATGATATCGACCAGCGAAATTACAGTGCCCGCGCAGCCGGCCCTGCCGGTGCGTCCCGCGCGATGGATATAGCTTTCCTGGTCTTCCGGCGGCTCATAAAGAAAAACATGCGAAAGCGAGGGGATGTCGATGCCCCTGGCCGCCACATCGGTAGCCACAAGATATTGAAGCGCGCCCCTGCGCACTTTCTCAAGCACGGCTTCCCGCTTGCCCTGGGAAAGATCCGCCGAAAGCTCGTCCGCGTCATAGCCAAAGCCCTGAAGCACCTGGCAAAGATAATGGACATTGGCCTTTGTATTGCAAAAAATAATGGCCGAAGCCGGATTTTCCGTTTCCAGAATACGCACAAGGGCCCTGTCCTTGTCCATGGGCTTTACCTGGCAAAAGCGGTGTTCGACCTCCGCAACATGTACTTCCTTGCGCGAAAGGGAAAGCATTTCCGGCCTGAACATGAACTCGTTGGCCAGGCCCAGAACATGGGGCGGATAAGTGGCGGAAAACATGCAGGTTTGCCTTTTGTTGGGCAAATAGCGGGCAATCTCGATCATATCGGGATAAAAGCCGATGGAGAGCATGCGATCGGCTTCGTCAAAAACCAGCACCTTGATTTTTGCAAGATGCAGGGATCGCCTGAGCAAATGATCAAGGATGCGCCCGGGGGTGCCGATAACCACCTGACAGCCGTTTTCCAGGGCGTCAAGCTGCTTTTTGTAGCCCACGCCGCCATAAAGGGCGCAAGCCGAAATGCCAGTGCCTTCCAGTATGGTCTGCGTTTCCCTTTCAACCTGGAGGGCAAGCTCTCTTGTTGGCACCAGCACAAGTGCCTGGGCAAAGGTTTCTTGCGGGTCAATGGCTTCCAGCATGGGCAACAGGTAGGCTCCGGTCTTGCCGCTGCCCGTGCGCGACTGAACCATGATGTTACGTCCGGCCAGCAAATAGGGAATGGCAAGAGCCTGCACGGGCATCAGTTCTTTCCAGCCGCAGCGTTCCAGCGCCTCGCGGAGCGGCATGGGCAGTTCGGAGGCCCTTGTAGGAGGCAAGGCATTGTCTGGATGCCTTATTGCCAGATCATCCCCCTCAGGCTGCGTTTGGCCCGTTTGCGGCAAATCCTGTTTTTTATCGTCCGGACATTTTTCCGACATGGGCACGTCAATCCCCACTATATCTCTTTGCGAAAATATCGTAAACAAAAAATAATTTTTACAGAATTTACCGTTTTTTGCAAGACATCCATTTTGACAAGCATGGTTCGGATTGTTATCTGGAATACAGGGAGGTTT
>VSMX01000088.1 GCA_009773975.1 Desulfovibrio sp. | reverse complement strand
GAGAGATTCTCATGCGGATACTGCTATAGGTGCGGAGCAAGACGCAAAAGCCTGAACTTTTTTGCTACCAGACGGCTGAAGAAATCCTCCAACTGCAGGTCTTGTGAAATATTGGGCAAATGCCTGTTTCCAGGTAAAAAATAAAAATTATTATTCAATTATTACAATTAATTAAAAGCCCCTGTCCTTGATAGATGCGCTTTTTGTAGTCCTGCGCTTTCCTTGACACCAGCCCCTCCCATTGGGCATAAGTGGAAAAAAGTGGTAAATGCAGTCAATGCTGTGGTAATTTATGTCCGGGAATTTCATAGGAAGCCATTATCGCAATCTTGACACCAAGGGGCGTCTCTTGCTGCCCCCGGGATTTCTGGAAGCGCTTGGCTGGAAGAGGGATAATGGCGTATCTTTCTGGATGACCGCATTTTATGGGCGCATAGCGGCTTATAGAACTGAAAGCTGGAATTTGGTTGCGGACCGCCTATGCAGCCTCAATTTTCCTTCCCAAAGACTTTCACATTTCAAGTCCAAGATTATTGGACTGGCTCAAGAATTTTTTCCCGATTCACAAGGCCGAATACGCATTTCCCAATCCTTGATGCGTGAAGCGGGCATAAGCAGGCAAATAGTGTTGGTTGGGTTGCTGGATAAATTTGAAATTTGGGATCAGGCGCGATTCGATGCTCTTCCCATGGAAGATGTATCTGAAGAACTTTTGGCTTGCGGAATACAATTATCTTTATAAGGATGCCAGCAAAGAAAAGTCCGGAATTTGAAACAATGCATATACCTGTATTGACTAAAGAAGTTCTTGCAGCTTTGCATCCCCGGGAAAATGGCCTTTATCTTGATGGAACCGTGGGGATGGGCGGCCATGCAAAAGCCATTTTGGATGCTGCCCCGGACAGCAAGCTTTGCGCGTTGGACAGGGATTCTTTTGCTCTTGAATTTGCAAAAAACAATCTTGCCCAATATGGGGAAAGAGTTAGTTTCTTCAATATGGAATACAGCCAATTTGAAGAAGCCCTGCAACAGCTTGGTTGGGCAAAGGTTGACGGAGCGTTCCTTGATCTTGGGGTTTCTTCTTATCAGCTTGATACAGCGCAAAGAGGGTTCAGTTTTAGAAATGACGGACCATTGGATATGCGGATGGCTCCCGAAAGGCAGCATAAATCTGCCTGGCATTTTGTAAACAGATCCAGTTATGATGAATTAAAATCCTGCATTTCAATTCTTGGCGAAGAACCCATGGCAGGCAGGATAGCCAGGGAAATTGTTTCCTGCCGGCAAAAATCACCAATTAATGGAACCTTGCAACTGGCTGAAATAGTGGCGAGGGCCTATCCTGCTTCATGGAGGCGAAAATCCAGGCGCCATCCTGCCACACGGACTTTTCAGGCAATCAGGATGGCGGTGAACGAAGAATTGAAAGAGTTGGAACTTTTTCTCGGCAAAATTGTCGATTGGCTTAACCAGGGGGGCCGGCTTGCCATAATAACTTTCCATTCACTGGAAGACAGAATGGTAAAACATGCGATGAGGCGTTGGGCGCAATCCTGTATTTGTCCTGCTTCAGCACCGATATGCACATGCAACCATAAACCTGGAGTCAGAATTATTTATAAAAAACCTGTTGAAGCCAGTCCGGACGAATTGATGAGCAATGCAAGAGCAAGCAGTGCGAAATTAAGGGCGATAGAAAAATTGGGGCCTGAACAATGACCATCAGGAAAAATTTGATTCAACCAAAAACCAGCCGGAGCTGGCTTATTATTCTTGCGCTTGAATTGCTTGCCATACCAGTTCTGGGTCTTGTGCTCGTTTGGGGCGGTATTGAAAGAACGGATACTACTTATTTTATCAATATTGCTCAAAATGAGGTTCGTGACAAACTGGCTTTGCGTGCCAAACTGGAAGTGGAAAAGGAGAGGCTCCTTTCTCCGTATGAACTTCGAAGAAAAGCGGAAGAATTTGGCATGCATGAACCACACCAGGGTCAGGTCAGACGCATGGAGTTGAAATAAATCATGTTTTTTAAACGTAGAAAGAATAATCCCAATTATATTCCTTCAAGGGAAAAGTCTTCTCCAAAGAGCGGATTATCCAAATCTTCCAGAACTTCTGATTCTGCCTCCAAACCGGACAGGAGCATTTTGCGTATAAAGGCTGTGGTATTCATTTTTTGTTTTATCTGGGTTGGCCTTTGGGGGCGTGCCTGGTATTTGCAGATGATTGAAGGCCCCAGGCTTGCGGAAAAGGCAAAACGCCAGCACATGGCTACAGAACTAATAGCCGGAAAACGGGGACGAATCTGCGATCGCAATGGTCAGGTCATGGCCAGGAGCGTGGAAGTAAGTTCCATTTATGCCAGGCCTCAGGAAATAGTGGATATTCCTCAGACTGTGGCGATATTGGCCCCCATACTGGGCGTGGAAGCCCAAAAACTGAAAGAAGATCTTACCCACACCAAACGGCGTTTCGTATGGTTAAAGCGCAAGGTTGATGATTATGCCGCCGAGCAGATACGAAAAGCGAATCTTTCAGGCATTGGTCTTTCGAGGGAGTATGACCGTATCTATCCTTTCAACCACATGTCAGTACAGCTTTTGGGTTTCGTCGGACTGGATGACAAGGGCCTTGAGGGATTGGAAAGATCTCTTGAAGGAAGGCTCGGTTGTGTTCCTGTCAGGCAAATTGTGCAGCGCGATGCAATGGGCCGCAAGTTCTATCTTCATGATGCAGGCATGGGAGAACCAAAGGGAGAGGACCTTACCCTGACTCTCGATTTGCAAGTCCAATTTATTGCAGAGGAAGCATGCGCCAGGGTAGCAAGAGAATTTGATGGCCGATGGAGCGGAGCGCTTATTGTGGAGATAGCAAGCGGCGATATTCTTGCATGGGCCCAATATCCTTTTTTTAATCCAAATTCCTACAAAACCTCCACGCCGCTCATCTACAGGAACAGGCTGGCTTCGGATGCACTTGAACCAGGCTCCACATTCAAACCTCTTGTAATGGCGGCAGCTCTTGAAGAAGGCAAAATTACTCCCAATACTCTCATAAATTGTGAAGGAGGAAAGTGGGAAAACAGAAATATAACTATAAGAGACACTTCAATCAGGGGCATTTTGCCTGCAAGCAAAGTTTTGCGTTATTCTTCGAATATTGGCATGGCGAAAATTGGCCTGGGCATGGGCCCAAGACAATTTCACAAATATCTTCAGTCCATGGGTTTTGGGGAGCGAACCAGGCTGCCTGTTTCGGAAAGCAGAGGAATATTGCGCCAGCCCAGAGACTGGAGCGAAGCGGATATAATGGCTACTTCATTTGGCCAGAGTATTTCTGTCACCGCCTTGCAAATGGCTCAAGCCTATTTGGCCTTGCTGAATAATGGCATATATAAACCTTTGCGGTTAATCCGTGAGGAGGCTTTGGTTGAGGAAGCGCCAAGGCGTATTTTCAACGAAAAAACCGTTCACGAAGTAATGGACATGATGCGCGATGTGGTTCAGGCAGAAGATGGAACAGGAAAACGCGCGCGTCTCGAAGGCATTGAAGTAGGGGGTAAAACAGGAACAGCTCAAAAGGTTGACCATAAATCCGCAACTTACGGATCCAAACGTCTTGCTTCCTTTGTAGGGTTTTTCCCTGCGAATGAACCGAAATATCTTGTATTGGTAATGGTCGACGAGCCAACGAGGAATCAGTACGGAGGCATCGTCGCGGCACCAGCTTTTAAAGAAATTGCAGGAAGGCTACTTACATATACCGGTTTTTTGAATGAAAGCAGAGTTGATGTAAAATCTCCCGAAAAAAACAAAAAAAATACAAGAAGCTTGAAGTTGGCTTCTCTTGAATCTCCATGGCTGGTTGGGAACAAGGCAAGTTTTGAAAATTCTGAAAATATTAAGGTTAAAACTCCTGAAATGCGCTTGCCAGGACATCTCGCAAAGGCTGCCAGCCAGGTTCCTGATGTGACCGGCAAATCTCTGCGCAATGCGGTCGAACTTTTTGCAAGGGCAGGGATTGTGCCAGAGCTGAAGGGTTCGGGTGCCCGGGTGATAAAGCAAAGTCCGCCCCCAGGAAGCGCCTGGATAAAAAATGGTGGGAAAATGGATTATATTCTTTGGCTTTCGGAGCTTTAATTAATGGAAATCAATTTTGAAGAACTTCTTGCGCTATGTAAATCAGGCCGCGTCAATTTGCGTTCTGATTCCCGCCTTGTGGAAAAAGGTGATATTTTTGTTGCTTTGGCCGGTGATTCAATTGATGGAACAGCATTTATTCCGCAGGCAGTGGAAAGGGGGGCTTCAATAATTGTATGCAGTCAAAAAGAAGCCTGCCTGCCTTATGAAAACCTGAAAATATTTATCAGCCATGATCCACATGAGACTTTAATTGGACTTGCCAAAGCTCGTTTCCGCACTCCGGCTGCCAATATGAATGTTTTGGGCGTAACAGGAACAAATGGCAAAACGACATCCGCATATTTACTGGAATATCTTTTTCAAAGCAATGGCCACAAAACAGGAGTGCTTGGGACAGTTTCATGGAGATGGCCAGGCCATAGTGAACCTGCCAGATTGACCACTCCGGATGTTCTTGAAATCCACTCAATGTTACAAGAAATGGAAGACGCTGGATGTGATGAAGTAATAATGGAAGTATCTTCTCATGCTCTGGCAAAAAAAAGAGTGGATGGCCTTTCATTCGTTGGAGTGATTTTTACAAACCTTACCCAGGACCATCTTGATTTCCATAAAAATATGGAAAGCTATTTCATGGCCAAGGCAAGATTGTTTTATGACTTGCCCCTGGCAAACAAAAAAATGGCTATCAATTCCGATGACAAATGGGGGCGTCATCTGCTTGAACAATGCCCCTGGGCGCTTGCATACGGCTTGCAGCCTTTTGAACCAGGCAGGCGCCAATTGTTGGGCGAAATCCTGGAACACAGTTCAAACGGCCTTGTTTTAAAAATGAGGTTTGGCGAAGATACATGGATTATTAATTCCCGGCTAATCGGGTCATTTAATGCCCTTAATCTGCTGGGAGTTCAAGCTTTGGCTCTTGAACTCGGCTTTAAAAAGGAAGATTTAGGATGTCTGGAAAATTTTATGGGCGTGCCTGGACGCATGGAACGAATTGTCAATCGTGAAGGATTAAATATTTTTGTTGATTATGCGCATACACCAGATGCTTTGACAAATGCCATCCTGACATTAAGGGAAGCGGGATTTAAAAGAGTTTTGGTCATGTTTGGCTGTGGAGGAAATCGCGATAAAGGCAAACGTCCTCTTATGGGCGAAGCAGTTGCCAAGTTGGCAGATATTGCAATTCTTACATCAGATAATCCAAGATTCGAAGATCCGCACAGCATAATTGAGGATGTATTGCCTGGATTATCCCGGGTTTCGCAACTTGTTATTGAAGAAGACAGAAAGCTGGCGACAAAGAAAGCCCTTGAACTGCTGACGCAAGATGATGCGCTGCTGATAGCCGGAAAAGGCCATGAGGAGTATCAAATAATTAATGGAGTAAAACACCATTACAGCGATCAGGAAATAGTGCGGGAGTTTTTAAATTGCGCATGACAATGGACGAAATTGCATCATGTCTGAAAACAGATGTTGCAGGACTTGCTTGCGATAATGGCATAATATGTTCAGTGGCCACCGATAGCAAAAAAATTTCAAAGAATGGTCTTTTTGTATGTATAAAAGGCCAGAAAGCGGATGGTCATGATTTCGTGACTGAAGCATTGAAAAATGGCGCATCTGCCATTTTGGCTCAAAAACCATTGCCTCAGATTCCCATTCCAGTCTTTGTTGTTGAAGATACAGTCAAGGCTTTGGGAAAACTGGCCACATGCTGGAGAAATAAAACAGGCGCAATCGTGGTTGGCGTAACCGGGACCGCGGGAAAAACAACCTTGAAAGAAGTATTGTCATCCATCCTTTCCGAACATGGGAAGGTCGCAAAGAGCCAGCTTAATCACAATAACCAGATTGGCCTCCCCATATCCATTCTTGAAACTGACGGTGATGAAAAATTCTGGATTATGGAGGCAGGTATAAGCCATGATGGAGATATGGATGACCTGGGCGCCATCCTCAATCCGGACATTGGCCTGGTTCTGAATGCAGGAGCAGGCCATCTGGAAGGATTGGCAAAGAAAGGCGTGGCCTGGCACAAGGCAAGGCTGTTCAATTATCTTGCTCCAGGCGGGAAAGCTGTAATTTGCGCGGATTATCCAGAACTTGTGCAAGAAACAAAAAAATATGGCGTTGAGTTTGTGACGTTCACAACAAAACCCCAGAATCATGATCTAGAATGGTACTCCAGATCCAGAGATGATACTGATGAAACATGCGAACTCATGCTTGATGGCAATATTTGCAAAATAAAAATGCCACTTTCAGGAGAAGCAGGCGAAGAAGTTTCTATCGCTGCAGGAACCTGTGCTGCACTGCTTGGTTTGTCAATCTCCGAAATTTCTTCCGGTTTTTCAAATGTCAAACTGCCTCCCCAACGGTTTAATGAGGAAACTATTGCTTCATGGCATGTCATTGATGATAGCTATAATGCAAACCCGCTTTCCATGAAAAGGATGTTGCAAATTGGAAAGGCAAAGGCCAACAGCCTTGGAAGGCCATTTTATGCAATTCTCGGTGAAATGGGTGAGCTAGGAAGGGATACCGGCATTCTTCATGAAGAATTGGGTAAAACACTTGGTGAACTCAAGCCTGACTTTGTTTTTTTCAAGGGGAAATCCTTTGAGGATTTTAGAAAAGGTTTTTTGGCAATACGGCCATGTAATAATGAAAAATTATACCTCATAAATGATGCTTCTGACTTTGAAAGCTTGCTCAAGAAAACAATTTTGCAGGGTCAATCAATGAACACTGGTGGTGTGATTCTGTTCAAGGGATCGCGGTCAAACAAGTTGGAAATGTTTGTCCGCAGCTTCAAAGAAATTATCGTACCAAGAGTTGCTCATAATGTTCTATAATTTTCTTGTTCCCCTTGCCAGCGAATGGTCCGCGCTAAATGTCCTGCGTTATATATCTTTTCGTTCAATGGGGGCTTTGATTACTGCCCTCATTATAACCATAATCGTTGGTCCTGCATTTATTTCCTGGCTGCACAGGGTAAAATGCGGGCAATATATACTTCCTGATGTAAAAAAACATGCAACAAAAGCCGGTACTCCCACAATGGGGGGGCTGCTTATTTTCCTCAGCCTGGGAACAAGCATTTTTCTTTGGGCGGATTTAACAAATTATTATGTTTGGCAAACTCTATTTGTTTTTTTGGGTTTTGGCTCAATTGGATTATGGGATGATATTACAAAATTAAGACATCATGAAAACAAGGGCATATCACCAAAAGCCAAAATTTTTGGACAAATGGTTATTGCCTTCATTGCCATGTGGCTTCTATGGGTAAATCCGGCTTATACGAGCCAGTTATTTATCCCTTTTTTCAAGGATTGGACAATAAATCTCGGATGGCTATATTTGCCATTTGGAATATTTTTGATGGTAGCGGCTTCCAATGCGGTAAACCTGACCGATGGGCTTGATGGGCTTGCAATAGGCCCTTCAATTATAGCGGTCCTTGTTTTTGCAATTTTTATTTACATCACAGGAAATAGCCGTTTTTCGGGATATTTATTAACTCCCTATATCCCGGGAGTAGGCGAGGTAACAATTTTTTGCGCAGCCCTTGCGGGAGCCGGTCTTGGATTTCTGTGGTTCAATGCTTATCCGGCCCAGATTTTTATGGGTGACGTTGGTTCTCTTTCTATTGGAGGGGTGCTGGGATACCTTGCCCTGCTTTCCAAACAGGAACTGATTCTTGCTATCGTGGGCGCCATTTTTGTTGCCGAGACACTTTCTGTAATTTTGCAGGTAGGATATTTCCGTTGGAGTGGCGGAAAAAGAATTTTCAAAATGGCTCCATTGCATCATCATTTTGAACTTAAAGGCGTGCCGGAATCGAAAATTATTATTCGGTTCTGGATACTTTCAACCTTGCTTGGTCTGGTTGCTCTCTCGGTGCTGAAATTGCGATAGGAAGTATAGATGAAACAGTTAAAAAATCGTGGGGCAAAACCTGCACCTGGCCAATTTGCCATCGTTGCCGGAGCAGGACGGTCAGGGATCGCCGCTGCAAGACTTTTGCGCAAACTTGGCACAAGGGTTCGGCTGGTGGATAACAATCCTGATGCGTTATCAGCGAATGATTTTTCGGATTTAAATAATATCGGCATAGAAGTCGTTTTGGGCAATCAGGATTCCGCCAACTTTGAAAATGCATCATTGATAGTTACAAGTCCGGGATTTCCAATACGAAAATTGCATGAGCTGCTTCTGGATACCTCCAGTATCCAGCCAGAGATAATATCCGAAACAGAGCTTGCATGGCGTTGTCTTGATGATGAACCTGTCCTGGCTGTTACAGGGACAAGCGGCAAGACAACTACGGTATCTCTTGCAGCCGCAATGCTGGAAACCCAGGGATTAAATGTCTTTCTTGGGGGAAACATAGGAACGCCGCTTTCAGAATATATATTGGGCAACAACAACGCAGATGTTCTGGTGCTTGAAGTTTCCAGTTTTCAGCTGCAGGGATGCAATTCTTTTTCTCCCGATGTAGCTGTATTACTTAATATCACGCCAAATCATCTCGATTATCACAAAGATATGCGAGAGTATGCTGATGCAAAAATGAATATTCTGCGTTATCAGTGTGATAAAGACCACGCCATATTGGGGTCAAATGTTAAAGAATATCTTGGTGAATTCAAACCTGCAGCCAATATGTCATGGCTGGAAGAAACCTGCTGCTTTAACCGGTGCAAGCTATTGGGAAAGCATAATCAGGCCAATATCGAAGCAGCCTGGAAAGCCTGCAGTATTATGGGAGTGCAAAAAGATAATGCCGCAAGGGCGGTAGCCAATTTTTCCCCATTGCCTCACAGACTTGAACTTGTTGGGGAAATTGATGGAACAACTTTTATAAATGATTCAAAATGTACGACGGTTTCCTCTCTGAAAGTTGCCCTTTCTTCATTTGAGCGGCCCATAAGATTGCTTTGTGGCGGCAAATACAAAGGCGGAGACCTTGCGGCATTGAGAAATATTGTCAAGGAAAAAGTACGCGAAGTTGCTCTTTTTGGCGCCAGCAGGGAAGTATTTGAAAAGGCCTGGGAAGGCCTTGTTCCAATGCATTGGCATTCTGATCTGGAATCGGCCATGCTCGCATTGAACAAGACAAAAAAAACTCGGGACGTTATTCTATTATCTCCAGCAACCTCAAGTTTTGACCAATATGCCAATTATGAAAAACGTGGTGAGGATTTTAAAAGTATTTTTTTAAAATTAAAATAATTTTTTTATTATATGCTTTAAATTTTTAACCAACAAAACATATC
>VSMX01000087.1 GCA_009773975.1 Desulfovibrio sp. | reverse complement strand
GACAAGGAGCCCGAAAGGACAAATATCTTTTTACAGATTTTAATTATCCTTTCCTTTACCTGGCCGGTTTCTGGAATTTTTTCAGCAACGAGGCCAATCCTCGCCATTTTACCATTTTGACCACGGCAGCCAATCCTTCAATGCAGCCCTATCACCACAGAATGCCGCTAATTTTAAGGCCCAATGATCTTGCTGGCTGGCTAGATGGCAGCAATCTCGCAATGATCCTGCAAGGTGAACCGGTACCCCTCAGGGTTGAACAAGTCTCCCGATAAAATAATCTTCCAATAATTTGTATTGTTTTACTCTACAGAATGTCTGGATTTTTTTTCAAGTTTTTTTTATAATATTGTATTGCTGTTATGTCGTTTTAATTGCTTCCCGGATTTGGTGGGGAAAACATGGATAAATTCGTGATAGAGGGTGGTCGGCCACTTGCCGGCAAAATTAAAATAAGCGGTTCAAAAAATGCCGCGTTGCCTATTCTTTTCGCTTCTATTCTGCTGGATGGGCCAATTCAACTGAATAATATTCCGGAGCTCTGCGACATTAAAACCACCCTTCATTTGCTGGATATACTTGGCATAAAGTATAATTACGAAAATTCCGGTGTAATTTTGACGGTCGGGACGCTAAACCCCGAAGCCCCGTACGAACTTGTAAGGACAATGCGCGCTTCAGTGCTCTGCCTGGGGCCGTTGCTTGCCCGCATAGGCCGCGCAAATGTCGCTCTTCCCGGAGGATGCGCCATTGGAGCGAGGCCTGTGGACCAACACCTCAAGGCCCTTGAAGCCATGGGCGCAAGCTTTGACCTGGAAGATGGCAATATTATCGGCAAGTGCGACAAATTGCATGGCGCGCATATTCATTTTGATATGCCAACCGTTGGAGGAACTGAGAATATCATAATGGCAGCCGTGCTTGCGGACGGTGAAACAATACTGGAAAATGCCGCCAGGGAACCGGAAATTGTTGATTTGGCCAATTTCCTTGTTTCATGCGGAGCCAAGATTGAAGGCCACGGTGAATCCGTTATCCGCATCCAGGGCGTTACTGCCTTGCGGGGCAGCAGATATTCTGTAATGGCTGATCGTATTGAAGCCGGAACGTTTATGGTTGCGGCAGGCATAACTGGCGGAAAGCTTGTACTCGAGAATTGCCCATTGGAGAAGCTTGGCGCGGTTGTGGCCAAGCTGAAAGCCATGGGCTTGAAAATTGGCAAAACAGACGAGGGAACGGAAGTCGATGCCACCGGCAACCTCTCATGCGTTAATGTCAAGACAGAACCATATCCTGGATTTCCAACGGACATGCAGGCCCAGATAATGGCCCTTATGTGTATTGCCGATGGAGAAGGCGAAGTTGAGGAAAGTATTTTTGAAAATCGTTTTATGCACGTTCAGGAACTGATTCGGATGGGTGCGCAAATCCGGATTGCGGGCAAAAAAGCAAATGTAAAAGGTGTAAGAAAACTTGAAGGCGCGCCCGTGATGGCTTCGGATTTGCGGGCCAGCGCATCCCTTGTATTGGCTGGGCTTGCCGCCAGGGGCGAATCGGAAGTCCTGCGCATTTATCATCTGGATCGTGGCTACGAACATATTGAAAACAAATTGAATGCGGTTGGTGCATGTATAAAAAGGGTAAAGCAATAATGTTTTTTTCAACTTCCAGAATTAATATTTCCGGCAATCAGATGTTGAAAAATTTTGTTTTTCCGGTTTTGATGCTGGTGCTTTTGAGCCTGGAAGGTTGTGCATACAGCGCATACGGGGTGTATGACGATCAAAGACTTCTGGATACGATAAGCGATGACAAGGCAATGGCCACAAGCATCAAGACGGCTCTGCTTAACGAGCATTTTTTGGGTGGCATGGCCATTTCAGTTTATTGTTTTTATGGGAATGTCTTTCTTGTGGGCGAAATACCCCAGAAGCTGGAAGGAAAAGCCCTGGCCATTGCAAGATCTTTCAAGCCGCGGTCGGTTACGCCGCACTGGTTTTCGCCTGCCAAAAGCGACAGGAACAATCTGGTTTTGGCAACGGATTTGCGAACAGCCCTGATTGGAGCAAAGGATTTGTCTTCAACCAGAATCGATACAGAAGTGAATGCGGGCAGGGTGGTTTTGCTGGGTGTGGTAAAGGATAATGCCGAAAAACAGCAGGCAATACGTATTGCCAGAAAGGTTCCCGGAGTTGTTTCGGTAACCAGCTACCTGATGCTGCCCCAAAAACCGTCGCAAATGGAAAAACCGCAACCGATTGAAGAATCCAGCGGATATTCTGATAGTCAGGCAGAAAATCCCGGCCAGGAAAATATGCAGGAAAATGGGGAAAAATGATTTTTTGCGCGGTGCTAGCCAAGTTTTAAAAGCAGCATCCCGCAAATTAGAACAGCCATGCCGAGAAAAGCGGCCAGGCTGAGGCGTTGCCTGAAAAAAAGCCAACCGCCAAGTGAAGTGCCAAGAATGCCAAAGCTGCCCCAAAGGGCATAAGCAACAGCAAGATCCATTTTTTGCACAGCCAGCGAAAGGCAATAAAAAGCCGCGCCAACCAGCACAAGCGCGCCGATACCCGCAAATTTGCGATGAAAGCCTCCAGAAGCCGCGAGCAGCAGGTTTGCGCAGATATCAAGAAATGCCGCGAGGATTACAAGAAAGGTGGTAAAATTGAAAAATGACAAGGATGCTGTCATTTTTTCAAGCCTTGTTGGAAGATGGATTTATGGCGTTGCCGTGTCCCGTTCCCTTGTGAACAAGCCATGCCCCCAGCAAAACACAAACTAGCCCCAATACTCGCTTGAAAGACAATTCTTCCTTCAAGATGAAAATACTGGAAAGGGATACCAGAACAAGGCCAAGGCCCTCCCAGAAGGCGTAGGCAACGCCGACAGGCAAGCCTGTTGTTGCCACAGCCAAAAGATAATATGACAAGCCTATGGCAAGCCACATCAGGACAAGGCCCGCCAGGGCCGCATGGGGAAAGGCCCAGTTTTGGGCCAGTTTCATGACTGTAGAACCTGCTACTTCCAGGATAATGGCTGCAAAAAGGCAATACCAGTGATATGGCCGTGCCTGAAGTCTGCTCATTGGATTTTATTCAGCCAATTTTGGGCGTCAGCAAAATTCAGGCTGCCTTCATAAAGCGCCCGGCCGCTAATCACCCCTTCCAGCTTTGTCCCGGCGAATTTTTCATGGAGTTTTACAAGATCGTCAAGTTCAGAAACTCCGCCGGCGCAAGTTACCGGGATGTGTGATAGCTGCAAAAGTTTTTCAAGGGCGCCAATATTCACCCCTGTGCGCATGCCGTCTCTTTCAATATCGGTATAGATCACAAAAGCGGCGCCAAGCTTCTCCAGACCAGGCAGAACCTCATCAATATCCTTGCCTGCATCGGTCTCCCATCCGCGGGTTTTCAGCTTCCCGGCCACAGCATCAAGCGAAACGCCAACCTTGCCGGGAAACTCCTTGCAAAGCCTGCCAAAGACCTCCGGGTTTTCCAGGGCCATTGTCCCGATTATTATTCTTTTTGCCCCGGCTGCAAAATATGCCCGCGCCGTTTCCAGATTGCGAATACCCCCGCCAATCTGAATCGGAATATTGATATCGGAACATATTCGCTCAATGATAGGGGCGCTTTTGGCATGGCCTTCAAAAGCTCCATCCAGATCGACAATATGCAGCCATTTGGCACCCTGATTGCTCCAGTGCCGGGCCATCTCCACAGGATCATCCGCAAACACGGTATATTTGTCTTTCTGACCCTGCTTCAGACGCACGGCTTTGCCGTTCTGGATATCGATAGCGGGAAAAAGAATCATAAACCGAGTTCCTTGACTGCTTTGCGCATTCCATCCACGGATAGTTGCCTGGCGCTCACCCATTGGCCCTTGCGTTTGAAAAATTCTCCCACTGTCAGCAGGTTTTCGGTAAGTCCAACCTGTTTTTCCTCAAATACCGAGCGTGGACCAAGGCTTTCATTATCAATGTTGAGGAGGAAAAATTCAACACGCACATGGGCCGAACTGGTAACGCCGGCTTCGGAACCTTCCCTCTCGTGCCAGTCCAGAACCTGGGGCACAAGCAAAAGTTGGGCGCCATGTTTCTTGCCATAGGCAATCCAGCGGGGCAGGGCGCTGGCCTGGCCCGTGCTATGCGAGGAAGCAAGATCTTCCGGCAAATTTTGACGAATGATGAAATCATATTGCCTTTTTGTATCCGAAAGCAAAACCTGCCTTAATTCCATGTCAAGCGCAAGCAGGGCATCATGCGGAATTTTGCCCTGGTTTTCGGGAATCTGGCCAATCAAAAGCTGGCCGGGATGAACAGGCTGGGAGAATGGCGCAACCGAAATCTTGTAAGTGGGGGAAATAAGACGCGGCACTTCCGCCGTGCTTTGCGGGCGGCGTGTGCAGGCTGCAGCAGCAAGAACAAGACAAAGCGTAAAAATATATACATATTTTGTCTGGATGAATTTGCAGTTTTTCATTTATCGAGAACTCCCTTGGTGCTTTTGATTTTGCCATCTTCTATCGCGACGGCTTTTTTAAGTGCCAGTCCAAAGCCCTTGGCTGCGGATTCCAGCAGGTGATGGCCATTCTTGCCATATAAAAAGTCGATATGCAAATTGCAGCGGGCGCTGCTGGCGATGGCCTTGTAAAATTCCCGCCAAACATCTTTTTCCTCATGGGCAATCACGGGCGGCAGCAGCTCATCCCCGCGCCATGCCAGCCAGGGGCGACCCGACAGATCGACTGTAACTTCCGCAAGCGCTTCATCCATTGGCACACGCGCAAAAGCGGATCTGGCAATGCCCCTCTTGTCTCCAAGGGCCTCCAGAATGCAGCTTCCAAATACCAGGCCGCAATCTTCCACCGTATGATGGGCATCAATATGAATGTCTCCATTACACTGGATTTCCAGGTCGAGATTTCCCCAGAAAGCCATCAATTCGAGCATGTGATCCAGCATTCCAAAACCGGTGATAACTCGGGCTTCCCCGTTTCCGTCCAGGTTTAGCCGGACATCAATTTGTGTCTCGTTGCTGTGTCTTTGCAAGGAAGTTTTTCTTTGGGAAATTATTGTCCCTGTTCCACCTTTCATTTTTCAGCCTCATTGTCCGCCGTTTTGTCCTTTTTCTTTTTTCTGCCAAAAACTACAGCCACGCCAATGCTAAATTCGTATAGCAAAAGCATGGGACAGGCCATCAGCAACTGTGAAACCACATCAGGCGGTGTAAGGATTGCGGCAAGGATAAAAATGATGACAATTGCATAGCGTCGCGCCCTGCGCATCATGGCGGCTGTCAGAATGCCCAGCCTGGCAAGAAAAAGGGTAAAAATGGGCATTTCGAAAATCAGCCCAAAGGCAATCAGCAATTTTATGACGAAACTCAGATAATCGCTTACCTTGGGAGTAATGACAATTTCCGGCGTGGAGTAACTGATGAAAAAATTGAAAGCGAAAGGGAAGACAATATAATAACAGAACAGGCCGCCGCCAATAAAAAACACGGCGGAAAGAAAAGCTATTGGAAGGATATGACGCTTTTCCTCGTCATAAAGGCCAGGGGCCACAAAAGCCCAGATTTGATAGAAAATGACCGGACTGGCCATAAAAATTGCTGCCACAAAGGTAATGTACATTCTGGTGAAAAAGGCTTCCGGCAACGTGGTGTACTGGGCATGAGTACCTTCTGGCAATATGACCAGAAGAGGATTGAGGAGGGTCTCAAATAGTGGATCGACAAATGCCCAGCATATCCCGAAACAGACAGTTACGGCAATGCAGGCTTTGACCAGGCGGCCGCGCAGTTCATTGAGGTGGTCAAGCAGTCCCATGCTGCCTTCTTCATCTTTTCCCGACTCGTCCCCTTCTTCATTATCTTCCAGATTGTCTTTGCTTGACTGGCTCTGCCACGCAAATAAATTTGGCGGCAGGGGCTGGCCATCATTTCTTGCGCCATCTTCAGGCTTGTCTCCTGAAGATTTGTTTTCGCTTTCTTTTTCAGTCGGCCCAGATTCGGCTGCTTCGGAATTATCCGGATTCTGGCTGTCCTCTGCATCTGGTTTGGAATCGTTTATGGGCCTGCTATCCTGACTTGTGATATTGTCAGAAACCGTCCGGGAATGATCGTCGTCCTGATTGGAAGCATTATTGGCTCCGGGATTTGCTGCGCCTGCCGTATCTTCGCTGCCGGAATGATTTGAGGCCTCCCGAGATATATTTTCATCCTGCTTTTCGGAAGCCATTTCTTTATCCGTTGTTTTTATTCGCCATCATGTCTGCCTGGGCAGCTTCCGCATGCGCCTTTGCAACCGCCGCTTCAAGCGGACTTGCTTTTTCACCCGGCTTTTCAGGTTTTTCAGCAGCTATATCTTCTTTTACCTGAATATTATTCGCGTTGGCTTCCGCATGGGGGGTAAGGGGCGATTCCTGCGGGGTCTGGTTTGCGGTGGACGCCCTTTTTTTCATTTTTTCGCGCGCTTCTTCCCGGGCTGCCTCAACATTCAGGGTGCGTTGAAAATCGTTGGATACCTTGCGGAATTCGCCCATGGCCCTGCCAAGCGAACGCGATACTCCGGCCAGACTTTTGGGACCAAGAACAATCAGGGCCACAAGCAGGATAACCAGAAGTTCGGTGCTGCCTATTCCGAACATAATATCTTCCTCACAAGGTATTGCCGGTTTGCGGAAAAAGCCTGGTTATTCCCATTCAATGGTGCTCGGCGGTTTTGAGGAAATATCATAAACCACACGATTCACCCCTTTGACCTCGTTGATAATCCTGCTGGAAATTTTGGCAAGCAGATCCGGCGGCAAACGCGACCAGTCGGCTGTCATGGCATCCACGCTGTCAACAACCCGCAGGGCAATGACGTGCTCATATGAACGATCATCACCCATCACTCCGACAGTGCGCAAGGGGAGAAGCACGGCAAAACCCTGCCAGACCTTGCGGTACCAGCCGCTTGAGCGCAATTCCTCCTGCACAATCCTGTCTGCCTGGCGCAAGATATCGAGGGAAGGCTTGCTGACCGCGCCAAGCACCCTGATTGCCAGGCCAGGCCCGGGGAAAGGATGGCGCCAGACAATGGAATCGGGCAGACCCAATTCGGCAGCCACCTTGCGCACCTCATCCTTGAATAGTTCCCGCAATGGCTCAATCAAGGCAAGTTTCATCTTTTCAGGCAAACCGCCCACATTGTGATGGCTTTTAATTACCGCACTGGGGCCTTTGGGGGAAACAGATTCTATGACATCCGGATAAAGCGTGCCCTGGGCCAAAAATTCAACCTGGGGCAATTTTGCGGCTTCCTTTTCAAAAATATCAATAAAGGCGTGGCCAATAATTTTTCTTTTCTGTTCAGGATCTTCAACTCCCTCAAGCAGGGAAAGAAAATGATCCGCAGCGTCCACAACTTCAAGATTGAGCTGAAAATGCTCACGCAATGTATCGGCAACTTCCCTGGCTTCATTCTGGCGCAACAGTCCATTGTCCACAAAAATGCAGTGCAGCTGATTGCCTATTGCCTTGTGCAGAAGGCAGGCGACCACGGTTGAATCTATGCCGCCGGAGAGGGCGCAAATAACATGCTTGTTGCCGATCTTTTTCGCCAGGGCAGCCGTCTCATGCTCAACAAAGGAATGCATTGTCCAGTCTGGCGTCAGGCCGGCAATTTCGAAAAGGAAATTGGCCAGGATCCGCGCGCCGTCAACACTGTGATGGACTTCCGGATGAAACTGCACCGCGTATATTTTCCGTTTTGGGTCGGCCATGGCCGCGATGTCCAGATCTTCTGTCCTGCCTATGGCCTGAAAGTTTTTCGGCAGGGCTGTCACCCTGTCTCCATGACTCATCCAGACCCGCGTTGGCGCCTCTCTGTCAAGATCTTTCCACAGCAGACTGTTTTCTGTCATCCGAAGTTCGGCTGGTCCGTATTCGCGCGTATTGGAACTCGCAAGGGTGCCCCCCAGATAATGGGCAAGCAACTCCATGCCATAGCAGATGCCCAGAATTGGCAGGCCCAGTTCCAGAAGCGCGGCATCCAGCTTTGGCGCATCTTTTGCAGAAACGCTTGCGGGACCGCCGGAAAGGATGATGGCATTGGCATTCAGGGCCGCAATTTCCTCAACGCTTTTCTCGCAGGACTGAATTTCGGAGTATACCCCGGCTTCCCTGACGCGCCTGGCGATAAGCTGGGTGAGCTGTGAACCATAATCAATAATGACAACTTTGCTGTATGACATCAGTTATTTCCGCAAGGATAATGAAATTAATTTTCTATTCTGTAATTCGGCGCTTCCTTGGTGATAACCACATCATGCACATGGCTTTCACGCAACCCGGCAGCGGAAATTTCGCAAAATACGCTGTTCTCGTACAAATCGTTCAGAGTTTTGGCGCCAAGATAACCCATGCCCGATCTCAAGCCGCCCATCAGCTGATAAACCGCATCCATGACAGCGCCGCGGTACGGCACACGCCCGACAATGCCTTCCGGCACAAGCTTGCGGGTTTTTTCCTGGAAATAGCGGTCGGAACTTCCTTCTTTCATGGCATCGATGGAACCCATGCCGCGATAAATCTTGTAGGTTCTGCCCTGGTAAAGAATGGTTTCGCCGGGGCTTTCCTCCGTTCCCGCAAACAGGGAACCAATCATTACGGAGTGCGCGCCAACAACAAGCGCTTTCACAATGTCGCCAGAAAACTTGATGCCGCCATCCGCTATGCAGCAGCGATCCATTTCCCTGGCAGCGCGGCTGGAATCCATAATTGCCGTTACCTGCGGCACGCCAACACCAGCGACAATTCTTGTTGTGCAGATCGAGCCAGGGCCAATGCCGATTTTAACAGTATCCGCCCCTGCTTCAAGCACGGCCTTTGCGCCTTCATAGGTTGCCACATTGCCTGCCACAAGCTGGCAATCCGGAAAGCAGGCCCTTATCTCGCGGATGGAATTCAGCACATTAATGGAATGTCCATGCGCGGAATCAAGAACCAGAACATCCGCACCGGCCGCCAGAAGCTGCTCGGCGCGAGCAATGCCCTGTTTGCCAATTCCGATGGCCGCGCCCACGCGCAGACGGCCCTTGGAATCCTTGCAGGCATTGGGATATTTTTGAACCTTGTCGATATCCTTCATTGTAATCAGGCCGACAAGGCGGTTATTGTCGTCAACCACAAGCAGTTTTTCAATTCTGTATTCATGCAGGTGGCGTTTTGATTCTTCCAGGCTTGTGCCCACGGGCACAGTAATCAGCCTTTCACTGGTCATTACATCTGAAACTTTAGTGTTTGCGGCATCTTCAACAAAGCGCACATCGCGGTTGGTAATAATTCCGACAAGTTTGTCCCCGTCCACAACCGGAAGACCGGAAACCCTGTAGTTCGACATGAGATCAAGCGCTTGCTGGACTGTATTGAAAGGCTCGATCGTAACCGGGTCCAGAATCATGCCGCTTTCGCTTTTTTTGACTCTTTCGATTTCAAGGCGCTGGTGCTCTATCGACATATTCTTGTGGATAATGCCAATGCCGCCCATTCTGGCCATTGAAATGGCCATGGCGGATTCGGTTACCGTGTCCATGGCGGCGGAAAGCAGGGGAATTCGCAGGGGGATTGAAGGTGTCAGCCAGGTGGAAATATCAACTGCATCAGGAGTTACTTCGGAATAGGCAGGTATCAGCAAAATATCATCAAAAGTTAAAGCTTTCCCTCGGTTGCTGAACATGGCTTGAC
>VSMX01000086.1 GCA_009773975.1 Desulfovibrio sp. | reverse complement strand
GCCTTCCAACAAAACAGCAAAGGCTTAGGTCCGCGAAGCTTCAGGGAAGAAGCGTGGTTCCGGTTGCTATTCCTCTTTGCCGGATATAAGCAAGAATTTCATTGAGCACCTGTTCGATTGTCAAATTGGAATTGTCGATGATTTTGGCATCGTCGGCAGGGCGAAGCGGCGCGATTTTCCTGTCGCGATCCTGTTTGTCGCGTTCAGCCATATCTTTTTCAAGTGTGGCCAGATCGGCGTCAATGCCCAGTTTGACCAAATCATGTTTGCGGCGTATGGCGCGGGTAAGCGGAGTCGCAGTAAGAAAAATCTTGAATGCCGCATCCGGGAACACCACAGTTCCGGTATCGCGGCCATCTGCAATGATGGCGTGTTTCGCACCGATTTTGCTTTCGCTTTGTAACATGAATTGACGCACTACTGGTCTTTGGGCGATTTTCGAGGCCAGCAGGGCAACTTGTTCTGTCCTGATCTCATCGCCAATCGCTTTGCCATTGCAATAAAGCTTTGCTTCAGCTCCGTTGCCCACCAGGTCAAACTCCAGTTTGGACAATTTTGTCTGTACTTCGGCATCGGGCATTGTGGGGCCGTTTTCTTCCAACACCAAGGCGGAATACCGAAACATTGCGCCGGTATCGAGATGCGGAATATCCAATTTTTTGGCCAGGAGATCTGAAACAGTGGATTTACCGACGCCAGATGGCCCATCAATGGTGACTACCGGAAGAAATTTGTTCATAATATTGCTTCCATGGCCTCGATAAAAGCCAGGTTTTCTGAAGTATTGCCAATACTGACTCTTAATTTGTCAGGCAAATTGTAACTGGCAAGTTTTCTGATAATAATGCCTTTTGCCAGCAGCTTTTCAAAACATTCGGCAGCGCTTATGGAATTTTTCGGAAGTTTGAACATCAAAAAGTTGGCCGCGCTTGGCCAAACATGGCAACCAATCCTGGCAAGGCCAGTGGCAAGAAACTTTCGGCCTTCTCTTACTATCTTAATTGTTGCTTCCCTGAAAGCATAGTCTTCAAGGGCAGCGATGGCGGCTTCTTCCGCCAGTATGTTCAGTGAGAAAGGCAAGCGCGCGCGCCAGTAATATGAGGCAAGATCATCCGGAAGAATGCCGTAGCCAATGCGCAGGCCAGCAAGGCCATAACTTTTTGAAAATGTACGCAGCACTGCGGCATTTGCTGGCAGTTTGCCCGATTCCAGCAAGGAAGTCGTCCCGGCATTCGGCGCAAAATCCATATAGGCTTCGTCGATTACCAAAAGGCATTCCGGAGCGCGGACAGAAAGCTTTTGGGCAAATTCGGCAACTTTTTCCGGTTCCGGACAATAGCCGGAAGGATTGTCTGGAGTTGTGACAAAACAAAGCCGTGTGCTGCCGTCAATCTTTTCGAGCAATTTGTCGAAATCAAAAGAGAAGTCGCTTTTGAGCGCGCAGCGGCGGGTTTCAAGGCCGTTGATCTGTGCCTGGATGGGATAGATGCTGAAACATGGTTCAAAACAGGCAATGGAATGTTTGCGTGGCTCGCAAAGAATGCGCATCAAAAGGTCAATGATTTCATCCGAACCGTTGCCTATGGCAATTTTGGCCTTGTCAATCTTGTGTCTTTCGGCGAGAGCCTCGCACAAACGAGGATTGCCCGATTGCGGATAACGGAAAGCATACGGGGCTTTTCTGGCAATTACCTGTTGCAGCAGCGGTGAGCATCCAAGCGGATTTTCGTTGCTGGCCATTTTTATAACAACAGGCAAATTGTATTTTTGCCGAATTTCATCAATGGAAAGCCCGGGCGAATAGGCATCCAGAGAGCGGATGCGCCCGGGCAAATCGGTATGTGGCATCAGAACTGCCTATTTGGGAGTTTCGGTTGGACGAACTGTAAGTACCGGCATATCGGCGTTTTTGACAACTTTTTCCGCCACAGATCCAAACAGAATGCGATCAATGCCTTTACGTCCATGGGTTCCCATTACGATAATATCGGCTTTTTCATCATGCGCGCGGTTGAGGATTTCCTAGGCGTCATAGCCAATGCGAACCTGGCCGCGGTCTTCAACGCTGGTAAAATTTTCGGCAACAAAGGCTTCCATGGATTTTTCCGCGCCGGTAACAATTTCTCCAACAAAATTTTCAATGGTATTTGGGGGCACATGAAAGCCGACATACTGGCTCAACGAAGGCGCGGTATAAACTACCAGAACGCTTGCCCCAAGACCCTTGGCCAGCAGTACGGCATAGGCAGCCACTTCCTTGCTGTGGTCGGAAAGGTCTACCGCGCAGAGAATTTTCTTGATTTCCTTGGCCATGTTCTGTCTCCCTTGTTGTCCGCCAATTACTTGTTAGGCCATTTTAAAAATATTCCAGTTACGTAGCCATGATATTTGCAGGCAGAGGAAAAATCAAGAAAAAATGGATTTCAGCAGCAATTCTTATTTTATTGTGTATATACAAATTTTGCAAAATTTGAAAAAATTCCATTCATTGGGAATTGCGAATTTGCAAGTGCAATTTGCCTGACTGCTTATTATTATGCTATACAAAATTACGCTGGCTAAAAAGTATTCTTATAGATGTTTCAGTTTCTATCTAAACATGTTTAGAGTATTTATGCAATAAAATTGCGTAAATGCCCTAACGCGACTTTTCTTGCAAAGGCGCGCGCGAGAATATCTCAAGGCAAAATTGCTTTGCCGTTGAGATATTCTCATGAGTAAAATGCTATAATCATCAGTAATCCGGATGAACCGGATTTTTGAATTATTGCCAAATTTTTTCCAAATGGTATTTGTACGGCACATTGCATTTCTGAAAGGAGCTGGAAAATGAAAAAAGAAGTTTTTGATGTTACAGGCATGAGCTGCGCGGCTTGCTCCAGTCGGGTGCAAAAATGCGTGTCCGGCATTGGAGGTGTGGCAAAGGCTGATGTCAATTTACTCAAGAACAATATGACAGTGGAGTATGACGATGCATCTGTAACACCCAGGGATATTATCCATGCTGTAACGAAAGCCGGATATGGAGCTCGGCAGAAAATAGCGCAGGAAGCCGGGAAGAGCGAGGATATCCAGGTTCTCGAAGAAGCGCGAATGAAAACAAGATTGCTGGTATCGCTTGTTTTCACAATTCCATTATTCATTTTATGCATGGGGCACATGTTTGGCCTGCCCATGCCTCGAGTTCTTGTCCATAATGGTCTTGTCTATGGATTTACTCAATTTCTTCTGACCATTCCCGTCATATTCGTCAATTTCAAATATTTTACCAATGGATTCAAGACTCTCATGCATGGGTCTCCAAATATGGATTCCCTGATTGCGATTGGTTCAGGGGCAGCAGTGATTTCAGGCATACACTCCATATATTTCATGGCCTATGCTTCTGAAGCTGGCAATTTCCAACTTGTGCAATATTATGCCCATAATCTGTATTTTGAATCCGCTGCCATGATTTTGGCACTTATCACTTTGGGTAAATTTTTTGAGGCCAGGGCCAAGCGAAAAACTTCTGATGCTATTGCAAAATTGATGGATCTGGCCCCAAAGACCGCCATCCTGTTGAAGGATGGCAAGGAAATTACGGTACCATTACAAGAAATACACGTTGGAGACCTGCTTGTCGTAAAAGCTGGCGCAAATGTGCCTGTTGACGGAGAAATTGACGAAGGGTACGGGATGCTTGATGAATCCGCGTTGACAGGGGAAAGCATGCCAGTTGAAAAGAATCCGGGAGATCTGGTTTATTGCGCAACTTTAAATCTGTCGGGTCATTTTGTTTTCAAGGCTACAAGGGTTGGAGAAGACACAACCCTTGCCCAAATTATCCGGCTGGTCGATGATGCTTCATCATCGAAAGCTCCAATCGGGCGCCTGGCAGCTAAAATAAGCGCTGTTTTTGTGCCTGCTGTCATTTGTATTGCCCTGCTTGCAGCCGTTATATGGTTGTTATATGGACAAAGCCTGGAATTTGCAATTTCCATTGCAATTGCCGTGCTTGTTATTTCATGCCCCTGCGCGTTGGGCCTTGCAACTCCGACAGCTATCATGGTTGGCACCGGCCGTGGCGCATCAATGGGGATTCTTTATAAGTCGGCGGAATCAATTGAAAATGCCGGCAAGATAGATGTTGTCGTCCTTGACAAGACCGGTACTGTTACCGAAGGCAAGCCAAAGGTTACGGATATTTTGCCTGTTGAAAAAAATGTTAGTGAAAATGATTTGCTTGTTTATGCCGCCTCCCTTGAAAAACTATCGGAACATCCCCTGGGCGCGGCAATAATTGAAGATGCGGGTGGAAAACATCTGGATTTTCTGCCTGTTACAAATTTCAGGCAGGTCGCTGGCGAAGGTGTTTTTGGGGATATTTCAGGAAACGTAATTGCAGTTGGAAATGCCAGAATGCTTGCAAATTTGGGCATTGATAATCCACTGGTAAGCCAGGCAGAAGCCTTGGCAAGGGATGGCAAGACGCCACTTTTCTGCGTGAAAGATAAAAGTTTGCTTGGAATTCTGGCAGTTGCGGACGTTATCAAGCCTTCCAGCCGCGAGGCAGTGGCTTCCCTGAAAAAATTGGGGCTGGAAGTTGTGCTTTTAACTGGCGACAATGCCCAGACTGCAAAAGGAATTGCGCGCCAGGCTGGAATAGAGCGTGTAGTTGCGGAAGTCCTGCCCCAGGACAAGGAAAGAGAAGTCAGAAGATTGCAAGAATGTGGCCGCAAGGTAGCCATGGTCGGAGATGGAATCAACGATGCTCCAGCTCTTGCCAGCGCGGATGTTGGCATTGCAATTGGCGCCGGAACTGATATTGCCATGGAAACCGCTGATATAGTCCTGATGAAAAGCGATCTTCTGGATGTTGTTTCGGCAGTGGAGCTAAGCCGGGCGGTCATCCGCAATATACGCGAAAATCTTTTTTGGGCCTTCTTTTACAATGCAGCCGGCATTCCCATTGCAGCCGGAATTTTTTATCCTGTATGGGAAATTGTATTGAACCCGATGATAGCCGCGGCCGCAATGAGCATGAGTTCGGTAAGTGTTGTTTCAAATGCCTTGCGCTTGCGCTGGTTCAAGACCCGTCTTGTTCCGGATGCAAAGGTAAATCAGCAGTCAGCCATTGCAATGCAAGAACAGACTCCAGAAACGGAAAAAGTTATTATGGAAGTTAAAGGAATGATGTGTGATCATTGCAAGAATATGGTGGAAAAAGCCCTGTTATCGGTTCCAGGGGTTCTCAAGGCAAATGCCAATCCCGGAAAAGACAGGGCAGAAGTGGAATGTGAGGCAAACACTGACATTGCCCTTCTGAAAGAAGCGGTGGAAAAAGCCGGCTATGAGGTTGTAAAATAGGCGCTTGAAATAGCTTTCCAAAAGAAAGTGCGAAAAATTCTGTTCACAACCTGTCAAATATTGTCTTCATAATGGAAAGAGTGTTGCCTGTATTTGCCGGCAACACTCTTTTTACTGATGTAAGGCTTTCAGGATATTATTTTAAATTTTCTGCCAAAAGTTCGGAAATATGCTGAACTTTGACTTTTTTCCCCTGTTTTTCCATGCCGCCTTTTATTTGCATAACGCAGCCTGGGCAATCCACAACAACGCGACTTGCTCCAGTTTCATCAATATTTTTGATTTTATTGTTCATAAGGTTACCGGAGATTTCCGGAAATTTCATGGAATAGGTTCCACCAAATCCGCAACAAACGTCTTCTTCTTTGCAGGGCACATATTCTGCGGCATCCGCAATCAGTTCACGCGGCGCTTCGGTAACTTTCAGTCCGCGGCACAGATGGCAGGAGGCATGATAAGTTACTTTTTCGTCAGTTTTCCTGAAGTCTTCAGATTTCATGCCAAGCTTGTCATGAATAAAGGAACTGAAGTCGATAATCTTGTCGGCAAAATTAAGCGCTTCCGCCCGATTCATGTCGTTTTCCAGAATTTTGGGATAGGTATGCTTGAGATGGGAAGCGCAGCTGGCGCAAAGGGTAACTATATAGTCATACTTTGAAGGATCAAAGGCAGCCAGGTTCTGTTTTGCAATATCAACAGAAGTTTTGCGCTGCCCCATCATTTCTACTGGCAAACCGCAACAGGTCTGTTCCATGGGATAATCAATGGCAATATTTTTGGCTCCCATTACCTTTACGGCAGCCTTGAGTTGTTCAGGATAAATGAAATCCTGGGCGCAACCACCAAAGATGGCAATTCTCATGGTCGGATTTTGCGGGCGGGGCTGCATTTCTGGCCACATATCCCTGAAAGCCTTGTTTGCTATTGCAGGCAAAGCCTTGAAACCATGTTTGCCAAGGAACATGGCCGGCAAATGCCGCTGGAATTGCTCGCCACCGGTAAATGGACGCTGGGCCTTGCTGGCAAATTTAAGTAATGTATGGAAAAGTTTGCGGTTTTTCATAACCGATGCCAGAAGCGCAGCCTGTGCGCCACCGCCCTGTTCCTCCGATACACGTGCCCTTATGTCGCGAATTAATCGCGGCAAATCTATTCCGCCTGCGCAAACATTTGCACAGGATTCACAACCAACGCAATTTTGGCAAAGGACTTTGGCCTTGTCCTTGCCATGGAAGAAATAGGTAAGAATAAGACCTATTGCGCCAATGTAGATATAGCCCATCTTGTGGCCGCCGACGAGGCGGAAAACCGGACAAACGTTGGCACAGGCTCCACAACGAACACAGCGGAAAATTTGCGAAAAAACAGGATCCTTTGCAATTTCGGTGCGGCCGTTATCCAGAAAAACCACATGCATGGTCTTTTTATGTTCCGGCGCGGCATCGCAATTGACCCGGCCATTAATAAAGCTGACATAAGAAGTCAAACGTTGGGCAGTCGCGTTTCTGGGCAAAACCTGCAAAGCGGTCAGGGCCACATCCAGCGTGGGAACAAGTTTGTCCAGCCCTACCAGGGCAACATGCACACGGGGAAGGGTAGTAACCATGCGCGCATTGCCTTCATTGGTAACAGTTGTCACGGCTGCATTTTCGGCAATGGCAAAGTTGCACCCCGAAATTCCCATATCCGCAGCAATAAACTTGCGCCGTAACTGTACACGAGCTGTTTTGACAAGCTTCTGAATATCTTCCCTGTCCTGAGCCTCGCCTGTTTCCTTTTCAAAATCATCCGCGACCTGGTAGCGGGAAAGATGGATGGCAGGCATGACCATGTGCGACGGGCCTTCATGCCTCAGCTGGATAATCCATTCACCCAGATCTGTTTCATCAACAACCATGCCGGCATCTTCCAGAGCGTGATTGAGCTGGATTTCTTCTGCCGTCATTGATTTTGACTTGATGATAAACTTGGCTTTGTTTTCCTTCGCAATCTGGACAATGATATTGTTTGCTTCCTCCGCGTCTTTTGCCCTGTGCACAATCACGCCGCGTTTTTCCGCTTCGCCTTTGAACTGTTCATACAGTTCTTCCATGTGTTTGCAGGCATCGTCCTTGGCATCGGCGATCTGTCTGATCAGGCCATGTTCGTCTATTTCCTCAAATACAGCTTTGCGATTGGCCTTGTATGCAACAGCAAACGTATCCAGAGTGCGTCTCAAAAAGTCATCGTTCAGCGCGTCATCAATCTGTTTTCTATAATCGCCCAATGAACCGGGAGCTTCATGCATTGTGCTGATCCTCCAAAAGTATGATATGCAATTCAAGCGGGCCATGTACCCCTACAGCTGCAACTCTTTCAATATCCGCTGTCCTGCTTGGTCCTGTAATGAGGGTGGTGAATGTGCCAAGATAGGAACTCATTCTTTTGCGCAGCAGGTCGGCAATGGATGGTAGATCAGGATAAATCTCTGATTTTTTGAGGACAATGATATTGATTTCGGAAATCATGCCCGCAAGGCGAACATCTTCATTATCATTGTCAACCATGCATGTGCCGCTGGCCGCAACGCCAGCTTCCGCAAAGGAAAGACCAACATCAATACCAGCCAGGTACTTGCGAAGGCCATTCTTTATGCAAAGAAAACCTTTTTCCTGGCATTCCTTTTCAAGAACTGCATAATCTGCGTCATCAAGAGAGGGCGCGGCAACAATTTTCTGAACTCTTGTGGGAACCTTGTTTGGCCCCAAAGGTCCTTTGGGCGTTCCTGGTTCATCATCCAGCATTTCAGCAGGAGATTTTTGCTCACATACGTCAACCTCATATTGCAACGTGGCCTCCATATTGGGCAATTCCTGCACAACCGCATTTACCAGAGCCGCCTTGGCGCAAAATGCCTCGACAAGTTCCGGGTTTACTGTGGGCATATTTTTCTCCTTATGGGTAGAGCCAATATAACACTGCAAATTTGACAGAAATGTTCATACCACATCTGTGTCTGTTACGGCTAATCAATAACGTTTGAATCTGTTCCCGATTTTCAGGCCTGCTTAATGCAGGCTGAAAGATAATACCGGGAAATATCCCAAAAATGTTAATCCAGGGACTCGGCATAAAGCTGAACAGTATGTTTTACCAACACGCCATCTTTATTTTGGGACAAAACATCCTCAAGCTGCATCATGCATGCAGGGCAGCTTGTCGCAACAATCCTCGCGCCGCTTGCAATGACATTATCCCTCTTTCTTTGACCAATTTTGCGTGAAAACTCATAATGGAGAAGATTGAAAGAACCGCCATTTCCACAGCATTTGTCATGATCGTTCATTTCCACAAATTTGTATTGTGGATTTGCCTTCAGGACTTCTCGCGGCTCACTTGTTACGCCAAGGGATCGGACCAGATGGCACGGGTCATGATAGGTGACAGGCGTAGCTGAGGCTGTTGGTGATTCGGTTGCCTTGACGCCGAGTACTTCAACCATGAAAACATTGATATCCATTGTTTTCATGGCAATGTCCCGAGCAAGCTGCTTTTCTTTTTCACCAATGCGTTCCGCGTATTCCGGCCATAATTCCTTTATTGTGGAGGTACAGGTTGCGCACGGCGTAACCACATAATCATAGTCGCTTTTGGCGAATTCCTCCAGATTGACTTTAAGTTCCTTGAGCATGCCAGCGGCATCGCCGGAGCATACGGCGGGAATCCCGCAGCAGATCTGTTTTTCAGGAATAAAGATGGCGACATCGTGGTGCCTGAACACCTTTATGCAAGCCAGCGACATATCAACATACATCTTGTCGCCAACGCAGCCGGGAAAAAATGCGACCTTTATTCCACCTTCTTTTCTGGGCTCATCAACCTTGCCCAGAATGGAATGCAGGGGTTTTTTGGCAAGAGGTTTGATATGCCTGTCGCCAATCAGGAAATCGAACATCGGGGCGCAAACCGTTCCCTGGGCATCATGCGTTTTTTTGAAAAGCATTCCCTGAATTGGGGCGCCTGCCCTGATAACGAAATTAAAAAGACCGGAATTCGGCAACACGGCCCTGAAAATCAGTTTTTTGATTGGGCTCAAGCCAAGATAGCCGTACACTACTTCCCTGGCTTCCCTGAAAATTTCCATTATTTTTACGCCAGGAGGACAAACAGACTGACAGGAAGAGCAAAGCAGGCAACGTCCCAATTTTTCAGCAAGAGCCTCTGGATCTTTGAGCAGCATATGGGCCAGGTTATTGATCAACACAAGTCTGCCACGGGCAACGTCAGCTTCCTGATAATAAGTCCTGAATGTCGGACATACAGACTGGCACATTCCGCAGCGCATGCAGACAGCTATTTTGTCGTCCAGCGCCATGAGGCGCTGGGCCAATGCTTGCAGATTGTTCATTGATTAAATCTCCACCATTTTCGTGGGATTGAAAAGCCCCCTGGGATCAAGGG
>VSMX01000085.1 GCA_009773975.1 Desulfovibrio sp. | reverse complement strand
CCGCAATGACAGGCCAGGCGCGCAAGCTCGAGCCCAATGCGCCTCATTCTTTGCGTGTGTTCATCCACGGCGCCAAGGCCAAACATTCTTTCCCACAACACGCATTGGGCGGTGGCATTGGCAACGGATTCATCGCCGGCCACACATTCCACCAGGCGCAGACGCAAATGGTTCGCCGTGGATGTCGCGGGCAGTTCGAGCAGCATTCGCTCCACGCCGCGATGCTGGTAGCCGAGGGCAATTTCAAGATTGAGCACATTTTCGCCATAACACTGAAAACGAAAATGCCCGGGCTCGATGATGCCGGCATGGATTGGCCCAACGCCAACCTCGTGCGCCTGGCCGCCCTGGACGCGGTAAAGCCGTAATCGGCATTGCGGCTTTTGCCTGGCGCGTCGGGAATTATGCGCACGGACTTGAGCCAGGGATGATGCCGGGGCATTATGCCGCTGTTTTCGTAAATTTCGCGCTCAAAAAGCTGGGCCTGGGGGCAGAGCCTGGCAATGGAATCAAATTCCGCAACGCTTTCGGACCGGAACGCGCAAAACTGGCCGTCTCCCGCCAGCACGGCATAAAGCTCGCCCCTGCCCTGCCCCACAGCGAAAAGCGCAAGCAGCCGCCAGTTGCCATTTATGTGTTCCGCAAGCTCGCCGGTGAAGTCCGCCAGAACGGGGATGTCCTCCACGCGGGGAGCTTCGTCAGGATTAAAAATCAGGTGCTGCAAGCTGGCCTCCCACAAGCGCGGCTGCTTTGTCAAGATACTGCCAGAGCCAGTCCGGTATCCAGATGCCCAGGCCAAGAACAATCAGGGCCAGAATTGCCGGCGGCACAACGCTCCAGGCCGGTTCGCGCCTTTTGCGCAGGCTTGCCGGCATATCCCCGGGCCTGGAACCCTGAACCATGCGCAGAACGGCCACCGAAAGGCCGACAAAGATAACAGCCAGCGCGGCAAGATAGATTATGGCCGAAACCAGGTCCCCATGAGCGAAAATTCCCTTGAGCACCAGCATTTCGCTGACAAAAATGCCGAAGGGGGGCGAACCCGCGACAGCCAGGAAGCCTGCCAGCCAGAGCGCGCCGGAGACCGGCATGGCAAGGCGCATGCCGTGAACGTCATAACTCGAATAGGTGTGATAGCGGGCAAGAATATTGCCGGAAAGCAGGAACAGCAGGCATTTGGCCAGGGAATGGCAGATTGAATGCAGAAGCGCGCCCTGGACGGCGAGGCCGCCCACGCCAATGCCCAGAGCCAATATGCCCATGTGCTCCACGCTGGAATAGGCCAGCATTCTTTTGTAATGCCCCTGGCCAACAATGAATATGGCGGCGATAACCAGCGAGACAAGGCCGAAAAACACGAGCAGCGAGGAGCTGAAACCGCCAATTCCGGCGGCCAGCAAAATCTGGTGGCCGCGCAAAATGCCAAGCAGGGCGCAATTGAGGAGAGCGCCGGAGAGCAGCGCCGAAACCAGCGATGGCGCTTCGCTGTGCGCATCGGGCAGCCAGTTGTGCAGGGGCGCAAGGCCCATCTTGCAGCCATAGCCGACGAGCAGAAAGATAAAGGCCGCCTTGAGCCAGGGCAAGGAAGCCTGGCCAGCGTGGGCCATAAACCAGCCAAGCGAATCCACATCATCGGTCAGCACAATCGTAGCCGCGCCGTTTTGGGGAACGCAAAAGGCAATCGAGAGCAGAATATTGCCCAGCAGCGCCAGGGCAATGCCCACGGAACAGATAATGAGATACTTCCAGGTGGCCTCGAGCGAACGCCTGTGCTGGTGAAAATAGATCAGCGGCGCGCTGGAAAGCGTTGTCGCCTCGATGCCAACCCACAAGACGCCAAGATGCGGGGTAGTGGTAACCATGCTCATTGCGGAAAGAAAGAAGCACAAACAGGCAGTGAAGCGTCTTTCGGGCGCGTTTGTGAAGGGGCGGCCGTCATGGATGCAGGTTCTTTCCTCGGCTTGCTCCTCTTCCCGCAAATAACCGATGGAGTAAAATGACGTGGCCAGAAAAAGCAGGCTTGCAAGCATGAGAAAAAGCGTTCCCAGGGCATCGGGCGCAAGAAGGCCGAAAAATCCGGCGGGCCTTTCGCCGCAAGCGACCTGAATGATGACGCGGGTCGAAATTCCTGTATGGACAAGGGCCACAAGCGGCAAAAGCAGCCGGCAAAGGGATGAGTTGCCTACGGCAAGCATTATGCCGCCCGCAAGCAGGGGTAAAAAGACCAGGCTTTCAAGCATAGATGTCAGTCCCTGAGGCTGCGGAAACGCGCCGTATCCATGGATTCAAATTTTTCGCCAATATGGCCGATGGCTATGCCCATTACAAAAACCGCCACAAAGATATCCAGGAGCAGGGCCAGCTCAAACCAGATGGCCCCTGCCGCCATCAGCGGCGCGCCCAGAAGAAAAATGCCGTTTTCGGCAACCAGATAGCCAATGACTTGCGAAAGCGCTGTCGCGCGGCCAACAACCAGGATCAGGCCGCAAAACAGGGTGGTTATTGCGGCCGGAAAGAGCAAATCCGGAAAAAGCCCGGGCATGAGGTCCATCCTGTTTTCCAGCCAGAGCGAGAAAACAAGGCCCAGAACGCCCATCAGGACGGCAATGGCATGGTTCAGATGCCGCGTCTTTTCGCGCCTGCCTATATGTTTGTAGGTGCGCGCAAGCAAAACCGGCAGCAAAATGCCTTTAATGCCCAGCACGGCCGCGCCAAGAAGGGCGTGATCCATGTCGAACAGCAGGCTGCCCAGCAAAACGCCCTGAAAGGCGGTCAGGCGAATAAGCCAGGTTACGCCTGGCGCCGCAAGCAGAAACAGGTCGTTGAGGAGGAGCAGAAAAATAACATTCGCAAAAAACATGTCAGCTTACCTGGGCAAGAATGAGGGCAAAGGCCGCAAGGGCGCAGGCCATGCCCAGAAGATGCGGCACGCGCCGCATCCGCAGGCGCGCCATGACAGATTCAACTATCCCCACCAGAATGCCGACAACCATGACGGCGAAAAGCCAGAGGCCGGTTCCGGCCCAGAAAGGCAGGGGGGGCACGACAAGGGCGGCAACAAGGGCGGCAAAAAACCATAATTTCAGGCAGGCCGCATAGATGAGCATGGCAAGACTGGGCCCTGACTGGTCGAGAATCATGACCTCGTGAATCATTGTCAGCTCAAGGTGGGTATTGGGATCGTCAACCGGTATGCGGCAATTTTCGGCCAGGAGCAGAATAAAAAGCGCCAGCGGCACAATCACCAGTTCCGGCTTGCCATGCAGCCAGGAAAGCGCGGCCTGGCCGTGAAACATCACGCCGAGCGAAAAAGCCTGACCGGTTTGTCGCGTGGAATAATGGCCGAGATCCAGGCAGGTGCTGGAAAGCACGAGAAAAGCCAGGAAAAGGGCGGGTTCCGCAAGCGCGCCAAAGGCCGCTTCGCGGCTTGCGCCCATGCCTTCGAATGCCGAACCCGTGTCCAGCGCGGCAAGCATCAGCGCGAAACGTCCAAGGCCGAGAAGATAGGCGGCCAGAATGAAATCGCCGGCAAAGCCGAGAGGCGAGGCAAAACCGCCCAGAGGCAGCATGGCCAGCGCAAGCAGTCCGCTGCCAAGCACAATGGAAGGCCCCAGCAAAAAAGGCCAGGAAGCGCTTTCGCTAATGACCTCGCCCTTGCGGCAAAGCCGCCAGATGTCATAATAGCATTGCAGCAGGGGTTTGCCGTGCCTGCCGGCCGCGATAGCCTTGACCCGGTTGATAATGCCCGTCAAAAATGGCGCCAGGAGCAGGCTGAGCAAAAACTGGGCCGGAAAAATCCAGAAATCTTCCGTCATCACTTGAGCCCCCAGATCAACAGACAGACCACAGTGGCGATAATATACAGGATATAAAGATTGATTTTGCCGTGCTGGATGATCTTGCAGGCATTGCAAAGCCATTCGATGCCTTCAAACAGCGGCGTCAGCAGCAGGTCCTTGACCCTGTCCGGCGCCGAAAGGCCAAGGCTGGACGGTTTTGGAAAAACTCCGCTCACCGGCTCGCCGTGCCGCACAATGCCCATCACTGGGTTGAAAAGGCGCGCCAGGGGTTCGGAAAACGAACCTTCCGAATACTGGATTCGCGCCGAACTTGCCTGGTAGCCGCAGCCCCAGGTTTCGCATATCCGCACAGAACGGCCAGCAAGCAGCCTTTTGCGAGCCAGCCACAAGCCGGTAACCGCTATCGCAACCAGCCAGCCAAGCAGCGCGATATGCCAAAAAGACGGCAAAATGGCTGTGGCCGCAACCAGGCATTCATCAAGCAATTCACCAGCCAGCGGCGCGGCGCCAAGCGCCGGCCCGGAAACGATCCTGAAAAACAGGGGCGCCAGCAGGCCGCCGGCCACGCAGGCAGCGGCTGGAATTAACAGGGGCCAGATGGCGGCGAGACCCGGCGCATGGGCATTGGCCGCGAAACCCGTGCGCGGCCTGCCCAGAAAGACCATCCCATAGGCCTTGACATAGAGCGCGCAGGCAAGGCCGCTTACCAGGGCCAACAGGCCAAGCGAGAGCAAAAGCCCAAGCTGCTGCTCCACCCCCTGGGCCGACGCGCCGTTGGCCAGGCCGACAAAGATGGCGAACTCGCCGGTAAAGCCGCTGAAAGGCGGCAGGCAGGCAATGGAAAATGCTCCAAGCGCGAAAAGACAGCCGGTCAGCGGCATGCGCTTTTGCAGGCCGCCCAGAAGTTCCATGCGCAAGGTGCCCGCGGAATGCAGGACTTCTCCGGCGCACAGGAAGAGCAGTCCCTTGAAACCGGCATGGTTGAGCATGTGCAAAAGCGCGCCCGAAAAGCCCAGGAAAGCGGCCCAGGCATCGCCGCAGCTTGCGCCGAGCAGCCCGCAGCCCAGGGCCGTGAACATCAGGCCCATGTTCTCGACGCTGGAATAGGCCAGCATGCGCTTGAGATTGCCCTGGGCCAGGGCCTTTAGAATGCCCACAAGGGCAGTGCAAAGCCCGATGAGCAGCAACAGCCAGCCCCACCAGGCGGGAGCGGCGCCTATTATGCCCGGGATTGATCCCGCAGGGCCTGCCAGCAGGCTTATTGTCCTGATTACGCCATAAAGGCCCAGATTGATCATTGCGCCTGAAAGCAGCGCGGAAATATGGCTGGGCGCCGCCGGATGCGCGTCCGGCAGCCAGACGTGCATGGGGGCAATGCCGGCCTTGGCGCCAAAACCGGCAACGGCCAGAATGAAAAGCAACGAGACGACGCCCGTGCCCGCATCGGCAAGGCCTGGCGCAAGGGCAGCCGGGTTCAGGGAGGTTATTCCGGTCGCCTGCCAGAGGCCGACAAAAAAGGCCAGCAGAAAAACAGCGCCCAGGTGCGCGGCAACCAGGTATGTCCAGGAAGCGTCGCGCACCGTGCTGTCCCGGTCATTGAAATCAATCAGGAAGAAAGGCGAAAGGGACATGATTTCCCAGGCCAGCAGAAACAGTATGGCATCGGCCGCGCAGGCGACAAGGGCCATGCCGAGCAGCAGGAGAAGATAAAAAAACCAGTGCGCCGCGATATTGTGCTCGCTTGCCCTTTCGTGCCTGAGCGCGATTGACCCGGAGAGCGCGCAGACAAAGCCCAGCCCGAAAACAGGCAAGAGGAAAATCCGGGACACGGGGTCAAGCAAGAGGGCAAAACCGCCAAAGGGCAAACCCCAGGCCAGGTTGGCGGTTTCCGGCAGGGAGGCAAAATCCCAGGGGCCGGCGGCCATGCCCGCGAAGCCGATCAGGCAGGCCAGCGCGGCTGCGGTTGAGCCGCAAAGGTTCGAGCGGCGGTTCTGGCGCCTTTTGGGCGGAGTCAGCGTAAAGGCAATGGCCCAGACGCCCATTGTCAGCGCCGCAAGGAGCAGAATAGCCACACTCGCAAGATAGAAAGTCATAAAAGCCGCCCGCGCGGCTTGCCCGCGCCTGTTTGTCGTTGTTGCGGAAAAACGCTTGTTTAGCCGTAAAACATTTTTCTTGCAACGTCAGTATACGGCTTGCAGCTCAAAATAATGAGCCCCGGCCGCGCGGCCGGGGCTCATCTTGCAGCATCAGGGGAAGGTATTTCGGTATCAGGTTTAATTGTTTGTAAAATTGAAATTGTCCTGGTAACAACGCGAAAGCTTGTGCCTGTAAGAGGCAAGCGGCACCTTGCGCCAGACGAATTCCCCGTCGCCGCCGTCGGGTTTCAGCAGCAGCCAGGACGGACCATTGGGATCCAGGGCCGGATAATCCTCGCGGAAGTGCCCGGCCCTGCTCTCCTTGCGTTCCAGGGAAGCGCGAACAAAAAGCAGGCTGACAAAGCAGATCGCCTCGACTTCGCGCAGTTTGAGCAGATAATGCGGATCATCGGCCTCCATGCGCGGCAAATCTTCCTCGCGGATGCGCTCAAGCTCCTTTTGCGCCCGTGAAAGCGCGTTGCCGTTCTTGACGATTGAAACATCGTATGGAAAGACGACAGCCTGGATTCTGCTCAGCACTTCCTTTGGAGAGAGGGCATTTTTCCGCTGGCGCTGCATGGGCTCGAAAACCTTGCGGCTCATGGCCGATATTTCCGCATCCGAAATCTGCGCCAGATCGCCCCCGTCTTCCTTCATCCATTTGGCGGCCGCCTCGCCTGCCATGTAGCCTGTTGTGGCCGTGGTCATCAGCGCAAATCCGCCCGCATAGACGCCGGGCTCAAGGCTTCTGGCCGTTCCGGCAACAAAAAAGCCCCCGATGGGCGTGCTGCCGTCCTGATTGGCCGCGATGCCGCCGTGGCTGACTGTCATTTGCGGCACCCATTCCGTATTGTCGCGAAAAAGATCAAGCCCGAGCTTGCACAATTTGTCATAATTCAGCTTTTGCCAGCCTGTCTGCGGCTTGAGCAGGACCATGTCCTCTTGCCTGAGGGGGCTGACGTCAAAGATGATCGGGCCGCGGCCGTCCCTGATTTCCAGAGCCATGCCAATGGTTGTGAAGTGGGGGTCGGTATTCGGGCCAAGTATGGGGGAATACTTGTCCATGAAATTTTCACCCAGACGATTCACAAAACGCGCGCCAAGCGGGAAAAGATGCGTCTGGCCTTCCCAGGCAAAGAGCCTCGGCATATTCCAGACCCGGGAAAATTCCAGATCCTGCAGATCGCAGCCGATCTCGAAAGCCATCTTCATGCCCTCGCCAGTGGGCGTATTCTTGCCGTAGGATGTTTTCCAGCCGCCCATGCCCGTGCAGGCAGCCACTGCCCTGGCCCTGAAGACCAGAAAATCGCCGCTGATGGAATTGAAACCGGCAGCGCCGCAAATCCGGCCATCGCGCGCAAAGTAACTGGTCAGCATGACGCGGCCAATACGCCGTGCGCCCTGTTTTTTCAGCCTGGCAACAAGGCATTTGGCCATCATTTCGCCGCCGCGCCCCTTTTCCTGGGCAGGATAAAGCTTGACATGGGGAAGCCCCCTCTGGGGGACTGATTTAAGTGAGCCGTCCGGCTTGTGGAAAAATTCGCAGCCAAAGCGCTCGTAATCGGACATCCTTTCGGAAGATTGCTCCAAAATGGCCCGCACAAGGGGCTGCTCGCAAAGCCCGTCGAAATAATAGACAAGATCTTCCAGCCAGTCATCAACATTGTCCGGCGGCAGCACGGCCTCGAAATCGCCGCCGGCCATCGACATCAGGCCGCCCCAGTCTTCCGGGCCCTTGTCAACAATACAAATTATGCTTTCTGGAGCCAATTCAGCAAAGCGATGCGCGGCCCAGAGGCCGGCCGAACCGCCGCCAACAACCAGCAGGTCGCAGTCAATCACCTGTTTTTTCATGCCGCGCCACCTCCAAGCTGGGTCGGGATATCAGGAAAAGTGGGGGGCAGAACCTCCCTCAAGGGGTCAACGTCAATTGCGCCGGAGGGACAAACCCGCTCGCACTTGAAACAGGTCATGCAATCATCCGGGTAGGCGATGAAAGCCTTGCTGTCCTCATTCAGCCTGATGGTGTCCAGCGGGCAAATCGCAACGCACTGTCCGCAGCCAACGCATATTTTCTGGTCAATGCTCTTTATCATCCCCCTCCTCCATTGCTCTTCAATGGGAGATATATAATAGGGAACGACATCGTTCCCTAAACAAAATCCGTCAGGATTTTGCGCCGCGCAACAGCGCAAGCCGGCCAAAAACCACGCTTTTTGGCTGGCGATCTTCGACATTGAAATGTAAACATTTCAATGTCTGCATCCATAAAAGGCGGCGCCGCCGGTTCGCGCCCGCAAACCGGCGGCAGTCCGCTAGAAAGCGTAAATAAAGAGTCCGCTGATATTCCAGGCGTCCCGCAGGCCGCGTCCGCCGCCTGTTTCCGCAAGGCCCCAGACGCTGTCCGAACGGTCCATCATCAGATGGACGTATGAAGCTTCGAGGTTGAAGGTAAGATTTTCATAAATCTTGTACTGGTTCAGCAAACCCATTTCCAGGGCATAGTCCTTGTCAGTAAGATAAATGTTGTCCCTGCCCATGGGCGGCGTGCCACTGCTGACATTTATCGGCATCCACTTGCCCGTGCGGTCATGGATCTTTTCGAGAATGCCGGAACTGTTTGTTCCGCCCCAAAGGCTTACATGCAGGGTATGCCTGAGATCGTGCAGAAAGCTCACATTCTTGAGGCGCGCGCCAACGCCCCATGTGCCGATCAGGGTATTGGCAATGACGCGGTCGCGCTCCAGTCCGTTGATGTCCGGGCCGGCAAAGGTATCGGAAAAGCCCGATACGCCAAAGTCGTTCACCAGGTAGGGCAGACGCTCAGAGCCATTGCCAAGATCATCGTCATCGCCGGAGGCATACCAGCCGTAAATGCCGGGAATACCCCAATTGGCGCGATATTCCATCAAAAGAGCGCCCATCCATCCCTGGCGGTTCAGGGCGTCGTCATCGCTCCAGGTCGATGAGCCATAGGTGAATTCCCAGGCAAATCTCCAGGGATCGAGCATGGTGAATTCGCCGGTTATGCCGGCCCACCAGACATTGGCATAGGCATGGGTTGTCTTGGGATTGATCTTTTTGTCATTGCCCATCAGGGGGAACATGCCCGAGAAGAAATAGTTGCCGTCAGGCGGATTGATGCGGTTGCCAAACTGGCCGTTATTGCTGCGGAATGTGTTTGGCCCGATGGCGCCATACATGCCCCAGGGGGTAACAGCCCAGCCGTCAAAACGCAGGGGCAAAGTCAGGCCGCCCACATCCATGTTGTCCATGAAGTTGCTGTCGTTTTCCCCAGTCGCGGCAATGTAGTTGTCATTATAGGGGCGCATCCAGAAGCCGGTAAGGGAAACATTTTCGTTGAATTCGTAACTGGCCGTGATGCCGGCGCCATCGCCCGTCAAAACTGTCGGGCCGTCCAGGGCGAAATAAGGCGAACGAAAGGCCTGGATGCCCATGCGCACCTTGAGGCTGGTATTGGGCACAACCCAGTCGATGAACGCCCTTTTCAGCTTGATAATGGCGGAATCCGCGCCCAGCGCTCCGCCGCCCTGGGGGTTGTTGGCCTTGCCCCAGATAAACTTGCCGATTTCAAAATACACCTGGCCGGAAAGGCTCTCGCTGGCTATGGCGTCCAGCTGCAGGCGCACGCGCGAACGGGCCTCAAATTCATCTTCAAGATAATCGTAGCCCGTATGGCCCTTGTTGCTGAAATTGCCGTTCTGGCCATACTGCGCGCCAAAAAGCCACCAGCCCTTTGCCTTGAACTCCACCGCGCCGGCATTGCCGGCCAGACCGCACAGGGCCAAAACAATGGCCGCCGCCCCGGTTTTTTTGATCAGATTTCCTGTCATCCCTCTCTACTCCCTGGTGTCGCGTCAAGCGACAATAGTCGCAATCCCGAAAGGGATTGCGCGCCGCCAAA
>VSMX01000084.1 GCA_009773975.1 Desulfovibrio sp. | reverse complement strand
GGTATATCTACGATTAAAAATTTCTTGTTACCATGCAGCCAGCAGGAAAATTTCATTTTCGGAGGTCAAGATGCGTTTCTGCCTGTTAATATTTTCGCTTGTCCTGGCCTTTGCCTCCCCGGCCCTGGCCCATTTTGGCATGATTATCCCCTCCTCGTCCACTGTAATGGACAAGGCGGAGGCGGATCTGGCCCTGCAGATATCGTTTTCCCACCCTTTTGCCCGGCAGGGCATGGATATGGCGGTTCCCGAAAAATTCGGGGTCTATCAGGACGGCAAATATACGGATCTGCTTTCAACCCTCAGGGAAGAAAAAATAATGGGTAGCGCGGCCTTCCGGGCAAATTACAAAATAGCCCGGCCTGGCGTCTATTCATTTGCAGTCGAGCCTAAACCGTATTTTGAGCCGGCAGAGGACTGTTTCATCATCCATTATGCCAAGACCGTAGTCGGCGCGTTCGGCGCGGAAGACGGCTGGGAAAAGCCCCTGGGCCTCAAGATCGAGATCGTGCCAAAACTCCGGCCATTTGCCAATTATGCAGGCAATGTTTTTGTGGGGCAGGCCCTGCTGGATGGCAAGCCGCTGGCCAATGCCGTGGTCGAAGTCGAAGCGCTCAACCGGGGCAATGCGCATGGCGCTCCCAACGGTTATTTTGAAACCCAGACCCTTTATTGCGATGAAAACGGAATTTTCGCCTTCGGCATTCCCTGGGCCGGCTGGTGGGGTTTTGCGGTGCTGGCGGAAGGCAGCGAAACGATGAAGCATGAAGGCGCGGAAAAGGCTGTCGAGCTGGGCGCCACGCTCTGGCTTGAATTTGTCGAACCCATGTCGGCAAAAAAACAGGCTGCCAAACAGGATGGCAGTCTCTGGAAGGAATAGTCATGCATATTTCGGAAGGCGTGCTTTCGCCAACCATACTGGGCATTGGCGCGGCCGTTGCGGTTGCCGGCATTGCCATTGGCTTGAGGCAGATGCGGGAAGACAGGATCATGGAAACCGGCATTTTGTCGGCCGCGTTTTTTCTCGGCTCGCTCATTCATGTGCCGGTCGGCTTTGGAAGCGCGCATCTTTTGCTCTGCGGCCTGCTTGGCGTAATGCTGGGCTGGGCGGCGTTCCCCGCAATTTTCGCGGCCCTGCTTTTGCAGGCCATTCTTTTGCAGTTCGGCGGCCTGACCACGCTTGGGGTCAATACGGCCACAATGGGCGGCGCGGCTGTATGCGCGTTCTATATTTTTGAATTTTTGCGCAAGATCCGGCCAGGACACTTGAAATTCGCCGCTTTTTGCGGCGGATTCGCCGGAGTCGCCATTGCCGCCCTCTTGACGTCTCTCGCGCTGGCCTTTACCAATGAAGGATTCGTGGCGGCCGCCGGCGCGCTTCTGCTCGCCCATGTGCCTGTCATGATCGCGGAAGGGCTCATTACCGCTGTCACGGTCTCCTTTATAGCCCGCGTCCGACCGCAAATGCTGCCCATCCAGATTCTCAACAGCAAAGGGAGCATAGCACCAAATTGGTAGCAAAGCCCTTCAGGGCTTTGCGTCTTGCGGCCGGGAGGGGTTTGAGCCCCCTCCCAGGCCAGCCCGCGTCTGATACCCCGCCCGGGAGTGCGTGGTGCGGGCTTTTTCGGTCTTAAGGCCGAAGCCTCAAAACACAAAGGAACCTGCAGATGAAACAATTTGCAAAAAACAGTCTCTTATGCATTTTTATGGTAGCCGTGCTTGTCCTGGCAGGTTCTCTGCCGGCGCAGGCGCACAGGGTCAACGTTTTCGCCTGGCTTGAGGGCGACCGCGTGGTTGTCGAGTGCGCTTTTTCACGTTCGCAGCCCATCAACAATGGCCAGGTAACAGTTTATGACAATGTTACCAACAAGGAATTGCTCCAGGGGCGCACCGATGCGACCGGGCATTTTTCTTTCAGGGTTCCCGAAATTGTTCGCGAAGGCCACGGTTTGCGCATTGAAATCAATGCCGGCCAGGGGCATGTAAGCGACTGGGTGATGGCGGCCGACGAGCTTTACGAAGCCGCTGCCCTCACAGCCGGCTTCGACCGCGCCCAAATTGCCGAAAACAATCTTGCCGAAAAGCCCTGTGCGCCGGCCGTGCGGCCCGCGCACAGGCAATTGCCGCCGCGGCAAGGCCAGAACATTGTCCAGCCCACTGCCAATATTCCCATGCCTGCAACGCCCGACCATGTGCGCCAGATTGTCAATGAGTCCCTCGATGCCAAACTCGCGCCAATCCACAAGCACATGGCGGCCATGGAAAACCGCGGAGCCGGCATCGTCGAAATCTTCGGCGGTATTGGCTGGATAATCGGCCTTGTTGGCCTGTGGCTGTATTTTCGCGGCAGAAGAAAAGATTGATTATTGATTATGGGGCTCTGCCCCATACCCTGCCGGGCGCTGCCGCCCCGGACCGTGCCTGGGGGGGAGCCCAGCCCCCCTTTAACGCGGCGCCGCTGCGCGGTTTGCTGGAGCATTGCTTAAATGAAATTGGGCAATGCTCTAACGCGATATTTGCAGGAAATACGAGCATGAAAATATCTCAGGGCAAATTTATTTTGCCGTCAAGAGATATTCTCAATGCGAAAATGCCATAAAGAAATGAACGGGACAGCACTGTTCAAACCATCCCGCATTGAGGAGATTGACAGCGCCCTGCGCCTGCTGGCCGCCTCCGCGCTTGGCCTGTGCGTGGCCTGCATGCAAAAATACCCGTCCTGCGCGGCCGGCCTGTGCCTGGGCTTCTGCGTTGCCCTACTGGCAAAACCCGTCTGGAGCAAATTTATCGGCCGGCTGCTGGCGGTCAATGTCTTCATTGCCTTCATCTGGCTCATTGTGCCGCTAACAGCAGGCGGAGAAACAATCGCGCAGCTGGGCATTCTGAAAATCAGCCGGGAAGGCTTGCGGCTAACAATCATGGCCACACTCAAGGCCAATGCCATTTTCTGTATTTTCATGGGCCTGCTAGGACCGATGAGCCCGGCAACGCTGGGCTGCGCCCTGAAAAAACTGCATTGCCCGGACAAGCTGACCCTGCTTTTCCTGATCATGGGCCGCGTTTTCCACATTTTGCGCAGCCAATGGAGGGAACTCACGGAGGCCAGCCGCCTGCGCGGCTTCTCCCCGGCATGCAATTATCACACCTATAACACGCTGGGCTCATTGCTTGGAGTGCTGCTCGTCAAAAGCCATGAACGCTCCGAACGCATGCGGGAGGCCATGCTCCTGCGCGGCTTTGACGGAAAATTGCGGCTTTCCTGCGCCTGGCGGGGCGGCTGGCAAAATTGCGTTTTCGTGATTTCCGCCCTTGCCTGCCTGGCTGTCCTGGGTTTTCTGGAATGGGGGATCGATGCCTGAGCAAAAACACACGCTTGCCCAAAGCCTTTTGCCGGAACAAATGCTGCCCGGGGAGGCAATTTTTTGTGTGCAAGGGCTTGATTTTGCCTATTCAAGGCCCCTGCTTCGCAATGTGAATCTCGCGCTTTATCCCGGCCAGTCAATTGGCCTTTCCGGCCCCAATGGCGCGGGCAAGACAAGCCTTTTTCGCTGCCTGACTGGCCTGGAAAAGCCCCTCAAGGGCACACTCAGCTTTTTGGGTGAAACCGTGGAAGATGAAAAAGGCTTTCGCAAACTGCGCCGCAAGGTCGGTTTTGCGCTGCAGGATGCGGAAGACCAGCTTTTTTTCCCGGAAGTGCTGGAAGATCTTGAATTCGGGCCGCTAAACCTGGGCGCAAATGCGGAAAAAGCCCGGAAAGACGCCCTTTGGGCCCTGAATCTTGTTGGCCTGGCTGGTTACGAAAACCGCCTGAGCCATACCCTGAGCGGCGGCGAGAAAAAGCTTTGCGCCCTGGCCGCGATATTGGCCATGAAACCGCTGGCCCTGCTGCTTGACGAACCGGCCAACGCCCTGGATGAAAAATCAACGTCAAGGCTGATTGATATTCTCAATAACCTGAACTGCGCGAAAATCATTATCTCGCATGAAAGGGATTTTCTGGAAAAAACCTGCGGGGATATTGTTTTTTTGAGGGATGGAACACTTGAAAATAAGTGACAGGCAATTGAAATTGCCTGTCACTGGATCGCAAATTTGCTTGCCAAGACGCGCACTCTTGTCCCGCCAAAGCGGGGAAATTCCCTCAAGGCGGATTGCTGCGCCGATTTCATGCGGTGAAAAAATCCCTGAGCCGATTTCCCTGCGCCACTATTCTGGCCGATTTGTGGTGAGAACAGCGCCGGATATGACAGGCATCTGGCTTTGGCGGCTTGTGAGGCAGGGGTTGGCCTGAACAGGTATGTCAACAGGTCAATTCCAAAATCAGTGCATGATTACCGGATTCGCGAAAACGCGGAAATTTTCGATTTTTGCCTGGATGCCGGGCAGATGGCCGCTATCGACTGGCTGGGCCTGCCATGCGGGAAAGGACGCACGGGCAAGGACCCGCCAGTGTGGCCGCCAATGGGATAACGTTGTCATTCTCCATAAAAAAACGTCCTTTGCATTGTGCAATTTGATGCAGTATAATGATAACGGACGATGAAAAGCGCCACGACACATCATTAAAAAAATAAAATATATCGCGCAACAAGGAGGGCCAGATGATCCAGCTTTCCGGCCAGAAAACAGTCATTGAGAACAACACAATCCTGGACTCGCGGGAAGCCGCATCCCGGAACATAAACATGGAGGCCGCCCGCGACAACACCCTTGCCTGGCGCATCCTTTCCGCCCATGCCAGGCCTGGCGGGGATCAGGTCCGGATTGCTTTTGACATGCTGGCCTCCCACGACATCACCTACGTCGGCATCATCCAGAGCGCAAGGGCGGCCGGCCTGACCAGCTTTCCCCTGCCATATGTGCTGACCAACTGCCACAACAGCCTTTGCGCCTTTGGCGGCACAATCAACGAGGATGACCATGTTTTCGGCCTTGCGGCCTGCCAGAAATACGGCGGCATCTTCGTGCCCCCCCATTGCGCCGTCATTCACCAGTACATGCGCGAAATGATGGCCAGAAGCGGCGGCATGGTCCTGGGTTCGGACAGCCATACCCGCTACGGAACGCTTGGCTGCATGGGCGTTGGAGAGGGCGGCGGCGAACTTGTGCGCCAGCTTCTGGGCAAGACCTGGGACATTGACAGGCCGGAAGTAATTGCAGTCTGGCTCGAGGGCAGCCCGCGGCCTGGCGTGGGCCCGCAGGACGTGGCCCTGGCCATTATCGGCGCAGTGTTCAATGAAGGCTTTGTAAAGAACAAGATTGTGGAATTCACCGGCCCGGGCATTGCCGGCCTTTCCATCGACTACCGGGCCGGCATTGACATCATGACAACGGAAACGGCCTGCCTTTCCTCAATCTGGCCAACTGATGAAAAGGTTGCGGAATGGATGGAAAAGCACGGCCGCAAGGACGACTTCGCCCCCCTTGAGGTGAATGGCCTGGCCGCATACGATGGTCTTGTGCGGGTGGATCTTTCCGCAATCGAGCCGATGATCGCCCTGCCTTTCCATCCGGCGAATATTTACACCATCCGCGAACTTCTGGCCAATGCGAACGATATTCTGGGCAAGATTGACGACGAGGCCGCGCGCCTGTTCGGCGATCTGGGCAAGGCCCTCAACCTGCGCGGCAAGATAAGGGATGGCGGCATTGTGGCCGACCAGGGAATCATCGCGGGCTGCGCGGGCGGCACATTTGAAAACATTTCCTGGGCTTCCGCCATCCTGGGCGATTTTCGCGCCTCAAATCCCAAATTCACATTCTCGCTCTACCCGGCCAGCGTGCCCGTGGCCTCGGCCCTGATCAACAATGGCGCGACCGAAAAGCTGATGAGTCTTGGGGCCATGGTCCAGACCGCATTTTGCGGCCCATGTTTTGGCGCGGCCGAAACGCCCGCGCACGGCTCGCTTTCGCTCAGGCACACCACCCGCAACTTTCCCAACCGCGAAGGCTCAAAGCCCGGCCAGGGCCAGCTTGCGGCAGTCGCGCTCATGGACGCGCGCTCGATTGCGGCCACGGCTGCCAATGGCGGCAGGCTCATGCCGGCCACGGACCTCGACTGGAAGAACAATTCCCTGCTCACTGCCAACCTGGATTACCATTTCAATCCGTCATTCTACAAGAAGCGGGTTTATAACGGCTTTGGCCAGCCGCGCCCGAACACGCCCCTGATTTTCGGGCCAAATATCGCGGACTGGCCGGTGATTGAAAAACTGCCCGAACACCTCATCCTGCTTGTGGCGGCGGTGATTGACGATCCTGTTACCACCACGGACGAGCTTATCCCCTCGGGCGAAATTTCCTCGCTGCGCTCGAATCCGCAAAAACTGGCGGAATACACACTTTCCCGCAAGGACCCCGAATATGTGGGCCGGGCAAAGCGGATGCTGGAAATGGAAAGAAAAAGGCTGGCCAATCCGGCTGACCCGGAATTGCTGGCCAAGGCCAGGGAATTGATGAGCCTTTGTCAGAATGACACCAAGGTTGACGAAATGAATGCCCAAGTCAAGGATTTGCGCAATGTCGGCTTTGGCAGCCTGATCTTTGCGATCAAGCCTGGCGATGGATCGGCCAGGGAACAGGCGGCCTCGTCGCAAAAAATTCTTGGCGGCTGGGCCAACCTGGCAGCCGAATACGCCACCAGGCGCTATCGCACGAACCTGATCAACTGGGGAATTATTCCCTTTACTGTAAAGAAGGAACTGGTCAATGACCTCAGGCCAGGCGATTACCTTGTCCTGCCGTATGTGAGATCCGCAATCGCGGAAGGCCAGGCCAATATGCTTTCCTCGCTGATTCACGAGCAAGGCGACAAGACCTGGAGCGAACAGATAGGTCTTGGGCTGCATAACCTGAGCCCTGAGGAACGCGAAATCCTGCTGGCCGGGTGTCTGATTAATTATTATAACAAGGAATAAGAAGCTGTCCTGCCCCGGGCCGCATTGCGGCCCGGGACAGGAATTATGGAGAGGGCGGGAATTCCCGCGCAAGCCATTCAATTGCATCCTTGCGGGATTCGCAAATAACGCGGCAGCTGCCGGCAATCATGGCATTGACCTTGCCATTCGGCACTTCGCCGCCGTATCTCATGTCGGTTCTTATGCCGACAACAGGAATGTTGTTGGCACAGGCATAGCCGATTTCCCAGGCTGTGCCGTCGTCAACCTGTGTCCCGTCAAGCAGGGCGACGACAATGTCGCAGCCAAGCAACGCGTCGCGGCAGCCTTCCATGATTTTCCCTGCCGTCTCGCTGCCCCACGTCCTTACTTCCTGCTGGTCAAAAAGCTCGTATGGCCAGAGAACATCGTAGCCGTGCACCGAAAGTTCAAGCTGAAAATTCCTGAGCCAGGCCTGTTCAGCTTCTGAAAAAAGCGGGCCGGCAAGATAGACGCGCATGGGAAAACCTCGTTTTATTTTGGGCTGTCGTGAAAATTGCAAAGGTAAGCGTCCGCTTCCTGGCGGCTCCTGAAAATTATCTTGTCACAACTGGCATTTGCAAGAAGCTGCTGAATTTCAGGGAGTTTTTCTGTCCTGAAATCAATAATCCATTGTCGGAAATCAGGATCGAATTCGGTTTCCATCCAGGGCATATCGGGCCTTGGGCTGCCTATCCTGCTTTCCACTCCAGCCAGGCAGTCCTCCAGGGGCAGATCAAAAAGAAAGACCGTGTCGCAGCATTCCAGCCGCCAGGCAAGAGTGCGCTGAAAGTTCCCGTCTATAATCCAGCGATCCCTGGCAAGAATTTTGGCCAGTTCACTGTCGAACTCCTCACGGCTGGCCGTGGTTCGATCCTGCCTGTGCCAAAGCATATCCAGGCAGCACAGGGGCAGACCGGAAAGACCAGACAGTTTCCTTGCAAAATAGCTCTTGCCGCTCCCCGGACATCCGATTGCCAGTGCCTTGCGCATATCAAAAGATATAAACTGGATTAAATGGGGTAGGGGCGTTGCCGCCCCCATTTTCAAATCATATCCAGAAAATAGCGGTGAAACCGCATATCGTCGGTCAGTTCGGGATGGAATGAAGTGGCAAGGATATTGCCCTGGCGCACGGCCACAGGCTTGTTCTGACCGCCCATTTCCACTTCTGCCAGCACATCCACTTCCGGGCCGGCCGATTCGATTAGCGGCGCGCGGATGAATACAGCGGGAAAAGGCGCATCGCCCAGCACCGGCACGGGCAGATTGCATTCAAAGCTGTCCACCTGGCGGCCAAAGGCATTGCGGCGCACAGCAGCATCCAGCAAGCCAAGCCGCGGCTGTTCGGAACCGATAATGGTCTTGCAGAGCAAAATCAGCCCCGCGCAGCTGCCATAAACCGGCAGGCCCTCCCGAATCATTTCGCGCACTGTATCCAGCATATCCAGATCAACCAGCAGCTTGCCGATGGCCGTACTCTCACCGCCGGGAATAATCATGGCGTCAATGCCGGCCAGATGCTTTTTCTGGCGCAGTTCCGACACGTCGCAACCAAGGGCGCGCATGGCGTTGCCATGTTCCCTGAACGCGCCCTGCAAGGCCAGCAGACCGATATTTTTGGCCATTACCAGCCACGCTCCTGCATACGCATATTTTCGGGAATTTCCGAAATTTCAATGCCGACCATGGCTTCTCCAAGATCGCGCGAAATTTCGGCCAGCAGCTTGTAATCGCGGAAATTGGTGACTGCCTGGACAATGGCCCTGGCGCGCTTGGCCGGGTCGCCGGACTTGAAGATGCCGGAACCCACAAAGACGCCATCGCAGCCAAGCTGCATCATCAGGGCCGCGTCCGCAGGCGTGGCTATGCCGCCGGCCGCGAAATTGACCACGGGCAGCTTGCCCTGGTCGCGCACAACATGGCAAAGTTCAAGCGGGGCCCCGATTTCCTTGGCATAATTGGGCACTTCTGCTTCCGGCAGCGCGCATAGCATGCGAATCTGGTCCTGAACCATGCGCATGTGGCGCACGGCCTCGATTACATTGCCCGTGCCAGGCTCGCCCTTGGTGCGCAGCATGGCCGCGCCTTCCCCAAGGCGGCGCAGGGCCTCGCCCAGATTGCGGCAGCCGCAGACAAAGGGCACGGTAAACTTGAGTTTGTCGATATGGTAGCGGTCATCTGCCGGGGTCAGGACTTCGCTTTCATCAATATAATCGACTTCCAGGGCCTCGAGTATGCGCGCTTCGACAAAATGACCGATGCGTGCCTTGGCCATGACCGGAATGCTGACAGATTCCTTGATCTTTATGACTACGGTGGGATCGGCCATCCTTGCGACACCGCCGGCCGCCCTGATATCCGCGGGCACGCGCTCAAGCGCCATGACCGCGCACGCGCCTGCATCCTCGGCGATCTTCGCCTGTTCGGGCGTGGTAACGTCCATGATCACGCCGCCTTTGAGCATATCCGCCAGGCCGACCTTGAGCCTCAATGTGCCCTTTTCCCCGTCTTTCATCGATTTGTCTCCTTTATGATTAATTGATATAAAATCTCTTCATGCAAGGCCGCAATAACGGTTTGGCCATTTTCATTTGCTTGCCGCTATATATACAAAATTTGCGTTTGTGACAATAGATTGCAATGTGTGCCGAATATGCGGCTTTTGGCTTTGCACGGAAAAATTCTGTAAAAATTTTTATGTTGGGGAAAGGATGAAAGACAATATCGGTTTGTATTATCTGCCGCGTCCTGGCGATACCAGGGTGCGGGTCTATGTGCGGCGCGGGCCGGATGGCGAGGTGCAGTTCCGTTTATGGCAGGCGGATTTTCCCCAGATTTTCGAGGGCCATCAATGGCTTTCCCACGATGTGCTCGCGCGGGCCGCGCAAATGTATCGGGATGAGCGCAATGCCAACATCGACCCGCTCTGGCTTTATGACATCAATGTTGCGCGGGAACTTTTGAAACAGGATGAAAAAGAAAATCCGACCGTGCAAATCAGGACAACGGACGGCAATTCATGAAGGGCGCGTTTGTCAACGCGTTTTTGCTTGCGCTTTGCGCGGCTCTTCTTTTTGGCTGCGGTGGCAAGGCCTCAAAATCGTGGCACAAGGGGGGGGTGCGCGGCTCGAAACCCTATACAATCAAAGGCAACAGCTATTATCCGCTCAAAAGCGCGCAGGGCAGTTTGGAAG
>VSMX01000083.1 GCA_009773975.1 Desulfovibrio sp. | reverse complement strand
GAAACGAGGCGCTCGGCTGGAGAAGTCGGCGGCTGGGGCAAGGCGGATAAAATGGGCGTAAGCATTGCAGTGGCCTACGACAGCGCTGACGATGCCTTCCACGCCTACCAGCAGGATGAGCTTGCCGGGCTCTTTGAGCGGATGTGCGCCGCCAATCTTGTAATCGGTTTCAACAGTCTGCGTTTTGATTACACCGTGCTCTGGCCTTTTGCCGCCAATTATCCCAAAATGGCCAAGAGGCAAAATTTGCGTTTTTTGCCATCCCTGGATCTGCTTGAGCGTGTTCACCGCAGCCTGGGCTACAGGGTTTCGCTGGATAATTTGGCACGCGCCACCCTCAATGCCCCCAAAAACGCGAATGGCCTGCAGGCCCTTGCCTGGTGGAAGGAAGGACGCCTGGACGAAATTGAAAAATATTGCCGCAAGGACGTGGAACTGACCCGCGACCTTTATTTGCGCGGCCTGAAAGACGGTTTCCTGCTCTTCACCAGCAAGGCCGGCCAGAAAGCGCGCGTGCCAGTGGATTTCAAACCGTAAAAAAGGAATTATCCATGCAGTTTTCCTGGATCGCATTTTATGAGCAAATAGCGGACAAGCTGGCCGCCTATGCTGACAAACGCAAGGATTTGTTTGCAAAGGTCAGGGCAGCCGCGCACGGCCAGCCCCTCATGCATTATCTGCATTTTGAAAATAGCGGCGAATGGCAGGCCCGCGACAACGAGATTGATCCCTTTACCGTGATGGGCGTTTTCAATCGCGGGGTAACAGCCGAACACCGCGCGGCCCTGGGCGAATGCATTGCCGACATGCTTGGCGTAAGTTTGGCGCCGCCCAAAGTCTTTCACGGCATTCCCCATCTCGACCCGCGCAAATCGATTTACGAGGGCAATGACGAAATGTGGAATCTTTTTGCCGCTGCGCTCAACCCCTCAAAAGATTTCGCAACCGCGTATGACGCCGCCAAAAACGTCAGGGGGAATGCCCTGGGCACGCTCACCATCGGCCTGTTCTGGATGCGCCCAAAACGCTTCATGCCTGTTGATTCCATCTCCGGGCCGTATATCGAGGCTCATTACGGCCTGGCCATGCCAGATGAAAAATGCGGGGGCGCCGAATACCAGGAATATATGAAAAAGCTGGACGCGCATTTGCCAAAGGACATGGATTACCCGGCCCTGGCCCATGCCGCATGGCAGGAAAAAAACCAATAGCTTCCGACAGCCTTTGACAAGGGGAAATCATCATGATCACAATCGTTTATGGCCATCCCTGGGGCAAAAGCTTCAACGCGGCAATCAGGGACGCGGTTATGGACGCGCTGAAAGGCCGCGAACACGCGCTGCTTGATCTTTATGCCGACGGCTTTGACCCGGCAGTGCGGGAAGCGGATCTGGCCCTTTATTCCGCCGGGCGGACAAACGATGCCCTGGCCCAAAAATATATGGAAATCCTGGCTCGGACACGCGAGATTATCTATATTTACCCGGTCTGGTGGGGCACGGAACCGGCAATCGTGAAAGGCTTTCACGACAAGGTCCTGCTGAAGGATTTTGCCTGGTCCTATTCCTACGATGGGAGTTTGCTGCCCAAACTGAAGATCGAAAAAACGACAATCTTCAGCACGTCAGATGCTCCTGGCGAATTTTTTGCCGCCTATTTCAATGATTACCTGCCATCGCATATATTCGCCGCCGTGGGCATGAACAATGTTTCATGGCATAACCTGGGCAATATTGTGCGCGCCAGCGCATCCGAAAGAGAGGAGTTTCTCGGGAAGATTCCGGAATGGATTTAGCAAACAGGATATTTGCCGCGAGCGGCCAAACCGTTCGCGGCAGGCCATCAAAGCTTGTGCATGACCCAGGTGACCACGCCCCAGACGTGCACATATTCCCGCTCCGTAATATCAATCACCGGATAATCGGGATTGGCGGGCACAAGCAAGACCTTCCCCCCTCCGCCGCACCAGCTTCTTGACCAGCAACTCGTCATCCAGGGCCGCGATAACAACCCTTCCCGAAACTGCGTCTAATGAAAGCCTGCAGGCTGGCTGCAGCGCTGACTGGCCTGTTGAAAAATTGTCGGGCATAATTTTTACGCTTGTGTCCATGCGTTTATTCATGGGCCCCAGAAATATTTTTTATTGTATGGAAAAATTACCAGACGTGGAATTGGATGTCAAAAGCGCTTGTCCCGAAAACGAAAAGGAGCGGAATGTAAATCCCGCTCCCCTTGTAAAGTCAGTCAATCAGCTGGCTGATTTAGCTTCTGGATTTCTGGATTTCCTCGGCGAGCGCCTGTGGCACGCGTTCGTAATGATCGAACTGCATGGTGAATGTTGCGCGGCCCTGGGTTTTGGAACGCAAGTCTGTGGCATAGCCGAACATCGAGGAGAGCGGCACCTGGGCGCGAATGCTCTGCGCGCCGCCGGCGCGGGCTTCCATGGCCTGAACCTTGCCGCGGCGCCCGTTGAGGTCTCCCATAACGTCGCCAAGGTATTCCTCCGGCGTTACCACCTCGACATCCATGATGGGCTCGAGCAGCACGGGGGAAGCCTTTTGCATGGCGTCCTTGATGGCCATCGAGCCAGCCACATAGAAGGCCTGTTCGGAGGAGTCGACTTCGTGGTAGGAGCCGAAGACAAGGTTGACCTTGAGGTCGACAGCCGGGAAGCCGGCCATTACGCCGGACTTCATGGCGTCCTGGATGCCCTTGTCGATGGCCGGAATGTATTCCTTGGGAATGACGCCGCCGGTGATGGAGTTGACGAACTCGTAGCCCTTGCCCGGATTAGGCTCGACCTCGATCACGCAGTGGCCGTACTGGCCGCGGCCGCCGGACTGCTTGGCATGCTTCATGTCCGACTTGGAATTTTTGGAGATCGTTTCGCGATAGGCAACCTGGGGCTTGCCCACATTGGCATTGACGTTGAATTCGCGGGTCAGGCGGTCAACGATGATTTCCAGATGCAATTCGCCCATGCCGGCAATCAGGGTCTGGTTGGTTTCCTCGTCGCCCTTGACGCGGAAGGAAGGATCTTCCTTGGCCAGCTTGTTCAGGGCAGCGGAAAGGGCGTCGCGGTCGGCCTTGGTCTTGGGCTCGATGGCAACTTCGATAACCGGTTCCGGAATATTTAGGGACTCCAGGATTACCGGGCGCTTTTCATCGCAAAGCGTATCGCCTGTGGAGGCGTTCTTGAGGCCGACCAGGGCGACGATATCGCCGGCGCCGGCCCACTTGATGTCCTCGCGCTTGTTGGCGTGCATCTTGAGCAGGCGGCCGATGCGCTCTTTTTTGCCGGTATTGGCGTTCAGCACGGTCATGCCGGATTCAATAAAGCCGGAATAAATGCGGAAAAAGGAAAGATGGCCGATGAAGGGATCCGAAAAGAGCTTGAAGACCAGGCCGGCAAGGGGATCCTTGTCGCTGCATTCGCAGGTTACAAGCTCGTCCTCGTGGCCGGGCACATGGCCGACCATGGGCGGAATATCCACAGGAGAAGGCAGGTAATCGACAACTGCGTCAAGCAGGGGCTGGACGCCCATATTGCGGAAAGCCGAGCCGCAAAGCACGGGCACGACATTGCGGGCTATTGTGGCCTTGCGGATGCAGGAGATTATTTCGTCTTCCGAGAGTTTTTCACCCGAAAGATACTTGTCCAGCAGGGCTTCGTCCTCTTCGGCCACGGCTTCCAGCATTTCGTGGTGCTTTTCCTCGAAAAGCTGCTTCATGTCGTCCGGAACTTCGGCTTCCGTGAATTTGGCGCCCTTGGTGGTCTTGTCGAAATAGATGGCCCTCCCGCGAACCAGGTCCACCACGCCTTCATACTTGTCTTCCGAGCCGATTGGCAGCTGCAGCGGCAGGGGCTTGGCGCCTAGGCGATCGTGGATCATGCCCACGCAGCGGAAGAAATCGGCGCCGATGCGGTCCATCTTGTTGACGAAGCAAATACGGGGCACATGGTAGCGGTCGGCCTGGCGCCAGACTGTTTCCGCCTGGGGCTCGACGCCGGCGACAGCGTCAAAACCGCAGACAGCGCCGTCCAGCACGCGCAGGGAACGCTCCACCTCGATGGTGAAGTCCACATGGCCGGGGGTGTCGATGATGTTGATGCGGTAATCTTTCCAGAAGCAGGTTGTGGCGGCGGATGTAATTGTTATGCCGCGTTCCTGTTCCTGTTCCATCCAGTCCATGACGGATTCGCCGTCATGGGTTTCGCCAAGCTTGTGCGATACGCCTGTATAAAAAAGAATACGTTCTGTAGTAGTGGTCTTGCCGGCGTCAATATGGGCCATGATGCCGATATTGCGCTGTTTGTCTATAGGAACTGTGCGCGCCACGGGATTCCTCCATTGGGCATGCGGTTGGGGAGAAGGGATTTTTCAGGGGCGCGGCAATGTCGCGAGTCTGGCGGCCGCGATACCCGGGAATTCTGATATATGGCCGGCCGCTTCCAGCTGCGGGAAACGGCCGGCAGGCAATAATCGCTTCAGGCAGTTTTTTACCAGCGGAAATGGGCAAAAGCCTTGTTTGCGTCGGCCATGCGGTGGGTGTCTTCACGCTTTTTCACAGCGCCGCCGCGGCCGTTCCAGGCATCAAGCAATTCATTGGAAAGTTTGGCTGTCATGCCTTTTTCACCGCGCGAACGGGCATAATTGATCAGCCAGCGAATGGAAAGCGAAATCTGGCGCTCGGGGCGCACTTCCATCGGCACCTGGTAGGTGGCGCCACCAACCCGGCGGGCCTTGACTTCCATGTGGGGCTTTACATTGTCCAGGGCTTTTTCAAAGGCGCGCATCGGCTCTTCACCGGTCTTTTCGGCCAGATTGTCCAGAGCGCTGTAAAAAATCTTTTCCGCCGCGCCTTTCTTGCCGTCATACATCAGGCGATTGACGAACTTGGTGACGAGGCGGCTATTGTAAATCGGATCGGGCAGAACTTCCCTTTTGGGTACAGGACCTTTTCTGGGCATGGGGTTTCTCCTTCAAACAGTAATTTGTTGAACCGCTATGCGGTTCGGCCATACGGCCCTGCGCATCACGCCTGGTAAAACGTGATTTCAAGACAGTTGCCGGCCTGTATGGCATTTGTCCGAATGGCGGACAATCCCGGGCGGCGCCAAACCCCGCGGGTGCGTCCCGCATGGCGCTTCGCCGCTTCGAGAAAAAAAACTATTTCGGCTTCTTTGCGCCGTACTTGGAACGGCTCTTCCTGCGATCCGCAACGCCGGATGCATCAAGCGTGCCGCGGATGATGTGGTAACGCACGCCGGGCAAGTCCTTTACGCGGCCGCCGCGAATCAGGACAACGGAGTGTTCCTGCAGGTTGTGGCCTTCACCGGGGATGTAGGCCGTTACCTCGATGCCGTTGGTCAGGCGCACACGGGCGACCTTGCGCAGGGCCGAGTTCGGCTTTTTCGGAGTTGTGGTGTAAACACGGGTGCAAACGCCGCGCTTTTGCGGGCAGCCCTGCAGGGCCGGGGTCTTTTTGCGCTTGATTACCGGCACGCGCTCATGATGAATCAGCTGATTAATTGTAGGCATGTATTCCTCCAATGATATTGCCAAAATGCCAAGTGCGGGTCTTTATTCCAAAAATCATGAATTGTCAAGCACCCGGACGTTGATTTTCCAGCCAATACTTGGCAGACATGAATTCTGTATGCTAGACTTTAACCGGAGGCGCGAATGAAACCTTTTCTGATTTTGAAGTCCGTGGACGAAGTGCTGGCCGAAATCGACAAATTGCCATGTCTTCCGCCGACATCGAAAAATCTCGACGAAGCCTGCGGCCTGCGCCTTGCGGAAGATTTTTTCGCGCCTTTTGACCTGCCCGGTTTCGACCGCTCCACGGTTGACGGCTACGCGGCAAGGGCCAGGGATCTGTTTGGCGCAAGCGAAAACTCCCCGGCCATGCTCAATTGTGTGGGCGATTGCCCAATGGGCCGCGAATGCGGCCTTTGCCTGGAAGAAGGCCAGGCTGCTGGCATCCTTACCGGCGGCGCGCTGCCAGCGGGCGCGGACTGCGCGGTAATGATCGAATACACGCGCGCGGCCAGCGATGGAACAATCGAGGTTATCCGCGCCGCAGCCCCCGGCGGCAATATTGTCTATAAAGACGAAGACGCGGCCAGGGGCCAGCTTGTCATTCCGCGCGGCAAATTGCTGCGCGCCCAGGAAATCGGCATTCTCGCCGCCTTTGGCATTGAAAAGGCAACGGTTACGCGACAAGCCAGGGTGGCGATTATTTCATCCGGCGACGAGATAGTGCCTGTGAACCATGAAATTTCAATCGGCAAGATGCATGACGTGAATTCCCACACCATAGCCGCGCTTTGCAAAAGCGTCGGGGCCATACCCACACAGCATGGCATAGTGCGCGACGACCCCGGCCTGCTTGATGAGGCCCTGGCGCGCGCCCTGCCGGATAATGACGTTATTGTCGTTTCTGGCGGTTCGTCCGCCGGCATGAGGGATCATACGGCCAGCGCCTTCACAAGCCTCCCGGATTCCGAACTGTTGGCGCATGGCGTGGCAATCAAGCCCGGCAAGCCCTTTATTTTCGCCAGGACGGCCGGCAAATGCCTGCTTGGGCTGCCTGGCCATGTCAGCAGCGCGCTTGTGAGCGCCAGGGTTTTCCTGCTGCCCCTGCTTGCCAGGCTCCAGGGCAGAATCGAGCAGGAAATACAGCCATCCGTACCTGCCAGGCTTACAAGAGCGCTTGCTTCCGCGCAAGGGCGGCGCGACTATATTCGCTGTCGCCTCGTCAAAAATCCCGGCGCCAGCCCGGAATACGACGCCGTGCCGCTCATGGCCCCTTCCGCCGTCATTTCCGGTCTTGTCGAAGCGGACGGCCTTGTTGTCTGTCCGGAAAACTCGGAAGGCTTCGCGGCAGGGGAAGTCGTCCAGGCGCTGCTTGTTTCCTGACAATAATTTTTCATGGGACATATTTTATGAGTCACCACAAATTCCTCAAATTGCAGACTCCCGATGAAGCCAGGGATGCATGGCTGGAAAGAATTGAAAGCGAATGTTCCGCGCCCGGGCCGGAATTTGTTCCGCTAGCGCAAAGTCTGCGGCGCGTTACAGCCGCGCCCATTGCGGCCAGGCGATCTTCACCGGCCTTTCACGGGGCCGCGATGGACGGCTTTGCCGTGCTTGCCGAAAAGACTTTTACAGCTTCCACGCGCAAGCCCCTGCGTCTTGAAATCAACAAGGATGCCTTCAGGATCAACACGGGCCGCCCCATGCCCGAAAACACAAACGCTGTCGTAATGATAGAAAATGTAAATATCGGGGATGACGGGCGTTTTGTTACGCTGGAGCAGGCAGTCTTTCCCTGGCAACATGTGCGCAAGGCCGGGGAGGACATGGTGGAAACGGAAATCATCCTTGCGCCCGGCACAAGCATTGGCCCTTATGAAATCGGCGCGCTTGCGGCGGCCGGCGCGCTGGAAGTCGAGGTTTTCCGCCAGCCGCTGGTTTGCATAATTCCCAGCGGCTCTGATCTGGAAAAGCTGGAAGACTGCGTTGAGGCCGATTTGCGTTCGGGACGCAAGCTGCCCGAATTCAATTCCCTGGTCTTTTCGGAGCTGATCGGGGAAGCAGGCGGAAAACCGCTTGTCATGCCCATTGTGGAAGATGATCCGCAAGCCGTGGCACAGGCCATCGAAAATGCGGCAAAAGCCGGGGCGGACCTGATCATCCTCAATGCCGGCACATCGGCCGGCAGCCGTGATTTTTCGGCGGAAGTCATAGACCGGATGGGCGAGGTTACGGCGCACGGCGTGGCCATGATGCCGGGCAAGCCCACGGTTCTGGGCCTTGTGCCCTCTGCTGGCAAAAAAATTCCCATCATCGGCGCGCCTGGCTATCCGGTATCGGCCGTGCTTTCCCTGGAAAAATTCGTTGTGCCCCTGCTTGCGGCCTGGCAAAAGCGCCTGCCGCCCCAGGCGGAAACTGTCGAGGTCCATCCCTGCAATCCCATGCCCTCCAAGCCGGGCATGGAAGAGCATGTGCGAGTCAAGCTGGGCTCGGTCAACGGCAAAACCTTCGCCATTCCCCTTCCCCTCGGCGCGGGCACGGTGAACAGCCTTTCCAGGGCCGATGCCATCATCACCATCCCGGCCGCCTGCGAGGGGTTGAACGCGGATGAAAAAGTCCGGGCCAGCCTGCTCAAGCCCTGGCAGCAAATTGAGGGCGCGCTTCTGGCCATTGGCAGCCATGACAATACACTTGACCTTGTGGACAGCATGCTGCGCCGCAAATTTCCGCGCTTCCGGCTCACTTCCGCCCATGTCGGCTCGCTGGGCGGTCTGCTTGCGCTCGGGCGCGGCAATTGCCATCTGGCCGGCAGCCATTTGCTCGACCCGGAAACAGGCATCTACAACCAGGCGGCTATCCGTACGCACCTCAAGGGCAGGCCAGTTAACCTGGTCCGGCTTGTCGAACGCAAACAGGGGCTGATTGTCGCGCCCGGAAATCCTTTGGGCATCAGTAATTTTGCGGATCTGGCCAGGGATGATGTCCGCTTCATCAACAGGCAAAAAGGCAGCGGCACGCGCATGCTGCTTGACTACCAGCTGGCCCAGGCAGGCATTTCACCCACAAGCATAGCGGGCTACAAGGACGAGGAATACACCCACATGACCGTCGCTTCAGCCGTTCTTTCCGGCCGGGCAAATGTTGGCATGGGGGTGAGGGCCGCCGCGAACGCCCTTGGCCTCGAGTTCATCCCCGTGGGCATGGAAAATTACGATCTTGTGATTCCGGGCGAATTTATGGAGGACGAACGCATCCGCGCCCTGCTGAGAGTTATCAGATCGGACGAATTCAAAAAGGCCGCGTTGGCCATGGGCGGCTATGGAGTTGAAAACAGCGGCGAAATAATCTGGGAGCATGGAGTCCAGCAAGGAATGAGTTCTTAATGGAGAATGCGTAATCCGCACCCCTTTTTCAGAATTGATGCCCACGCTCGAATACGAAATTGGCAAGGAAAAAATTTTTCATACGCCAACCTTGATGACGGCCGGAAAATTGTGCTTCTGCAGATGCCGATCAAAAACCGCTTGTCAAATTCCTTGAGGAGCTGTTGCTCAACGCCGGGCACGAATTGAAAAACCGGGGCTTGCGCATGCCTGTTGCAAAACAACCAAAATTGCAAAAGCGGGATTACCCGTCGAAGCCCTCAATCTCGGGCACGGACAAATCCAGGTGCAGGACGGGCGAATGTTCCTCGCCGTCAGCGGCATTCCTGACGAGCATGGAACACATCAGCGCGGCTGTGCCGCAAACAGTCCCGGCAAGCACAGGGATGGGTTCAGCCCCATTGTCAGCTTGCGGATAAAGCCGTTCAAGCCGCCTCCCTGCCGGCTTGTCCAGCCAGACCAGGCCCTCGCGGGCCAGGACCGCGCCGTGGAGATAGGCGATTCCGGCCTTTTGCGCGGCATTTTCCAGCATTTTTTTGGCTTTTACGGAATCAAGGCAGTCAATGGCCACATCCATATCCCGCAGTAGCGCGGGCAAATTGTCTTCCGTGGCCGCTATTTCCAGAGCCTCGACAGTGAGATGGGAAGCAATGCCCAGCAGACCGGCACCGACGACGGAAGCCTTGGGCCGGCCAAGCGTTTTTTCGGTGCAGAACAGTTGCCTGTTGAGATTGGTTTCCTCAAAGACATCCGGATCGCATAACCTGAACATTCCGATCCCTGTTCTGGCCAGCATATCCGCAACCGCGCCGCCAAGCCCGCCGCAGCCGGCCATGAACACGCGCATTTCCAGCAGCAGCCGCATTTCCCGGGCCGAAAGAATGCCAGCATTGCGGCAAAATCTTTCTGGCCAAATATCGCGGTCCAGAAGCCCGAGCATGACATCTTTGAGGCTCAGGCCGTATTTTTGCGCAAGATTGGCGATTGCCGCGCCCGAAAGGCGCGAGCCTTTCCTGATGGCCGCAATTTCCATGTCGAAAGCGGTCACATCCGGCTTTACGCAGGACATTAACCGCCACCTACAGCCGGAAAGTAGGCCACCCGGTCATCTTCTTCCAAAGCTGTTTCCAGCGGCATCTGGCGCCCGTTGATCATGACGAACTTTATTTCCGCCAGGGGAATGCCAAGGGCCTCCGCCAGGGACTGGGCGGTGGGATTTGGCCCGGCAAGGCCCGGTTCCGCCACAAGGCCCCTTGCGGGATCATATTGCGGCACATATGGCCGCAGCGTCGAAC
>VSMX01000082.1 GCA_009773975.1 Desulfovibrio sp. | reverse complement strand
GCCGGCAGAAAAGAAGAGCCAGCAATAAATATTGCCGAACCATCGGAATGTTCTCCCAAAAGATCCCTCGAAAAGCTCTATCTTTATACCCTCAAGAAAAGTCTGTTGGGCGATTTTTATCTCGAAGACGACGTGCGCTTTTTATACCTGGCCATGCAGGGCATGACCAACCAGAAAATAAACTGGAATGTGCTTGTCGATCCCAAAAGATTTGCGCCGCAATTATATGAGCATGTTCGCAAAAACAAGGAATTTGGCAATGCCTGGTATTTGATTCCATCCAGGAATCAGGACGGCTCAACGCGGCAATTAAATTTCCGCAACCAGACGGATTTCGCCTATTCCATGATAGGCCAGAAAAGAATGGACAATATCGAAAGCTGCCTCGACATTATCCGCGCCGAGAATATCCCGGGCGATCTGATTGAAACCGGCGTTTGCCGTGGCGGCGCGGTGATATTCATGGAAGGCTACCTCAAGACATACGGCATGACTGATCGCAAGGTTTTCGCGGCGGATTCATTTGAGGGCTTGCCTTTGGGCAAGAACGAAGACGAAGGCATTGATTTCAGCAAGAACAAATATCCTGTTCTGGCAATATCGCTGGAAAGGGTGAAGGAAACTTTTGCCCGTTACGGCCTGCTTGAGGAAAATGTTGTCTTTCTCAAGGGCTGGTTCAAGGATTCATTGCCGGTCGCGCCGGTTGAAAAGCTTGCTCTTTTGCGCATGGACGGCGACTTGTACGAATCGACGATGGACGCGCTGACAAATCTCTATGACAAGGTTGTGCCGGGGGGTTTTGTCATTATTGACGATTATCTGACCTTTGAAGTCTGCAAAAAGGCTGTCGATGAATTTCGTGAGGATCGGGGAATTAATGACCCGATAATCCAGATTGATCCGATGAGCGCATATTGGAGAAAGTCGTAAGGCGAATCGCCTTTTGTGAAAAAATTTATTCCCGGGAGCCAGTTCCGGAGATAATCCCCGCGCAAGGATTTTACCGGGCTTCTTTTTGCGCGGTGCTGGCCCCGGTCTCGCCCTATTGACAGCTTTTGGGATATGACACAAATATGGAAATTCGATTCGTTATAAATCGGAATACGCGTCATCCTCAAAAACAGAAAGCAAATCTATGCCAATATATGGTTTACGAACAAGATCCCTGGGGCAGACCGGCTATTATTCCATAGAGGGAAACTGCAAAAAGGGCGATTTGGCGATCATTGACGCCGAACCGGGCGTCGCGATTGCCGAAATTGTCTCTGGCCCGCTGACCAGGCTGCCTGGCACAGACGAAGGCGATCTCCCGGCCATTATTCGCATGGCCGATGAAGAAGACCTGGATATCCACGAAAAAAACAGGCTGTTGAGCAGGGAGGCGGCGGACTTTTGCAAGGATTGCATCCGGTATCGCCGCCTGGACATGAAACTTGTGGATGTGGAAGTATTTTTTGACAGAAGCAAGTTCATTTTTTACTTTACAGCCCCCAACCGCATAGACTTTCGTGATCTTGTCAAGGATCTTGTGCGCGAATACCGCGCGCGGATCGAATTGCGGCAGATTGGCGTGCGCCACGAAACCCAGATGGTCGGCGCAATCGGCAATTGCGGCATGGTTTGCTGCTGTCGCGGCCATTTGCGAAAATTCGCGCCTGTAACCATAAAAATGGCCAAGGAACAAAATCTTTTTCTCAATCCTTCCAAGATCTCGGGCATTTGCGGCCGTTTGCTCTGCTGCCTTTCCTACGAGCAGGAAAATTATGAAAATTTCAGCCGCATCTCTCCGCGCATTAGCAAAAGATACCAGACCGACAAGGGCGAGATGAAAATATTGCGAACCAATATGTTTCGCAATTCCCTGGTAGGCGTGGATGAAAACAATGCGGAAGTCGAAATGAGCCTCGCTGAATGGCTTGCCCTCAATCCCAGGCTTCCTGACAATACTGGCCAGTCATCTTCCGATGACGGAAATGAATCCGGCAATTATTACGATGACGGCTCCGAAGCCGACTTGCGCAATATTTTCGACGATGAATAACAACCAGGGCGAGACAAGGCCTTGAATGGAGAATTTCGTGCGCTCTTTCTATATCACCACTCCCATTTACTATGTCAATGCCAATCCCCATCTGGGGCATGCCTATTCCACCATCCTGGCCGATGCGGCGGCAAGATTCCACAAGATCCAGGGCGAAAAGACCCTGTTTCTGACCGGAACAGACGAGCATGGCGACAAGATTGTCCAGGCTGCCGAAAAGAACAATCTCGCTCCCCAGGCTTTTACCGACGAGATAAGCGGCCGCTTCAGGCAATTATGGCCCAAATTGAGCGTTGCCAATGATTTTTTTGTGCGCACAACCTCTCCCGAACATGTGCGGGCCGTGCAGGATTTTTTGCAGCGCGTGTATGACGCGGGCGATATTTATTTTGGCGAGTTTGGCGGTCATTACTGCTACGGCTGCGAGCGCTTTTATACAGAAAAGGAGCTGGAGGACGGCCTTTGCCCCCAGCACCAGGTAAAACCGGCATTTATCAGCGAAAAAAACTATTTCTTCAAAATGTCGCGCTACTTGCCCTGGCTCAGGCAGTATCTTGAGGAGAATTCGGACTTTATCCGCCCCGCGCGCTATCGCACGGAAGCGATTGCCATGCTTGAATCCGGCGATCTCGAGGATTTGTGCATCTCGAGGCCCAAAAGCCGCCTGACCTGGGGCATAGAATTGCCCTTTGACAAGGATTACGTCTGCTATGTCTGGTTTGACGCCCTGCTGGCCTATATCAGCGGCCTGGGCTGGCCGGACGGAAAGGATTTTGCGCAATTCTGGCCGGGAGAACACCTTGTGGCCAAGGACATCCTCAAACCGCATGCCATTTTCTGGCCGTCCATGCTCAAATCCGCCGGGCTTCCCCTATACCGCCATCTCAATGTGCATGGCTACTGGCTTTCCAACGACTCCAAGATGTCCAAGTCCCTGGGCAATGTGGTCGATCCCCTCGAGACCGGGCAAAAATTCGGCATTGACGCCTTTCGCTATTTTCTATTGCGCGAAATGCATTTTGGCTCGGACGCCGGTTTTAATGAGCGCGGCCTGATCAGGCGCATCAATTCCGACCTTGCTAACGACCTGGGCAATCTTTTCAGCCGCGTGCTTTCCATGGCCGACAAGTATTTCCATGGCAAACCGGCCCTTTGCCAGAAATACCGCGCGGAAGATCAGGCCGTAATTGACTTGTGCCGGGAATCGCTGCTCAATTATATCCAGCTTTTCAATGAAATGCGCACCTCCCAGGCCCTTGAAGCGCTCTGGGAACTTGTGCGCGCCCTGAACAAGTATGTGGATTCGGAAGCGCCCTGGAAATTGCAGAAGGAAAACAATTTTGAAGCCCTTGGGGTTGTATTCCAGGTGCTTCTGGAATGTATGCGCAAAATCGCGCTTTGCCTCTGGCCTGTCATGCCCGAAGCTTCATTTGCCCTGCTGCGCCAGCTTGGCCAGCAAGTGAATGAAAATGAAGTCCCTTGCGCGGATATCGAAAGGGAAGCCCGGTTTTTTGAGCCTTTTGCCAATGCCTCGCCCCTTGCGACAGCCTCAAGGCTCTTCCCGCGCCTGGAAATGCCGGAAGACCCGGCCCACGAGGCCACGGCGAAGAAAAAAGCGGAAAATGCGAAAAGCGCCAGCGCGCCAGCCGAAAAGACAGGCGAGATTGATATTGACACTTTCAAAAAGGCCGAAATGAAAACGGGCATTATCCGGCTTGCCGAACGCCACCCAAAGGCGGATCGCATCCTGCGCCTGGAAATTGATTTTGGAGAAGGCAAAAACCGCCAGATATTGTCCGGCCTTGCGGAATATTATGAACCTGAAAAACTTGTCGGCAAGCAGGTCTGCGCCGTGCTCAACCTGCCGCCGCGCAAGATTCGCGGCCTGGTTTCGGAAGGCATGGTGCTGACCGCGGAGGACGCCAGCGGCGTGAAATTGCTGGCCGTGGATGGAGAAGTGGCGCCGGGCAGCCTGATTGCCTGATTTGTTTTGGGGGCTGCGGCCGCCCCACACCCCCCCATCACAGCATTTTTGAATGAAAATATCCATTCGCGTTGCCGACATTTCATTACGCAAACGCTCTAAAACTGGCACTGGCCGTTGATAACATGCATTTCAAAGTTGTCCATTTTTGCCAGGGTTTCGGCAGGCAGGTCGAAATTGTTCCTGGCAAAATCATGGACAATTTTTATTTCGGCAGTCAGCGTTTCGCCTTTTTCAGTCTGGTCCCTTGCCACCACGCTGTCCGAATGGCGCCTGTGAAAGGCAAGAGCCTCATGGCAATATGAAATCCTGCCCTGCATGGCCAGGCAGAGATAAAAAGCCCAATCCCCGGAGCATCTGTATTTTTGCGCCTCCCCGATGGCCATGCTGGCCGCGTCCCTGCGAAACACGGCCGCCGAAATGTTCGGCGCGGCGCAGACTATGGCCAGGGCGGAAAAAACTTCCTCGCTGCCGGCCACATCATAGCTTTTTATCCATCTTTCATTACTGGCGTAAGCCAGGTAATTTTGCCTGTAATCAATTGCGGAAATATTGCCGTCCCCGTCAATGATTTGCGGAATCGCATAAACAAGGCTGGTTTCTGGCCCGACATGGCCCAGCATTGTCTCCAGAAAATCCGGCGCGCACAAATCGTCGGCTTCCGCAATCCAGACATATTGCCCGCTTGCCATTTCCAGGCCCTTTTGCCACTGGCTGAAAACCCTGCCGGAATTTTGCGCGTTGATTGTGAGACTGGCGCCGGATTTTTCCGCAAAGTCCCGCAAGATGGCTGCGCTGCCGTCCGTGCTGGCATCGTCAAGCAGGATCAGCTCATAATCCCTGCAAGTCTGCCCAATAATGGATTTCAGCCTGTCCCCGAGGCAGGATTCATAATTGTAGTTGGGCACAATCACGCTAACGGGCGGCAATTTGCCCGCCACCCTGCGCATTGCCCGCAAAATATGCGGCACGGCGGAATCCGTGGAATGGAGGCTTGAAAGCTTTGTTCGCGCCCTTTGCCCAAGTTTTTGGCGCAAATCGTCATTGGCCAGCAATTCGGCGCAGGCCCTGGCCATGCCGCCCACATCCAGGGCGGGCACAACGCGTCCGGCATCATTGCCAATAAAGGCCGGCATGCCGCCGGCGCCCGCAAAACAGATGACGGGCTGCGCGCAGGAGGCGGCCTCAAGGCAGGCCAGGGGAAAGGGATCCTCCCTGGATGTGAGCAAAAAAACATCCGCGGCCCTGAACCAGTCTGCCGGATTTGCCACTTCTCCTGGCAGGGAAAGATTTGGGGTTTGCTCAATCAGGTCGGCCCCGGTTTTGTCTTCTTCGCTTTCCGGGATTCCCACCCAGCAAAAGTGAACATTGTCATTCAGGGAGGCAATTTGCCGGGCTGCCTGCAAAAACAGGGCAAAACCCTTGCGCCGGGTGCGGGAGCCGCAACCCATGACCAGGGATTTGCCGGAGGGGATGCCCAGCCTGTTTTTGAGATCCTTTTTCTGCAGGGAACTTGCGGGCGTGAACGGTTCAATAAACGCGTCGATGGTCAGGCAATGTTCGGCGGCTATGCCGTGGTTTTGAACCAGGTTATCGCAAATGCCCTGCGCGGCCCCGAGGATGAGGGCTGATTTTTCGGCCATGCAGGCAATAATTTCGGGAGAGGCGTATTTTTGCAGGGACATTTCAAGCTCATGCGCGTATGTGATGAAGGGCGCATCCCAGGCGGCAAGCGCGGGATAGGCGCGGGCCGCCACCACCGTATTGCCGAAAACAAGATCGGGCCTGCCTCCGCAAAATTTTTCCAGGACGCTGGAATCAAGTTTTTCAGGAGGGCAGACAAGAGTTGGAAACAGCGCGCTGTATTCTCCTGAAAGGGCGCCCTCGTTGAATGTGACAAGACGGGCTTGCACGGATGTATGCTTCGCAAGCCAGCGGAGAATGTTGAGCAGGACTTTTGGCGCGCCCGACAAACCGGCATCGTGGCCGATAAACAGGACTTTAAGTCTGTGTTCCCTGTCGAGGGGCAGCGCCGGACAGGGGCGGCGGCCGTCCTCAAGCGCCCTTGAGGTGGCGTTTAGCCAGGCATAGCCATAATTTTTGTCTGGCTCCAGGCAGGCGCCCTCGCCCCATTCATTCCAGGCATTGATGAAGACAAGGTTGCAGGATGCGGGAAGCTCATATTTGGCGTAGGCGCAGGCGGCGGCCAGCCATTTTTCATATTTTGCGGGGGAGCTGCCAAAAAACAGCCTGGCTTTTTGGCCCCTCCTTGGAGTATTGTCCCAGGATGGGAATACGCCCGGAAAATTGATGTATTTGTCGGAAAGGCGCGAAAGCCAGAATTTGCCCATTTTTTCATAATCGAAAATTTCACCCGCAAAATTTGCCGCCAGGCCTTCGACTTCGTAATCCCTTTCATATTCGGGCGGAATAAAGCCGGGAATATGGGGAGGAAACTGCGCTGCCGCGTCAAAACCGTATTCGGCTGGATCCTCGTTGAAAAAGCTTTGCACCATGACAAAAAAGGGAATGATTTCCTCATGCTCCACGCACCACTTGCGCCAGCGCCAGAGTGTCGCGCGCATATCGGGAAACAATGCGGCATGATAAACCAGAAACAGCGGGCGCCCATCAATGCGGATATAACGCGGATCCCCAAAATAGCGGCTGGCGTCCTTCCAGAAGCGGATATCGTCTTCCGGGCTGTGCTGCTGGGCAATCAGAATTTCATTTTCCTGTCCGTCCCAGCGTCTTGTCCAGTTTTCATTGGCCCAGTCAAGACAAAATTTGATATCAATATCAGGGTTGGCCACAAATTGATCCACGGGCTTTTCCATCAGCCTTTTGCCGGAAAAATAATAATGATGGAAACAGAAGCCATGGATGCCGTGCCGCCGCGCGAGCTCTGCCTGGCGGCGCATGATTTCCGGGTTCGCAAGGTCATAATAGCCCGGGTCATCCAGCGGTTCATGCGGCTGATAATGATTTGTGAATGATGGTCTGGCGCGGCGGACATTGGTCCAGTCGGTAAAGCCCTTGCCCCACCAGGCGTCATTTTCGGGAAAGGTGTGGAATTGCGGCAGATAAAAGGCGACAAGCCTGACGCTTTCCTTGAGCGGCACAATTTTTTCTTCCTCGAAAACGCCTTTTTCGGCCAGGCGTTTTTGGGCAGACTGAAAAAGACCGAGCCGTCCGGAAGGCATCAGTTTGCGCGCGCTTTTTTGCAGGGCAAAGCGCAGGCCGCCTTTTTGCCAGGCCTGGAAAAATTTGCCGGCAAGCCGCGCAATCCTGTTTTTGCGGGCCCCGGCCATTGTGGCGCGCCAGATATCGGCGGCTTTTCCGGATGCGGCAGCCAGCATATTTTGCCTGCGGCCGTGGCCGGGAAGCTTGCCAGAATTGCAAAGCTCAAGCAAAATCCGCAAGTTGGCCCTGTTTGTTGACAGCCGCGCGGCCAGACTGGCAATTTCTTTTTCGGCTTTTGGCGCAGGACTGCCTTGCGAAGTCTCTTCCCCGCGCTGACAGGCAAAATCCGGGTTTCCGCCATCTCCCGGATCTTCCGGCTGCATGGCGGCTTGTTGGGCTTTATCAGTGCTCATTCGCAAGTTCCTTTATCGGTTGTGGGTGTGCTGCCTTTATAAATAGCGCGCATGGAAGCTGTCCAGTGGGGCAGCATGAATATTTTGCATGTATTGTAATGACAAATGGAGCAATCCCGAAGTGAACAGGCAATCGAACAGTATGCCGGCAGCCCAGGCGGACAGGAAGCCTGGCCAGGGCGCGCCAGGCGGGGACGAAATGGACGATGGCAGGGCCAGGCTTGCGAAAATGGCCGGCGAGCTTGAAGAAAACAGGGTTTTGCTGGCCGATTTGCAGGAGCGGCTGGATGCGGCCCAAACCGAACTTCTGAGGGTCGTTACTTCACGATCCTGGCGGATAACCGCCCCCTTGCGCAAGCTTGGGCATCTCCGGGGTGCCGGAAGATTGAAGCGATTGCTGAAAAGGACGCCTGGCAGGCAGGATTCCGGCAAGGAAGAACGCCCCGTTGCGGACTCGCCAGACAATCCCGGGGCGGATGCCGCTTTCAGGCCCAGGGTAAGCATCATCGTGCCCAATTACAATCATGCCCCTTTTTTGCGGCAAAGGCTCGCAAGCATCGATAATCAGACCTATAAAAATTATGAAGTCATCCTGCTTGACGATTGTTCAACCGATGGGAGCAGGCGAATTCTGGAGGAGTACCAGCAAGGGCATCGGGAGAATACCCGGCTGGCCATAAATGACGCCAATTCCGGCAGCCCTTATCTGCAGTGGCAAAAGGGCCTGGCCCTGGCAAGAGGGGATCTTGTCTGGATAGCTGAAAGCGACGATTACTGCGACGCCGGTTTTCTGGAAAGCCATATCCGGAATTTTGCCGATGAATCGGTAATGCTTTCCTTTTCGACCAGCATCTTTGTAAAGGATGGCAAGGAAATTGCCGATTCGGCGGAAAACTATGCGGATTGCATTCCCAAAGACCTGTTTCGTGAAAACTGGAGCATGACAGCCCATAAATTTGTCCGCAATTATTTTGCCCTGGTCAATATTGTGGTCAATGTCAGTTCCTGCGTGATGCGCAATGTGGATTTTGGAATTTATGAATCCAGCCGATGGTTCGATTACAGATTGTGCGGCGACTGGATTTTGTACCTGCATCTGATCAGCGGCGGAACAGTCTGCCATGCCAATGCGGCCCGCAATTATTACAGGATTCATTCCGATTCGACTTCGCTTGGCATCCAGCAAAAGCCGGAATATTTCAGGGAACATGAAAAGGCGGCCATTGCGGCAGCCCAACTTTACAGGCTTGAGCCGCATATTTTGCTGAAAAATTTTCAGGTTCTGCGCGCCAGGTTCGAGGCCCTTTTCGGCGAAAGGGCAAATTTTAACGATTTCTATAATATCGCGAAAATCCGCCAGGCCATGCGGCGGCGCAAGCCAAATATTGCCATGGGCCTTTATGCTTTTGCGCCGGGCGGCGGGGAAATGTTGCCCATTGCCCTGGCCAATGGCCTCAAAAAGCTGGGTTATCCCGTATGCGTTTATGATTTTGCCGCGGAAGAGCGAAATGCCAGGATAAGATCCAGGCTTTCAGCCAGCATCCCTGTCTTTGCCGCAAGGGACATTTACAATTTTGTTCATGACAATGGGCTGGATATTTTCCATACCCATCATCGCCGGCTTGATGCCAGGGTTGCCAGGGCAAGATTATATACAAATTCATTCCGGCACATTGTTACCATGCACGGCATGTATGAGCTGATGGAGAATTTTTATCCCGATATTGCGGAATACCTGCTGGGCACGGACGCCTGGGTTTATGTGGGGGAAGGCAATATCGCGCCGTTCAGGAAGCATTGCCTGGCAGACGGGCAGGTTTTCACCAGAATTGCCAATGCGGTTGAGGACAGGAGCTTCAGGCCGCAAGCCCGGAGGGACTGGAATATTCCGGAAGATGCCTTTGTTTTTGCCATCTGCAGCCGGGGCATTCCGGAAAAAGGCTGGAAGGAGGCAATAGCCGCTACAAATGAACTTAACAGGCGCATGAACAGGGAAGTTCATTTGATGATTATCGGCAATGGTCCGGTTTATGAGGAGATGAAGGACAATGCGCCAGATCATGTCCATTTTCTGGGTTTGCAGTCGGATGTGCCAGCTTTTCTGTCCATGGCGGATATGCTGCTTTTGCCATCCATGTTCAGGGGGGAATCTTTTCCAATGGTCATTCTGGAAGCCTGGCAGGCGAAAATTCCCGTCCTGGCCACGAATTTGGGCGATATTCCCCTCATGCTCCGCCGTGAGGACAAATGGGCGGGGGAACTGCTTGAACTGACGGAAGATGGCAAAATTGACGTTGCGCGGCTTGCCGGGCAAATGGAGCGGTTTGTCGCGGACGGCGGACGTCATGCGGAATTGAAAGGCAATGTCGAATTTGTCGCCGAAAAATTTGATTTCAGGTCAATGTGCCGCAAATATCTGGATGTGTATCGTGAAGCGTGGAATGACAGAGGGTAGGAAGCGATTGCCGGGAGAACGCTTTTGGCATAGGATTTTTGTGGAGCCATAATCAGGCATTGCGAAGAATCATGAAAAACAATGGTCGTGCGAGATGAAAAAACACACAGTCTTCCCCCTCTTTCTGGCCGCTTGCCTTGTTCTTTCGGCGTGCGCCAAAAATACCGGCGAGAACTACACAACATATTATCCGGAATGCCAGCAGCCAATTCTTGAAATGCAGTCCCAGGAAACGCCGCTCATGGGCGCGGCAAAGGG
>VSMX01000081.1 GCA_009773975.1 Desulfovibrio sp. | reverse complement strand
GCAATTTTTGTCTTCCTGAAAAGACCTGTGACTATCTCTTGATTTTATGGCGTTGTCTTCCTGCGGAGCCTGAGAAACTCCTTTTTTGCGTCTGGCCAACGCGAATGAGAAAACTTTGGCAGGTTCAATTTGGAAGGCCCTGGGAGCGGCCAAACTGCCCAGGCTTTCCGCTATTTAAGACGAAGGATTTGAAATTAGGGCAAGACAGCTGGTTGACTTAATTGGGAGAAGAGCAAAAAGCCGCGGCATTTGCCGCGGCTTTTGAAGATTCAATTATCAGCTGAAATTACTTGCGGGTAAAGACCGGATTGTCCTTGAATACCTTGCAGGCGGGGTCGACAGTGTCGAGCGGCAGGGCGCTTTCGGCAAGGCGAATTTTTTCATCTTCGGGCCACAGGGAGAAGTTGGGATACTTCTGGGATTCCACGGCCACGATTGTGTTGGGGTGGGCAGGCTTGCTTACAGCGCTTGTTGTTTCGCTGGTTTTCCATGTGCCGCAAACAATCTGGAGATTGCATTTGCCACTCTTGTCAACGATGCCCACATCATAGTTGGCATCCTGGCCATTGGCGGCCTTGGCAATAACAAGGTAGCCGGCGTCATTCACATATTCGCCAACAAGGGGAAGCTCCTGGGCAGCCTGCGCATTGCTGAAAAGACCAAAGGCAAACAGGGCAGCCGCCAAAAAAAGAATTTTTTTCATTTCAAATTTCTCCTGAAATGTTTGGGTTCGGATGGGGATACTCGAACCTGGGAGAAACGTTAAGCCAATTGAAATGAGATGTAAAGGATTTTGCCCGGTTCAACTACTACGATCTTCAAAGAGAAAAAGTAAAAAAGTGGTTTTGCGTTGCTGTCAATTTATGCAAGCCATGCGGATTAACATAAATGCGCCGGGCGGCCTGCTGGTTACTTTGCTTGCTGCGCCCTCGCGCCGCGCTCTTCCCCCGGGAGCGGGACTATTGTAATTCAACGCGATACTGGCCCCTGATTTTCGAGGGGCGCATAAAAACCGCGCCCGGATTTCAGGGCGCGGTCAGAAACTGCAAATCTTGCAGAGCTCTACACCACGATATCAAGGTTTTGGCCAATGCCTTGGGCTGCAAGACCGGCACCGCGCAAGGCGGCATCCATTTCCGCGCCTTTCTGGATTGTGCCATTGATAAGCGAAGCTGTCATGCTGGCTTCAAAATCCATAGCTTCCCTGGTAATTGCCACGCTCATTCCTGCCTGAACATCGTTCATTTTCAGCCTCCTTGCTGTAAACCACATAATATGGTTGGAATATCCATTTCATTTGCTTCAGTCGGCAGAAGAAAGAAAAAGTTTAGGGCATTTTCGAAAAAAAATAAATTTTTTTCTTCAGGCTTGCAAATCGCCTATCCGCGTTCAAGCACAATCCTGGTAATTTCGGGAGGAACCCCGATACGGGCAGAAAAACCGTTCCAGATGCCCGTGCCCGGGCTGACATAAAGCTGTTTGTCGCCAACCGTGTACTGTCCATTGACAAACCCGCCATTGAAGCGGGCAATCAGGGGCTGGAGGAAAAACATTATGCCGCCGTGCGTATGGCCCGAAAGCATCAAGTCCGCTTTTTCAAGCCAGCTTTTGGCATTCTTTGGCTGATGAGCAAGTAAAATCCGCACAGCCTCGGGGGCGTTTGCCAGTGCCTTGTCAATATTGGGCGCTTCAAATCCAAAACGTCCGGCGCCCGCATCGGGAATTCCGGCAATGACCAGGGTATCGGTTTCAACTGTGATCAGGCGATGCTCGTTATTGAGCAGGTCAATGCCAAGACATCTGATCGCCTCACTCCATTCCTTCGCGTTCCAGTAATATTCATGGTTGCCGGTTACCGCGAAAATTCCGTATTTGGCGCGCATGTCAGCCAGTGGGCGCAATTCGTCAAGCACTTCCTCCACAGTACCGTCAATATAATCGCCTGTCATGACAATTATGTCCGGATCAATGGCGTTTACTTCTTCCACAACTTCAAAAACCCAGTCTTTTTTCAGTATTGGGCCGACATGCAGATCGGTAAGCTGGACAATATTCATGCCATGCAGGGCAGGGGGAAGGTTTGGCAGCCTTGCTGTAATTGTCCTGATATCCGGAACCCGCACCGCGCTCCAGGTGCCGTATATGCCAAAAGCCAGGGCGATGCAGATCAGCCCCCCCTTGATCCAGCCCATGGGCAGATGGCGCGGAACAGGAATGCCGATCCTTGCCAGAATATAATTGCCCAACAGATAAAGATCCTTGAAAATGAGCAAAAAGCACAGCACCAGAAGCGCGCCGAAGGCCGCTTCCATGACAAGCAGAAACCAGCGGGGCAAAAATGGGGCAAAAAATGCGCCCCCCAGCCACTGGTAAATTTCATATTTCAGGCTGACCAGCAAGACCAGGGCGCAGCCGGCAATTTTGAACCACAGCGGACAATGCGCCCTGAGGAAAAGGCTGGCCGACACATAGCAAAATATCACAAATGACGCGATGTATAATATCATTTTCCATTCGAAAGTTATATCGTTATATTTTCTATATCATTTTCTCATTTAGAATATCTCTCAAGGTCAAAGCGGATTTGCCTTCAGATATTCTCATGCGCGCCTTTGCAGGCAAAGTCGCGTTAGAGTATTTATGTATTTTCATTGCGTAAATTCTCTAATGCGCCGTGCCCCAATCGTGCCCCACATTCCAGTCCACAATCAGCGGAACGGAGAGCTTTTCGCCGCCAGGCTCGATTGATTCCATCAGCCTGGCCGCGCGCTCTCCGGCCTTCCGGCCATTTCCTTCCGGAACTTCAAGCAGAAATTCGTCATGGATCTGCAATACAAGCCGGGCCTCAAGCTCTTTCAATTCCTCATCATGGGCAACAGCCAGCATGGCCAGCTTGACTATATCCGCGGCAGATCCCTGAATTCCCGCATTGACAGCCTGGCGCTGGGCCTGGGCCGCGGTATGGCCGTTGGAGGAAAGAATTCCCGGAAGCCAGCGCCGGCGCCCGGCCATGGTTGCAACATGGCCGTTGGCCCTTGCGCCATCCAAAACCTTGTCGTAATAGGCGCGCAGGCCCTTCAGTCTTGAAAAATAGCGTTCGATAAATTCTTTGGCCTTGTTGACGGGAATGTGCAGCTCACGGGCCAGCTTGTTGGCGCCCATGCCATAAAGCAGGCCGAAATTGATGGTCTTGGCCATCCGCCTCTGATCCGGCGCAAGCTGCTCCTGGGGAATGTCAAATACCAGGGATGCTGTGCGGGCGTGAATATCTTCGCCCTTGCGGAATGCGTCAAGCAGGTGCTCGTCACCGGACAAATGGGCCAGAATGCGCAATTCAATTTGCGAATAATCCGCCGAGACCAGTTCGTTGCCTGGCCCCGCGACAAAGCAGCTCCGCATCCGTTTGCCCATTTCGCCCCGAACCGGAATATTTTGCAGATTTGGGTTGCTTGAAGAAAGGCGCCCGGTTGCTGTCGTTTCCTGATTGAATGTGGTATGGATGCGACTATTGGCATCCATCAATCTGGGCAGCGGGTCAAGATATGTGGAGCGCATTTTGTCCAGCTTGCGATATTGCAGGATATCATCCACAACCGGGTTGGCTCCGGACAGTTTTTCAAGAGCGGCCTCGCTGGTTGAAGGCGCGCCTCCCGGCGTTTTCATGGCCGGCGCAAGCTTGAGGCGCCCAAAGAGGATCTCCCCAATCTGGCGGGCGGATCGCAAATTGAATGGCCCCCCGGTTTCGGCATATATTTTTTGGCTTGTTTCGCAGATCTGGCGGTCAACATCATCCAGGAAATTGAGGAATGCGGCTGTATCTATGGCAATTACATATTCCTGCATCCTGTCAATGACTGGCGTAAGCGGCGCTTCAATTGTTTCATAAAGCGGCAAAAGCTCATTGGCCGCGAGTTTTTCCCTGAGGGACAGGGCAAGAGTGAGAGCGCGCGGGGCCGGCTTCTCCACATCCACTTCTTCAGCCCTTGAAATGCGCTCAAAAGAATAATTTCCATCTTCCGGGTCCAGCAGCCAGGACGCCAGGCCAAGATCAAAGATTTTTGGCGGTTTTGCCCCTACCGGCAAATCCCACCAGGCCTTGTCGGAAGTGAGCAGCGATTTCAGGTCGGCAAGCACAATTTCATCGGCATCGTTGAGCCAGGCGCATAATTCCCGAATGGCGCCGACCCAGGCATATTCCCCGAGATTTTCCCAATCCTGTTTTTCACCTGTTTTTGCCAGCGCAAGGCGCGGCGGCATATTTTTTTCGCAAAGCACTGCAACCGTGCAATCGCCGCAAGGGGGGAGATCGGATAACTTGTCGATTTCACGGGCGCTGGGCAGCGCGGCTGCGCCAAGGCCGAGATCCTCGCGGATTTCTTTTCCCTGTCTGGGAGCTTCTGGATTGGTCAGGGTTTTTGGCATTCTGGCCAGCAAACGCTTTTCGGCAAGGGAGGCTATTTCGCGGCGCACGGCAAAAAGTTCGAATTCATCGGCAAGTTCCCGGCATGCGGGCAAATCTATCGGGCCTACCTGCAAATCGTCAAGGCCAATATCGGGAAGGGCAGTGGTGGTCAGGGTGGTCAGGGTGCGCCATGTGAACATCTTTTCAAGATGATCCTTGAGTTTTGTCTGGATTTTGGGCGGCAAAAGGCCGAAGTGGTCGCGAATGTCCTCGAGGCTGGGGCAGATGTCGAAAATCTGCCGGGCTGTTTTTGGCCCAATACCGGGCACCCCGGGAATATTATCGCTGGAATCGCCCGTGATGGCCTGCACATCCGGCCACTGGGCCGGATTGTAGCCTGTCTCCCGTTCAAAGTCAGCTGCCGTAAGCACATAATCGTCCTTTGAACCCGGATCCCAGATATAGACATTTGGCCCCAGGCATTGCTTGAGATCCTTGTCGCCGCTCAAAATCACAACAGGATTGTCTGCGGAGAACCTGGCGGCCAGGCTGGCTATGCAGTCATCCGCTTCCACGCCAGATGATACCTCAAGCCGCAGGCCGAGTGCCCCGACCATGCGTTTTACAGGTTCGATCTGCTTTGCCAGATCTTCCGGCATACTCTCGCGATTGGCCTTGTAATCCTGGTAGATGGCATTGCGAAAGCTTTTGCCCTTGCCGTCCATGGCAAACAGAAAATGTTTCGGATTCTCCTCCCGCAAAAGGCGCAACAGAATGCGGGTAACTACAACCAGGGCATTTGTCGGATAGCCATCCGAGCGCTGGATATGGCGGCTTGCGAAAAAACCGCGGTAAATGAATGCCGTGCCGTCCATCAAAAAGACAGGCTTTCTGTCGAGCCCCAGACGTTCCGCTATGCTGGCCATTGGATATCCTTGATATAATGTTGCATTGGCGCCATGCTTGCCATGCGCGTGGCTTAAGTCTATCATAAACTCATGGAATCAAGTCCGCAAGTGACAGCTTCCGCCGTCAATGGCGTCTGGAATGTGAGCGTTGGAGGTCAGTGGAACATTGAAACACCCTGGCCGGAAAACGCCGAAACTGCCTTGCGCGGACTCGCCGCTTCCGGCCTGAAAGGACTGCGCCTCGAAGCAGCCAATTTGGGAGACTGGGACAGTTCGCTTCTTGTATTACTGGTTCAGCTTGTGCGGGAGGCCAACCAGCGCAAGCTCAAGACCGATCTTGATTTGCCGGAAGGCCTTGTGCGCCTCATCCAGATGGCTTTTGCGGTTCCCCCAAGGGAAGGCGCCAAACGTTCCGCAAACGATTTGGGATTTTTGGGCAATGTGGGGCAGGCCACCCTGGATTTGCCCGGTCGGATTGGTGATTTCCTAAGCTTTCTTGGCGATGTGGCAATTTCCACTGCCGGTCTTTTTTTGGGGCGTTCCCGCATGCGCGCCACGGATTTTGTTTCGGCCATGTATCAGTGCGGTGTTCAGTCCCTGCCCATTATTTCCCTTACAAGCATGCTGTTTGGGCTGATTCTGGCCTTTGTGGGCGCTGTGCAGCTCACCCAGTTCGGAGCGCAGATCTATGTGGCCGGACTTGTCGGCATTGGCATGCTACGCGTTATGGGCGCCGTGATGGTCGGCGTGGTGATGAGCGGACGCATAGGCGCGGCCTATGCAGCGTTTATCGGCACAATGCAGGTCAATGAGGAAATCGACGCCCTGGAGACACTGGGCATTTCTCCTGTCGATTTTCTTGTGCTCCCAAGGGTGCTTGCCCTTACGCTGATGGTGCCGCTTTTAACCATTTATGCGGATTTTATGGGCATAATCGGCGGCTTTATAGTCGGCACGCTCATGCTTGGCCTGAATCCCATGGAATATTTGCATGCCACACAGCAAATGGTGCCATATCGCCAGATGCTGATTGGCCTGGTTTATGGAACGGTTTTCGGCATTGTCATTGCCGTGGCAGGCTGTTATCAGGGCATGCGTTGCGGCAGGAGCGCGATGGCTGTGGGTCAAACCACAACAAAAGCCGTCGTGAGTTCCATTGTTGGCATAATCGTGATGACGGCAATTATTACCGTTATATGCAATGTCCTGGATGTCTAGCATGGAACCAGTCCTGAGCGTCAGGGATTTGCAGGTGGGCTACGGCAGTTATGTGCTCATGCGCAATGTAACCTTTGACGTTGCCAAAGGCGATATCTTTTTCATTATGGGCGGTTCCGGCTGCGGTAAAAGCACGCTTTTGCATGTGCTCATGGGCCTGAAATCTCCCCAGGCCGGAGAAGTTTTTTTTGGCGATGTCAATTTTTGGGGCAGCTCTCCCGCTGCGCGGCGGCAATGTATGCGCAATGCGGGTGTGCTTTTCCAAAGCGGCGCCCTCTGGAGTTCGATGACGCTTGCCGAAAATATAGCCTTGCCCCTCCAGCAATATACGGATTTGGGGAATGACGAGATACGGGAACTGGCCTCGCTCAAGCTTGCGCTGGTTGGCCTTAGCGGTTTTGAGGATTACTATCCATCGGAAATTTCCGGCGGCATGAGCAAGCGCGCGGGCCTTGCCAGAGCCCTGGCTCTTGACCCGCATATTCTTTTTCTGGATGAGCCGAGCGCCGGTCTTGACCCAGTAAGTTCCAATCTGCTGGATGAGCTTATCCAGGAGTTGCGCGACACCCTGGGCGCGACTTTCGTCATTGTTTCTCATGAGCTGGCCAGCATCTTCAATATTGGCACAAACAGCATTTTCCTGGATGTGAACACGCGCACCGTAACGGCCGAAGGCAATCCGTCGAAGCTGGCCCATGATCCCCATACCCAGGCAGACGCGCTGATGTTTTTGACCCGGGGCGGCTGGCACAAGGACAAGTCCAGCCCCGGCGGATTTGCGCAAAACCCGCCAAAGGACGGCGTGAAATGACTGCGAAGCTGTATAAAACCATGGTGGGCGCCTTTGTTGTGGGTGGCATTGCCCTTTTTACAGTTGCTCTTGTGCTGCTGGGTGGAGGCAAGCTTTTTTCCAACGCCGTGGAGTATGTGCTTTATTTCGATGGTTCGGTAAGCGGCCTTTCCATTGGCGCGCCTGTTGTGTTTCGGGGCGTGCCCATGGGCAGCGTAACCCAGATCAGCCTGGTGGCCAATTCACGCGATTCCAATGTAACCATTCCAGTTACAATCAGGATTGACGAAAAAAGTTTTATCCGCGCAAACGGGCAAACTCTTTCGGAAGAAGCCCAGCAGGAAATTATCCGCCGTATGGTGGAACGCGGCCTGAGGGCGCGTTTGCAAATGTCCAGCCTGATAACAGGCCAGTACCGTGTGGAACTGGATTTCTTTCCCAATACGCCAATGAATTTCCGCTCGTCCTCGCCGGATTCCGAAATTCCCACTGTTCCTTCACCCATTGATACCCTGCAGCGCACATTTGCCAGGCTGCCCATTGAAGAGATTGTCAATTCTCTAACGAATATGCTGCACAATATCACGGATGCAGTGGGAGAAGGGCAGCTTAAAGCCGGGATAGAGGAATTTACCGGCGCTTTCAAGGAAGTCCGGGCTTTTATGTCCAACGGCAAATTGCGCGAAACCATCGAAAGCGTCCTGAGCCAGTTCGACAACGCCAGCGGTTCTGTCAGCAGGGAAGTGCCGGCTCTCCTTTCATCATTCAGATCCGCCATGAACAATATAGCGGCGGCAGCCGAAAAAATGGGCAAGGTGGCTGTAAATGCCGGCTCGGTCATAGAAAGTTCCTTGAGCAGGGATTCTCCGACCATGAACGAATTGAGACGCCTGCTTCAGGAGGCAATTGCGGCGGCCCGCGCCATCCGCAATTTTACCGATATGCTTGAACGCAACCCCGAAGCCCTGATCAGGGGCAGACAAGGAACACGCTGATGAAAAGGGTCTTTGCGATGAAAATCATGGCAATCCTGATGCTTGCGCTTGGCCTTTGCGCTTGCGGCAGAAGCACACCGACAAATTATTATCTGCTTGAAAGCTCCCCTGGCCAAATCCAGGCGGAATCCCTTCCCGCCGGGACCTTGCGCGTAGCCATGGTCGAAGGTCCAAATTACCTGAACCGCAACAATATTGTCAGCAGGGTAAAAGGCGAGCCGCGTTTGATTCTGGCGGAATTTCATCTTTGGGCTGAGCCTGTGACCAATGGCGTGCGCAGGGTGATAGCCGAGACCTTGACAAAGCCCCTGTTGGCGGATGGCATAACCGTCTTGCCTCCAGGTTCGTCAAATGGCGGGGATTATGTTCTGCTTCTCGACATCCAGCGGCTGGACGGCAACTTTGACGAAAAGGCCGTGCTGGAATGTCATTGGAGTCTGCTCGACAAGAATGAAAAAGCGCTTGGCAGCGGCATTTATTCTTCGGAAGAAATGGTCCGCGGCGCAAATTACAATGCCCTGGTGGATGCGGAAAGCAGGCTTGTGCGCCGGATGGGCGACTATCTGGCCCAAAAGCTTCTGCCCTTCCTGCATACAGGAAAATGAAAAAACGGAGGATCAGCATGGCCCCCAACAAATTCATTTTTATCTTGCTGCTGGTTTTTGCGCTTCTGCCAGTGCCTGATTCCTTTGGCGAGGCAGCGCCTTCCGGCAAACTGCTGAAAATTGTCGCGCTCTCGCGCCATGGTGTGCGTTCCCCAACCCAGAGCGACAAGACGCTGGCACTGTGGAGCACCAAAACCTGGCCTTCATGGCCTGTCAAGCGCGGGGAACTCACGCCTCGCGGCTTTGAGCTTGTCCGGGCCATGTGGCAAAATATGCGTGCAAGGATGCACGACCAGGGCCTTTTTGAAAATAGCCAGTGTCCGCCGCCGGAAAGTATTTTTGTGCGTTCGGATATTGACGAACGCGACCAGGCGACAAGCCGGGCAATTCTTGAAGGCCTTGCCGGCAAATGCAGGCTTGGATATGCGGTAACAAAGGATGAAATTGATCCCCTTTTTCATCCTGTCAAAGCCGGCCTGTACCGCTTTGATCCAATTTCGGTGGCCACCGACGTGCTGGAAATGACCCGTGGAGGTTTCGACCATTTGCAGGAATCACTTGCCGGCCCCATGAATTTGCTCAATAAAATCAGTGGGTCGCCTGCGCCCAAACTCTGCGCGCATTTCAGCCTTACGCCGGAATGTCTCCTGGTTGATATTCCAAATGCTGTCAGCGTATCGCCAGAAGGCAAGGATATCCATCTGGTTGGCGGCCTTTCGATTGCATCCAGCATGGCGGAAATTTTCTTGCTGGAATATGCCCAATGGCCAGGAGTTGAAGCCGGATGGGGCCAGGTCAATGCCTCCACGCTGGCGCAGGTGCTTCCCGTGCACAGCAGGATTTTCGATGTCATCAACCGCGCGCCTGTGGTTGCCTGGGCGCGTGGCAGCAGCTTGTTGCTGGAAATGACCGCAGCCCTGCTGGGAGAGCATTATGACCAGAGGCTCAACAAGGCCAAACTGGCGGTTTTTGTGGGACATGACACCAATATCGCCAATCTGGGCGGGTTGCTGGGTATAAGGTGGCTGCCAAAGGGGTATCCCCTGAATGGCATTCCGCCGGCTTCCGTCCTTATGTTCGAACTTTGGGAACAAAACGGCAAGAAGGAAGTTCGTGTGCGTTTTTTTGCCCAGAAACCGGAAGCCCTGCATGCTCCATTTGTAACCGGGCCGGATGGAAAGTTTGATGGTTATGACGCTTTGGCCCATGCGCCAACGGAAGCTTCCGTCAAATCTCCTCCCATTGTCGGGCAGGTTCGTTATGACCTTGAGGTCTTTGACGCCCTTGTCCGCAAGGTTATAGCCGGCGCTCCGCTTGCGCCGGAACAGACTCCTCCGCTGGTTTACCCGGATTGAGGAAGCCGGCCCAGCCTTTTACTTTTTTTGTAAAACTGATAATCAGGATGGAACGCCAAGGCAGTTCACCTATTATATGCACAAGTGGCGAAATCAAGGAGTTATGGCATGGCCAATGCTCCCGCGCGCACCGAGGCAAGTCCCTCCCCCCCGGCAAACCCCGGCTGGCGGGGAAGTTCAACCCCGCTGGGCACCCGGGGAGGCCCGGGGGCCGCGATTGCCTAAGTGCCGTGGGTGGCCTCG
>VSMX01000080.1 GCA_009773975.1 Desulfovibrio sp. | reverse complement strand
GAGTAACAAGAGAATTCAACCGCAAAAACTGTTCTCCGGCCATTGCGGCGGGATAACGACAAAGGGGGAATTATGGGCAAGAAACCACGTTTGGGTCTTGCGTCGCAGATGGGCATCGGCATGGTGCTTGGCATCCTCGCCGGCATCGCGGCGCCCTATTTCAGCTGGGATGCGGGCTGGTTCAAGCCATTCGGCCAGCTTTTCATCAACCTGGTGCGCATGGTCGTCGTGCCGCTGGTTTTCGCGACACTGGTGGCGGGCGCGGCCAGCATTACCGACATTGCAAAGCTTGGCCGCGTGGCCGTGAAAACGCTGCTCTGCTTTGTTGTCTTCACCGTTCTGGGCACGGCAATCGGCCTCTTGATGGGCGATATCTTCCAGCCCGGCGCCGGCCTCAACATTCCCATGGACAACCTCACGGCCAAGGAGCACGCGGCGCCAAGCCTCGGCCAGGTGCTGATGGACATTGTGCCCATCAATCCCATTGATTCCATGGCCAAAGGCCGTATGCTGCCGACAATTTTCTTTGCCGTGCTTGTGGGCTTCTGTCTTTCACTTTGCGGCGAAAAGACAAAGGTGGTCACCGACTTTTTCAACGGCTTCGCCGAAGTCATGATCCGCATGACCGGCATAGTCATGCTTTACGCGCCAATCGGCGTCTTCGCCCTGATGGCCTACACCGTGGCCGCCCAGGGCATGGCCGTCCTGATGCCCCTGATGAAGCTCGTGATCCTGATGTATATTGGCTCGCTGATCCTGATGGTCGCCGTGTATTTTCCCTGTCTCAAGTACAGCGGCATCGGCCCGATGAAATTCCTCAAGGGCTTTTCCGAACCTCTGATGACGGCATTTTCGACCTGCTCCAGCGCGGCCGCCCTGTCTTCAAGCCTTGTCTGCACCGAAAAGATGGGCGCATCCAGAAGCGTTTCGAGCTTCGCCATACCGCTTGGCAATACCATCAACATGGATGGCACGGCAATCTACATGGGCCTGGTTACGATTTTCGCGGCCGAAATTTTTGGCGTGCCCATGCCCTTTGACAAGCAGCTCACAGTTGTCTTCATGGCCCTCCTGGCCGCCATCGGAACCATTGGCGTGCCGGGCTCGGGCATGATCATGATCACCATGATCTTCAGCCAGGTCGGCATTCCGCTGGAAGCGGTAGCCATTGTGGCCGGTGTTGACCGTCTTCTCGACATGGCAAGGACAACCCTCAACGTTACCGGCGACGCCACGGCCGCCATTCTGGTTTCCAAACTTGAAAACGATTTCGACCCCGCCAGGGGCGCGGCCATGGATGCCTGACCAGGGAGGTAAAAAACATGGAAACACAAAACGCGCCGAAGATGCGTCTTGAACACGATTTTCTGGGCGAAATGGAAATCCCGGCCAACATCTATTACGGGATCCAGACAATGCGCGCCCTGGAAAACTTTTACGTTTCCGGGCAGCCAATATCGACTTTTCCCGAATTTATCAGGGCTCTGGCCTGGATAAAGAAGGCAGCCGCAAAAGCCAATACCAAACTTGGCGTTTTGCCGGAAAATATCGAAAAAGGAATTTGCGCGGCCTGCGACGACATCATTGAAGGCAAGCTACTGGACCAGTTCCCCGTGGACGTCATCCAGGGCGGAGCGGGCACCTCCACCAACATGAACGCCAACGAGGTAATCGCCAACCGAGCCCTGGAAATAATGGGCCACCAGAAAGGCGAATACCAGTATTGCCATCCCAACAACCACGTCAACTGCTCCCAGTCCACCAACGACGCCTATCCCTCCGCCCTGCGCCTGGCGCTCTACGTCAAGCTGGGCCGGCTTATCGGGGATATCGACTATTTGCGCCAGGGCTTCGCGGCCAAGGGCGACGAATTCGCCCATGTGGTCAAGATGGGCAGAACCCAGCTGCAGGACGCCGTACCCATGACGCTCGGCATGGAATTCCACGCCTATGCCAATACACTTGGCGAAGAAATCACGCGGCTTGAGGAAGCCAGAAAGCTGGCTCTTGAAATCAACATGGGCGCAACGGCCATAGGCACGGGCATCTGTTCGCCCAAAGGCTATATCGATCTTGTGATCAAGGAATTGTGGGCTGTAAGCGGCATTCCGGTGAAGAGCTCGCCAAACCTGGTCGAGGCCACCTGGGACACCGGCTGCTACGTGCAGATTTCCGGCGCGCTGAAACGAAGCGCGACCAAGATTTCCAAAATCTGCAACGATTTGCGCCTGCTGTCTTCCGGCCCGCGCACGGGCCTGAACGAAATCAACCTGCCCAAGATGCAGCCCGGCTCATCGATCATGCCCGGCAAGGTCAATCCCGTCATGCCCGAAATGGTCAACCAGATCTGCTTCGACATCATGGGCAAGGACGTAACCATAGCCATCGCTTCCGAAGCCGGCCAGCTTGAGTTGAACGTCATGGAGCCCATCATGGCCCTGTGCATGTTCAACGGCATCAACCGCCTTGGCAAGGGCATCCGCGCCCTGCAAGATCGCTGCGTAAACGGCATCACGGCCAATACCGAGCGCTGCCGGCAGATGGTCGAGCACAGCATAGGCATTGTTACCGCGCTGCTGCCCTATATCGGCTACGAAAAGGCTGCGGCCATTGCCAAGGAGGCGCTGGCCACGGGCAAGAGCGTTGTCCAGCTGGCCATTGACCAAAACCTGCTGGCCACAGGGGAAATTGAAAAGATCCTCTCGCCCGAGAACATGCTACAGCCGCGTTCGCAGGAACTGGAAGAAGCCAGGGAAGAAGCAAACGCCTGACAGGCTCTGAAAAAATTAAAAAATAAAGGCCCTGGCAAAAGGGCCTTTATTTTCTGCGCCGGGCATGGCGCGTTTAAAAGTGGCGCAAATCCACTCCGGGCCGCTGTGAGTGGAACCGGCAGCCAGTCGTGAGACTACTGCCTGCCCGATTGACGCTACATCCCAAGATAGGCTTTCTGCACTAGATCGCTGGACAGAAGGGCCTGGGCGTCGTCTTCCATGACAATGCGGCCGTTTTCCATGACATAGCCGCGATTGGCAATGCGCAGGGCCTGGTTGGCGTTCTGCTCTACAAGGAAGATGGTGGTTCCATCCGTATTGACCTTGCGGATGATCGCGAAAATTTGCTGGATAATAATTGGCGCAAGGCCCAGCGATGGCTCGTCAAGCAGTAAAAGTTTTGGGCGCGCCATTAGCGCGCGGCTTATGGCCAGCATTTGCTGTTCGCCGCCGGAAAGCGTGCCGCCTGGCTGCTTGCGCCTCTCGGCCAGGATGGGAAAAAGCTCGAAAACATATTCCTTGTCCTGGCGAATCACGGCCTGGTCGTTGCGCAAAAACGCGCCAAGATCAAGATTCTCGCTGACGGTCATGTCAGGAAAAATAAGGCGCCCTTCCGGCACCTGGGAAATGCCAAGGGAGACAATAGTGTTCGGGGCATGGTTTTCGATTGCTTCTCCATTCCAGAAAATCTTGCCTCTCCTGGCGCGGTTGACACCGCAAATGGTCATCAGGGTTGTGGATTTGCCAGCTCCGTTCGCACCGATCAGGGTGACTATCTCGCCGTCGTCAATATGCAGCGAGACATCGCGCAAGGCCTGGATATTGCCGTAAAATGTATCTACATGGGCAAGTTCAAGCATCGCTTTCTCCCAGGTAGGCCTTGATGACACGGGGATTGGCCCGCACTTCATCTGGCGTGCCTTCCGCTATGCAGGTGCCGTATTCCATAACATAAATGCGGTCGGAAAGGGACATGACCATGCTCATGTCATGTTCGATAAGCAGTATGGAAATTGGCCTTTCCTCCCTGATGCGCCGGACAAGGATTTCCAGCTCCCTGGTTTCCTGGGGATTCATACCGGCAGCCGGTTCATCCAGAAGCAGCATCCTTGGTTCCGTGGCCAGGGCGCGTGCGATTTCCAGGCGCCGCTGTGCGCCATAGGCAAGATTTTTGGCCGTCTCGTTCCAGAGATCGGCCAGATGCACGCTTTCAAGCAGGGCATAGCAAAGATCAACGCTTTGCTGCTCTTCCTCCATTGTTGCCCTGTCGCGCCGGCAGGCGCTCCAGATGCCGGAATGGGTACGGCAATGGCGGCCTACCATGACATTTTCAAGCACGGTCATTTCATTGAAAAGCCGGATATTCTGGAAGGTGCGGGCCATGCCAAGCCGGGTTATGGCATGGGGCTTCCTGCCATTGAGCAGCGCCTTGTCCCCATCGCCGTCATAAAGCCATACCTGGCCTTCGCTGGGCAGGTAAATTCCTGTTACGCAATTGAAAAACGTCGTCTTGCCCGCGCCGTTTGGTCCAATCAGGGCCACAATCTCGCCCAGGCAGGTGGTCAGGGAAAGATCATTGAGGGCCCGCAAGCCGCCAAAACTGCGGGAAAGATCTTCCACCACAAGAGCTGGCTGGCCGCGCATTTTTCTCCTGCCTCTTTTAGCGCAGTGATGTTGTAGTGGCGCTTTTCGCCGGACATGAGGCCCTGTGGACGGAAGATCATCATAATGACCATTATCGCGCCGAAAATAAGCATGCGGTATTCGGAAAAGGCCCGTAAATATTCGGGAGCCAGAATCAGGATGATGGCTGCGATTATCACGCCCGTGATCGATCCCATGCCTCCAAGCACGACCATGGAAAGTATCATGGCCGATTCCATGAAGGTAAAGCTTGAGGGATTGATGAAGGTTGTCCTGGCCGCGAAGATGACGCCGGCAAAGCCGGCCCAGAGTGAGCTGAGGGCAAAGGCTTCGAGCTTGACCCTGGTCGTGTTGACGCCCATTGCCTCGCAGGCTATTTCGTCTTCCCGCAGGGCCTGCAGGGCAAGGCCCACGCGCGAGTTCTTGAGCCTGGAAATGACAACCACGGTTATAGCGACAGCCAGCAGGGCGAGGTAATAAATATAGATTGTGGCTTCGTTGATATTGAGTTCAATGCCGAAAAGACCGGGCTTGGGAATATCGCTGACGCCCCTTGGTCCGCCTGTCAGGCTTGTCCAGTTCAGCAGAGCCAGGCGCACAATTTCGCCAAAGCCAAGTGTGACGATGGCCAGATAGTCGCCGCGCAGCCGCAGTACCGGAAAGCCCAGGCCCAGACCAAAAAGAGCGGCCACAATACCGCCCACGGGCAGGCAGGTCCAGAAACCCAGGCCGAAGGCCTGGTTCAGCAGGCCATAGCAATAGGCGCCGATGGCGTAGAAAGCCACATAGCCAAGCACCAGCTGCCCCGCAAGGCCGACGACGATGTTCAGGCCAAGGGCCAGCATGATGTAAAGCATGGCCGAAATCATGATGTTGGTCTGGTAAAACGAGCAAAGCAGGGGCATGGCCAGCAAGCCAAGGGCCAGGATGCCGGCCGAACCGCGCCTGACCGTGGCGTTTGACCAGAAGACGAGAAAATTGTCCTTGAGCGCAAGCGGCAGGCGCATTATTGGCAGGCCGCGGGCCTTGCGCGAAAATGCCCAGTCCCACAAAAGCGCGAGGAAAAATGTGCCCAGGCCAAGCCAGAGCAGTCGGTCAAAACGCCAGAGAATCCTGTTTTCCAGCAAATTGAGCTTGATGCCCATCACCGGCAGGGTAAGCACCATAAACCAGATTGCCACAAGAAGGGCCTTTCCCACCTTGTCCATACTAGACCTTCTGCACCTTGGCTTTGCCCAGGATGCCGTCCGGGCGGAAAATGAGAATCAGGATCAGGATGGCAAAAGCCAGGATGTCTTCGTAGTTGCCGGAAAAATAGCCGGTGGTGTAGCTTTCGGCCAGACCGAGAACAAGGCCGCCGACCATGGCGCCGGGAATTGAGCCGATGCCGCCGAGAACAGCCGCTGTAAAGGCTTTCATGCCGGCAATAAAACCAATGCCGAAATTGACCTGGCCCATGTGCGAGGCAATCAGCACGCCGCCAAGCGCGCCCAGGGCCGAGCCGATGATAAAGGTCAGACTGATGATTCTGTCCGTATTGATGCCAAGCAGCATGGCCATCTTGCGGTTCTGGGCCGTCGCCCGCATGGCCTTGCCCATCCTGGTTTTCTTGATGAACAGGGTCAGCGCGCCCATTGCGGCGGCGCTGCTGATCAGGATGAGGAAATCACTGGGGCCCATGATATAATCAATGTATTCCAGAAATTCCATTTCCGGCAAAAGGCGTGGAAAAGGCACGAAATCGGATGTCTGGGCCAGAAGCACATAATTTTGCAGAAAAATGGACATCCCGATTGCCGAAATCAGGGGCGAGAGACGCGGCGCGCCGCGCAGGGGCTTGTAGGCCACTTTTTCCAGCGTATAGCCATAGGCCGAGACCCAGATAATGGCCACAAGGGCGGCCACTATCAGGATTCCACCAGTGGGAAAGCCCCAGATGCCGAGAACGCCGGCAATCAAAAGGGCCGTGAACGCGCCAAGCATATAGATTTCGCCATGGGCAAAGTTGATCAGCTCGATAATGCCGTAAACCAGCGTATAGCCAATGGCGATCAGGGCATAGATGCTGCCCCGCGTAAGGCCGCTGAAGAACAATTCTATAAAAAACTGTATGTCCATCGGAAAATCGTATTAGGTAGCCGCCCCCGTGCATGGAGGCCGCGGCCCGCAGCCGCGGCCAGCCCAGAAGTCCAATGGCATTTTCAAAATGCCCTAGTTTATTGTCATGTCTTCAAGTTCGACGAACTTGCCATCTTTGACCTGGTAAATTGAAAGGCCCATGCCAACCGCATCGCCCTTGTCATTGAACCTGATCTTGCCAAGAGGAGTGTTGACCTCGTTCTGGCGCAGGGCTTCACTGATTTTCGCCGTCTCGGTTGAGCCGGTTTTGGCAATGGCGTCCAGGAGTGCCTGGGTGGCCGCATAGGCATTGTAATAACCGAAGCCCGGCTCCTGCCCGTAGGCCTTCAGATGGGCCTCGCGGGCTTTCTTGTATTCTTCAAGACCGCTTGTGTCGCGGGGATAGGTGGCATATACGCCTTCGGCGTCCTTGCCTGTCATCTTGAGGAATGTTTCGTCCTTCACGCCGTCCGGGCCCATGAAGGGCGTCTTCACGCGATTGCGGCGCATCTGCTGCACAAGCTTGGAAGCGGCAGGCTGATAGCCGCCAAAGACAATGATGTCGGGCTTTTCGCTGCGCAGCTTGCGCACCACGGCCGAAAAGTCGGTGGCATCTGGATTGATGGCTTCAAAAAGCACTGTTTCCGCGCCGCCCTTTTCCATGAAATCGCGGGTATAGTCTGCAAAGCCTTTGCCGTAGTCCCCGTTATCATGCAGATAAGCTATCTTTTTGGCCTTGAGCTTGTTGAGGATAAAATCGCTCGCCAGTTTGGCCTGGGAATTGTCCTTGGCAACAGTGCGGAAGAAAAGCGGATATTTGCCATCTTCAGTCAGTTGCGGCGTGGTGGCCGTTGGGGAAACCGTTATCGTTTCGGCATTGCCGAAAAGCGGCAGGGAAGCAGTTGTGGCGCCGGAACAAATAGGGCCCACTACCGCGGCCACCTTGTCGGAAATCAGTTTGGTTGCCGCGCTTGTACCCATTTCTGGCTTGCACTGGTCATCCTGGGCGATCACTTCGACTGCCTCGCCCAATATGCCGCCCCTGGCGTTGATGTCGTCAACAACAATTTTGACCGCGTTGAGGCTTGGCACACCATAGGAGGCCAAATCGCCCGAATGCGCGCCCTGCACGCCAAGTTTCACTTTTTCGGCGGCAAGGGCCGGCTGCGCAAGCAACAGCCCAAGCGCCACGACTCCACACAAGTACGCGCCTGTTTTCATTCTTCACTCCTTGATAAAGATTTCCGGCAAGAGCCAAAAATCGGGATATTTCATGGACAAGTGTTTATTCATGCCCTATTGGGGCAAGACTGTCAATCACCGCGCGCCGTAAAACAGGTATTTGGAATGGAATTGGGCTGCCCTATGCGCGCGCGGAGCGTTTCTGATGGCTTGAACGGAAATGGATGCGCATGGGCGCGTATTTGATGCCGAACATCTTGCGCAGGGATTTTTCCAGATAGCGCGCATAGCTTTCGGGAACTGCCGCCGCGTCGCTGACAAAAAAGACGAAGGTCGGCGGTTCGGATTCTGCCTGGGTGAGATAGAAAAATTTAACCCTGCGCCTGTTGGCCAGGGGAGGCTGATGCCTTGCCAGAACTTCCTCCATGGCACGGTTCAGCCTGCCTGTGGGAATGCGGATGGCGCATTCCTTGTGAATATCTTCGGCCAGCGGCAAAATTTTGCCCAGATTGAAGCCCGTGGCAGCCGAAACTGGCATAACAGGCACATGATTGCAAAAGGCCAGAGCCTCCAGAACCTCCTTTTTGACTTCTTCGGTCTTGCCGCGTGGCAGAAGATCGGTCTTGTTCAGGAGAATGATGAAGGGCGTCTTGCGCTTGTCCAGAAGGTCCAGCAATCTTTTGTCCTGCTGGCTCAGGCCGTCGTCGCTATCTACAACAAGCAGGGTTATGCCGGCCTTGGTGGTCGATTTGATGGCCGAATTGACCGAAAATTTTTCCACAGTGTCGGTGATTTTGGCGCGTCTCCTGACGCCTGCCGTATCCACAAAGACATATTCATGGCCGTCCTTTTCAAAACGCACATCAACGCTGTCGCGCGTTGTGCCGGCCACATCGGAAACAATCATTCTCTCCTGGCCGGAAATCGCATTGATCAGCGAAGATTTACCGGCATTTGGCCGTCCGAGCATGCAAAGACGCAGGCCGGGCTTTTTTTCAAGTTCTTCCCATTCCTTGCCGCCTTCCGGCAGCATGGCCGCCAGATCCTCGCACAGGGCGTTTATCTGGTAACCATGTTCTGCGGATACGGCCAGCAGGGGAAAGCCAAGAGCATGAAATTCCGCCATCTGCTCATCTTCGCGTTCCAGGCCATCAACCTTGTTGACCACGCAAAGCACTGGCATGTTCTTGCGGCGAATGTGGGCCGCCAAATGTTCGTCAAGCGGCAAAAGGCCGTCCTTGCCGTCAACAACAAAAGCCACGGCCGCCGCCCGGGAAAGGGCTTCGTCGGCCTGGGCCAGAATTTCGGCCTCAAAACCGCGAATGCCTTGCGGTCCATCGGCCACATTGGCAGCCGCGTCCAGGGTTATGCCGCCGGTATCGACAATTTCAAAAGGTTTTAGGCCCTTGCGGCGCACAATGCCCTCCATGCGGTCGCGCGTAACGCCGGGCATATCGTGCGTTATCGCCCTGTTGCTTTTGATAAGGCGGTTGAAAAGCGTCGATTTGCCCACATTCGGGCGCCCGCAAAGCACCACAATGGGCAAGGCTTCCTTGTTGTCGCTCATATATTGCCTTTATATCTGTTTGCGGATTGAGCCGCGACCGATTCAATCTGCCTGTTAATTTCCGGGGTAATTTCCAAAACAGGGGGAAGGCCGGCCGGCATGAAACCGCCAGACCAGGAGGGTGGACAGGTGAATGTCGCGCCTTCCGGAAGAATGACGCGAAAAGCGTGCAAAAGCATTCCACCGGATCGTTTCTGGGCCCCGTACTTGACGTCGCCCAGCACAGGATGGCCAATGGCGGCCATCTGCGCACGGATTTGATGGGTTCTGCCGGTCAGGAGTCTCAGCTGCACAAGGCTCGCGTCATTATTGCTGTCCAGCGGGCGCGCCAGGCACAGGGCAAGTTTGCCTTGCGCGGAAAGCTGCATTTTTTCGCGTCCCTTTGGTCCAAGCTTTGCGATGCGTCCCACAAGAAGCCGGCTGGTTTCGAAACGCCCTTCCACCCAGGCAAGGTATTCCTTGTGTGTCTGATGATTGCGCAGGGCGCCCTGCAAACCTGCAAGTGCCTCGTATGAAGCGCCGCAAAGAAGAATGCCGCTTGTATCCCGGTCCAGACGATGCGCGGGAACAGGCCTGAAAGGCAAATTGCCGAACTGCGCCTCCAGTCTCGCGCAGACGCTGTCCACCTGGCCAGTACCGCCATGCACGGCCAGGCCGGCAGGTTTGGCCAGGGCCAGAATATTGCCGGCTTTGCCCACAATTTCCAGAGGCTCTCCAACAGTTTCAGCTTTTCCGCAATTGCCGGAAATCTTGCCCGCAAAAGGAGGCAGCCTTACAATATCGCCGGTCTTGACGCGTTCGAAAGCCTTGACCCGCCCTCCGTTGAGGCGAATCTGGCCTGTCCGCATCCACCGATGCAGAAGGGTGGCAGGCAAATCCAGTCTTCTTTGCAAGAACTGGAGCAATTTTTGGCCGCTTTCCTCGGAGCTTACAGGAGGAAAGCCGGGATCGTCGTTTTCTATTTCCTCATCGCCCATGGATTGATATTGAACCACGACAAATTTTCCGTCAAGCCTGATTTTTGGCTGGCCTACGCCGCTGCGCGGCGCAAAATCCTGACGGATTTTGTTTGGAGAACGATGCCGTTCTCCATAAAGGCACATTCCCGAGTGGCCGAAGACGGATCTATTTCCTTCATCCGCAAGTTCCTTTGTGGTTTGAGACCTCGGCCTTCAGGACTGATAAGCCCGCGCCACGCACTCTAGGGCGGGGTATCAGACGCCTGCGGTTGGCCCGGGAGGGGTCTCACCCCCCCCCCCCGGGCGCAAGCCGCAAAGCCCTGACGGGCCTTGCCGCCAATCAGGCAAGATCAGAGGGAGGGCGAAAAAACCCCGCCCCCCGCGTT
>VSMX01000008.1:13807-26337 GCA_009773975.1 Desulfovibrio sp. | reverse complement strand
GTTTGGAAATTTTTTTGACTTGCGCGCAAAAATTTCAGGAGTTACGATAAGGCGAACATGATAAGCGATAACCAGGAAAAATAGTCTGTCATTATGGGCAAATTTATGGGCAAATTCGCGTTTTGCATTGTCAAAATCTGCCTTGTGGCGCAGATCAATCTGGTTTGCGGCTGCGGCCTGATGAGCAGGGATACGGACCCTGGCGCCGCTGGCGCGGATGCCGCCGCCGGCGAAAAAGCGGCCGCGGAATGGCAGGGGGATCCCGTGCCCTACAAGACTGAAATAGTTGTGGACGGCCCAAAGTATCTCAAGGATAAAATGCGGGGCGTGAGCCAGCTTGCGCAGCTGGAAAAGGAAGCGCCAGACAGCGTCCTGGCCCTGGAGCGGCGCGCGCGCGAGGATCAGGAAACCGCAATCAGGCTGCTGCAGTCCCAATGCTTTTACGATGGCGAGGCCAGCTTCAGCATGGACGACAAGGTAAAGCCAGTCCTGGTGACGCTAAAGCTGGTTGCCGGGCCGCGATACAAGGTCGGCCATGCGCTCGTGCATTATGTGCCCAAACCCGTCATTCCTGAGGGCTTTCGCAACCGTTTTCGCGAAACAGGCTTCTGGGGACTGCAAAAAGAAGCCCTGCCGCCCCCGTCATTTCCCGAAACAGTGCCGGGAGTGGAAGCCGGCAAGCCCATTGTGGCCGATGATATGCTGGCCGCCGTCTCCGCCATTCCGGACAATCTGCGCAAAACCGGCTATCCGCTCGCGAAGGTGGAAAAAACCGTCTATACGCTGGACAAGCCCGGTCATCTGCTCAATGCGGACGTTACAATAAACCCGGGGCCGGCCGCGGTCATGGGCGATATCGTGATATCCGGGGACAAGACCGTGAGCCGGGAATACCTGCGGCGTCTCGTGCCCTGGAGACGGGGCAGGGAACCCTGGGACGACAATCTGCTTGAGGATTATGCCAATGATCTGCGCTCTCTGGGCCTCTTCAACCGCGTGGAGGCAAAAGCCGATGCAGGCGATTTGAAAACCGGAGCCGCCGGGGAATATGAAGGCGCGGTTGTCCTGCCGGCAAATATCAGCCTGGTGGAAGGGCCTGCCCGCTCGGTAAGCTTCAGCGCGCGTTACGATTCCGATACAGGTTTTGGCGTGGAGGGCGCCTGGGAGCATCGCAACCTTTTCGGCAATGGCGAAAAGCTCTATCTGGACGCGCCAATCTCCCAGGAGGAAAGGGGCCTTAAGGCTTATTTTGAAAAGCCGGCATTTCTTGACCGCAATCAGCGTCTGCTGATCGAAGGGGCCGCGCTCTGGGAAAACACCGATGCATACGACAGGCAATTTGCGCGCGGCTCCCTTGGGCTGGACAGAAAACTGGCCCGCAACTGGTGGGGCGGCCTCTCGATTTACGCGGAAGGCGGCAGCCTCAAGGATAACGAGCACGACGCCCACGACTATGCCGTTATCAGCCCGCAGGGCGGTTTGCGCTATGACGGCCGCAACAATCGGCTCAATCCCAGCCAGGGCATGGAAATGGAACTCAAGCTCAAGCCTTTTGCCGGCTATTATGAGGAAGAGTTCAGCGCTTTTGCGGGCACCTTTTCGGCTGCCGGCTACTATGCGCCCCTTGGCCGCAAAAACGACGGCAAAATTGACGATACCATCGTTCTGGCCGCCCGCGTGGAAGGCGGCGGAATGCCCGGCGCATCCTCCCTGCGCAGCATACCGGCCAGTTTGCGCTATTTTACCGGCGGCGCTGGCTCCGTGCGCGGCTATTCATATCAGGCCATAGGCCCCAGGGACAAGGATGGCGACCCGCTTGGCGGACGCTCCTACCAGGTCGTCAATCTCGAAGCGCGCTTCATGGTGGCCGAAAATGTGGGCATAGTCCCCTTTCTTGACGGTGGCATGGTTTACAGGGACGAAATGCCCCAAATCATCGGCGACATGGATTGGGGCACGGGCCTGGGTTTTCGCTACTATACGCCAATCGGCCCCGTGCGCCTTGACGTGGCCACGCCCTTGCATGTCATTGACGATGACCCGCGGGTCCAGTTCTATATCAGCATAGGGCAGTCTTTCTGATGTCCGCCAAAACCGCTCCCCAGGCTGAAGCCGCGCCCAAAAAGAAGCGATCCCTGCTGCTTCGTTCCATTGGCTGGTTTTTCAAGGGCCTTGTCCTTTTGCTCGTCCTGCTTCTGCTTGCCATTGGCGGCGGGGGCTATTGGCTTTTGCAGACCAATGGCGGCCAGGCATGGCTGGTTTCCCGGGCCAACAAGATGCTGGACGGCGGCCAGCCGAACGGCAAGATGCGTTTTCATATAACCAGTCTTTCCGGCTCGCTGCCTTTTACAGTCAATGCCGGCCTGGAAGCGCTGGACGACAGGGGAGTTTTCCTGAAAGCGCCGCAAAACAGCTTTGTCTGGAAATGGCGCGAATTGCCCGGCTGCATTCATATTGAAAAGCTGAATGTTACAGAAGCCAGCCTTTTGCGTCTGCCCGACCTGCCGCCAGCGGAAGAGCCGAAAGAACCGTCAAAACCGCTTTCCTTTGACGATATCCGCCCCTATATCGGCCAGGGCGCCGAATTTTTGGCCAGGCCGCCATCATGGATGCCGATCGTGAAAATCGACAATGTCGCCCTGGTCAACGCCACCTTGCCGCAAAGCCTGCTTGGCGGCGGGGCGGCGGGCGTTGAAGGGGACAAGCAGCGTCAGGAGGCCGAAAACGAATCCGGGCCCAAACAAGATGGCGACGCGCAAAAAATGGCAGGGGAAGTTCCCGACACGGCGCAAATGCTGCGGGCTGATGCCGATATCGACCTTGCGCTGGACAAGGCCGGGGCCGCAATCAATGCCGTGGCGCGCCTGGCGAACGGGGCCGGCAAAAAGGTCTGGACGCCGGACTTTGCCTTTGAAACTGCCAACCTGGATCTGAACATCAGGGCCATGCCCCGGGATAATGGCCTTGGAGCCAATCTGGCCGTCAAGGCCGTGCTTGACGAACCAGCACTTGGGGTCAAGGATATTCCCGCAGATTTGCTGGGCAGGAAAACGAGTCTGGATCTTGGCCTTGAGGCCCTGGCATCGTGCCCCGGTTACGGTCCGGCGGATGGCCTGAAGATCACCCTGGCAGGACCCAACCTGGATGCGGGCCGCATCCAGGCCAAAGGCGCGGGCAGCTGGCAGAGCGGCCCAGGTTTTGCGAAGGGAGAGCCGGACGGCCCCCTGTCCCTGGATTTCAGGCTTGATCTGGCCAATGGTGCCCCTGATGCCGGGGATTTGCTGGCCATGCTGCGCGCGCCATTGAATATTGCGATTGAAGCCTCTGGAGAAACGCAAAAGCCCAGCCTGAATCTTTCCGTGGCCTGCGCGGACATTGAAGTCTCCGGCCATGCGATCAAAAACCTGAAACTGAATCTTGGCGGCAAGGAACTGTTTCTGCCGCTGGGCCCAAAAGCCCTGGAGGCGGATGAAACCAGGCTGGCCCTGCAGCTTTCCGGCTCTCTTGACAAGCACAGCCTGACCTGCAATAGCGGCCTTTTCTACAAGCCCCTGCCTGGCGGGGAATCGGATTTTATTGCCGGCTTGCGCCAGCTTGATTTGCTGGCCGCCGGGGTGCGGGGCAATGGCGATATTTCGGCCAGGCTGAATTCCGGGCAAAAACCGGCCCTGGACGGCTCAATTACGCTCAAGGTCGCGGATTGGGAGGCGCTTTCGGCGCTTTTGCCGGGCAACAGCCTTTCGGGAGACGCCAGAATTGATGTTGATCTCGCCTCGGACAAGGCCGGCCAGAATGTGAAGGCCAACATTGAAGTGCCGCGTTTTGTCATGGCCTCGGGCAAGAAAAATCTTGTTTCCCTGCGGGGACTTGGCGCCAGGCTTGGCCTGGCCGATGTTTTTGCCAAACCGGCCATTGATGCCAAAGTCAATCTTGAAAATGCGGAAGCCGCCGGAATGCATTTTGGCGCAAAGGTCGCGGCCAGCGGCCCCATAGCCGGTCCGCTGGTTGCGGAAGTTGAAAGCACGGGCAGCATAACCTCGAAAGTGGCCGCGAAATGGGAGCCTGGCAAGGCCGAAATCCGGGCCCTTGATGTGCGCATGGCCATGCCGCCAATTGACGGCAGCAAGGGCAGGCCTGTCAATCTTGGCATGTATTCCGACACGCCAATGCAGGTTACATACGGGGACGACGGCCTTGGCGTGGGCAATGTGGATTTGCGGATTATTCCTTCCGGCAGGCTGACGGCCAGGGGCGGCATTTCAGCCGAAAAGCTCGATCTGGCCATCCGGCTTGCGGATCTGTCTTTCAAGCCCTGGCAGGCTCTTGTGCCGCAGCTGCCTGAAGGCGCAGCGGAATTAACGGCCAGTCTGGAAGGCACGCCGACAAGGCCGGCAGGCAATTTCCGCTTTGGCCTCAAGGAAGTGAAAGTGCCAAAGGTGCCGCTGGCGCCGATTACCATGTCTCTTGTCGGAGCCATAGAGCCGGCCGGCGGCAACAAGGGGATCCTGACCGCGAAACTGGAACTCCCGCAAAAAACCGTTCAGGCCCTGGGCGGCAAGACTGCCGATGTCAAAGCGCGTCTGCCCCTGCTTTTTAGCGCCAACGGCATACCTGCGCCGGACATGAAAGGGCCGCTGGCCGCCAATGTTGTCTGGGAGGGCGCGCTGGGCCCGCTCTGGAATCTCGTTCCCGTTGCCAATATGCGCCTGAATGGCCGGATAGCCATGAATGTCGAGGCAGCCGGGAGCATGGACTCGCCGCGCGTGAAAGGTGGAATCAACATCGACAATGGCCGCTATGAAAATGTCGCGGTCGGTGTTTTGCTGACGGCAATCAGGGTGGCCCTTTCCCTGAGCGATGCCGGCGCCACTGCGAAAGGGGGACTTCCGGGCGCGATGAAGCTGGCCATGAGCGCGTCCGACGGGCGCGGCGGCACGGTCACCGTAAATGGCGGAGGCGCCCTCACCGGCGATAATCTGAATATCCGGGCCAAAATCAATCGCCTGCGTCCCTTGCGGCGCCGCGATGTGCATGTGCAGCTATCGGGCGGGGCATCGGTTACGGGCAGCGCGACGCAACCGGTGATAGACGGCGAAATTATCGTGGACAAGGGCGAAGTGCTTCTGGACAACATTGCCATGGGCGGGGGCAGCGTAACAACCCTGCCAATTTCGACGCCGGCCACGGAAAAGGCTGCCGCCGAAAAAGCAGCGGCCAAAAAGGCGCATCCTGAAGGACAGGGCAAGCTGAACGTGCGCATCAACATGCCGCCGCGCTTCAGCGTGGAAGGGCGCGGCCTGACCAGCCTTTGGGAGGCCCACTTGCTGATTGGCGGCACGCCCTTTGACCCGGTGATTACAGGAAGCGTGAGCTGCTACAAGGGCACTTTCGATTTTCTGGGCAAGAATTTTGTGCTGACCCGCGGCGCGGTAACCTTTGCGGGCGGCTCACTTGCCAATCCGCTTCTTGATATCGAACTGACCAATGAAACGCCAGATTTGACGGCCCACTTGCTGATAACGGGGCCGGTCAACAAGATGAAGCTGGACTTGACCAGCGACCCGAGCCTGCCAAGGGACGACGTTCTTTCCAGGGTGCTTTTCGGACGCAGCTCAAATGAGCTTAGCAGGCTGGAGGCCCTGCAGCTTGCCGGGGCGGTTGCCCAGCTGGCTGGCTTTACAGGCAATGGCAGCGGCATTTTCCAGCTTGGGAAGAAAGCCCTGGGCCTCGATGTCCTGCGGCTTGGCTCGTCTTCCGCGGACAAGGGCGGCGAGCCGGGCGAAACGACGGCTTCGGGCACAACGCTTGAAGCGGGCAAATATATCAACGACTGGATATATATGGGCGTCCAGCAGGGCATGAAGCCGGATTCAACGGCTTTTGTCATCCAGCTGGAATTGACCCCGCACAGCAATATCGAGCTCAAGACCGACCAGTCCAATACATGGGGCGGCTACAAGTGGAAGTATAATTATTGATGAATAATTGGCGCATCCGCCCTGGCTTTTACAGGAAACTGGGTTTTTCCCTGGTCGGGCGCAGCCCTGTTGACGGGCAGGACGTATCCCGTTTTGCATCTGGCAAGAAATTGAGGCACAAGGCAGTTCTGAAAAGCAGGATCAGCGCTTTGGCTGCAAAAAGGCCGGCAGAAAGAAGAGCCTGCAGCTTTTGGCTTTGGAAGTCGCTGCCGGGCGGAGGATTTCGCCCTCGATGCAGAGCGGTTGATCGGAAAGGCCAAAGGGCTGCAATTTGTCCTGATGGGCGGCCAGCTTTTCGCCAGACAGGGCGATAACAGGCAGGCTGGCAGTGGCGTTGCCTGCAAAAAGCCCGCAATTCGCGGGCAGGGGCAACGGGTTTGAATGGGATTTGGTGGCATTGAGCAGGCTTGGCAGGGGCAAGTCCGTGGCCTTGAGTACCTCGAGAAAGTCATTGCCCGTGCGGCCAACAAAAGTCAGCAGGGCTTTCCCGTTTCCCGCGACAAGCAGGCTTACGGGCATTGTGCCGCCCTGAATGCCCATATAGGCGGGACGGCCGCCGGCAGGCATGCTGGTCCATTCATCTTCATTGGCGGAAGATTTTTTGTCGGTTGGCACGGAATATGCGGGCAAGGATATGGAAAGAATGGCAATAAGCGTCAAAAAGAACAAATATCTTTTCATTGCTGGCCTGGCTTGTAGCATGATAAACAGCGTTTAACTCGCGTCTGATTGGCGATAGATATTGCCAGTTATTGGCCATGTCAAGCCTTGGGCGTGGCGCTGGCAAGATAATTCGGAAAAAATTTTTGGGCAAACTTACTGTGTTTTTGCGTAAATTGGCCCGATTGTTGCAATGATGAGTGACACAAAATTTTTTTGACAGAGGCTATCATGAACAAAGTTTTGGGCCAGGATGAAGTTGATGCCCTTTTGCGCGGGCTTTCAGGCGGAGAGATAGAAAGCGAACAGGATATTCCCGTTGATGAGGAAGGCATTGTCTCGTTTGACCTGGCCAATCAGGACCGTATTATCCGCGGCCGGATGCCTGTTCTTGAAATCGTCAACGACCGTTTTGCGCGTCTTTGCACAAACGCTCTTTCCAATGCGGTCAGAAAGCGCGTGGAGCTGAACCCCATCAGCATAGACATGACCAAGTTCGGCGAGTTCATGCGTTCCCTGCCGGTGCCCACCTCCATAAACATTTTCAAGATGGAGCCCTTGCGCGGCAATGCGATCATAATTGTCGATTCCCGCCTGGTATTCGCCCTGGTGGAAAATGTCTTTGGCGGCGCGGGTTCGCAGCCCAAGATCGAAGGCCGTGAATTTACCCGCATCGAACAGGCAGTGGTGGACAAGATAGTCAAGATTGCCCTGGACAACATGGAGGAATCCTGGCGTCCCGTGCATGATGTCAAGCTTGAGCTTGTGCGCAGCGAAATCAATCCGCAGTTCGCGGCTATTGTTCCCCCCAGCGATGTGGTGGTTGTAATTACTTTTGAAGTGGAACTCGACACTTCCCTTGGCTCGATGATCATTTGTCTGCCATACGCGACAATCGAGCCGATCCGTTCAAAACTGCATGCCAGCTTCCAGACCGAAAGACTCGAAGTTGACCATGCCTGGGTTGCGCGCCTCAAGGAAAGGCTGCTTGAAACGCCGGTTGATCTCAAGGTTCATTTTGGCGACACCACGATAACTGGCAACCAGCTTCTGCGAATGCAGGTGGGCGATGTGCTTGTGCTGGACACGGATGTGGAGGATTTGCTTACCGCAACCGTGGCGGGCGTGAAAAAATACCAGGGCATTGCGGGCACGGTAAAAGCCATGAAAGCCTTCCAGATTATCAAGGAAAACGAGCCCCAATACACATAGGGAAAATCGGGATCCAATTTTTTATCAACAGAAACGGGAAAAAAATCACAAATTAATCCATATAAAAAAGTAATATTTTTGAAAATGGCGTAATCTTTGGCTTTTTTGTTTATTAAAACTGAACCATTCCCGGTTGGATTTGATTGACAATATGGTCAAAGCATGTTTTTGTGTTTTCATGTGCCGCGTTCAAGCATAATGTATTGCGGGAGAAAAAACGCGGAAGAATTGGTTTTTTAAGAGGGTGTTTCATGTCCAAGTCCATTTATGTCGGTAATCTCCCCTGGGCCGCTACAGAAGAGCAGGTGCGGGATCTTTTCACACCATACGGTGAAGTCCTCAGCGTCAAGCTTGTTAGCGACAGGGAAACCGGCCGTGCTCGCGGTTTTGGTTTTGTGGAAATGGAAGACGGCGATGCGGATGCAGCAATTGAAAAGCTGGACAATTCCAGCTTTGGCGGCCGCACCCTGCGGGTGAACGAGGCCAAACCTCGCGCTCCCCGTCAGCCGCGTTATTGATCATTCAGGCAATTCGAAATCCGGAAGGGTTTATGGCGGAGCGCTGAATACAGGCCGCCCATGATGCATTCGGGCCTTCGTTTCCCGTTTTGAGTGTGTTGCCTGTGTGTTTTGGGTTCTGATTTCCGCCAGAATGTAAATTGCATATGCCGGAGGGTACCGGCAATGATCGACACTATTTTTATCGCCCCGGTAAAGTTATGCCGGGGCGAATTTTTTATGGCTCTTTTCAGTTTATATCCAACATGTATTGCGTAAATGCCCTAACGCGACTTTGCCTGCAAAGCCGCGGGCGAGAATGTCTCAGGCAAACCTGCTTTGCTGTTAAGAGATATTCTCATGCGTAAAATGCCACAGCAGGGTGACAGCCATAAAAGTTTTCAATTTTGCCGCGCTGCATTTTTTGCGTTCACCTGGTACTCGCTTTCGGCAAAAGGATTCCGTATTGGGCTGCATGACAAAAAATCCGTTTCAAAATTTATACCCATTCTTGTAATTTTTTGCGAAGAGCGAATTTAAAGTAAAAAAATTTGTGCTTGCCAGTATTCCAATCTGCTTTTAAAACAGAATTAAATCAGGTTATAAATAAATCGCTTTCCCGGTTTTTCCCGGGACAACTTTTTTTAACTTCCGCTTTTGGGGAAGACCGTACGGATTAACCATGCAAAAAACATCCGCTTCATTTTTAATGGCTCTTTGCAGTATCATGTCTCTCGTGGTGTTCATGAGCCTGCCCAATCGCGCCCTGGCTGCGCCCGCCGTGCCCGAGGCCGGCCTGGTTGGCGTAAGTTCGGCCATTGTGTACGATCTGGACAATGATGCCATCATTTTTGAACAAAACGCGGATGCGCCAATTCCGCCGGCTTCGATAACCAAGGTTCTTTCCATGTTTTTGGCATTTGACCAAATTGCGGAAGGCAAGGCTTCCCTTGATTCCCCCGTGCTTGTCAGCCCGGAAGCGGCGGCCACGGGCGGATCGCGCATGGGCCTCAAGAGCGGTGAAACAGTTTCCCTGAAAAAATTGCTCCTGGGCATGGCCGTATCGTCCGGCAATGACGCCAGTCACGCGGTTGCGGAATTCATTGGCGGCTCGGAGCCGGATTTTGTGAAGATGATGAACGAAAAGGCCGCCAGGCTGGGTATGCGTAACAGCGTATTCCTCAATCCCCACGGTCTGCCGGCCAATGGCCAGCATACCACGGCCCGTGACATGCTTGCGCTTTCAAAAGCCTATTTGCGGGCCCATCCGGATTCGCTTGCAATGCACAATACCAAAGTGCTGGAGCATGACGGCGTCAGGACATGGAACAAAAATCCCCTTCTTGGACAATACCCCGGGGCCGACGGCCTTAAATCAGGCTGGATTCGCGCAAGCGGCTATAATCTCATCTTTACAGCCGCCCGCGATGGACGCAGGCTGCTGGCAGTCATTCTTGGCGCGCCCGATATGTATGTGCGCGGCGCGGAAGCCTGCCGCCTGCTGGATGCCTCCTTCATGGTATGCGACAATTCCGCGCCAACTGTGGCCGCGGCCCTTGACCAGCTGCCCCTTGATCTTGAGCGCATTGATCCCAGAAAGACCGGCCGCGATGCCGGCTTGCTCAAACCGCGCATGCAGATGGCCGGCAAGAGCCGGCTTTCCAAATTCGGACGCGCGAAGTTTGCTTTCGGCAAAAATGGCAAGCTTCGCCAGTATGCCCTGTCCCGCAATAGCTTCGCTGGCGGCGACAGTCTTGAGGAAACAGCCCGCAAGAAGGGCAGCAAGGCCGTCAAGGCAAGCAGAAGCAAAAAAGCCCAAAAATCCCTGGCAGCCAAATCAGGCGGCAAAAAGGCCAAAAAGACTGTGTCCGCAAAACATGGCAATAAAAAAGTCAAGGCCCAGGCAGCCAAAAGCCATAAGAACACGGCCAAAAGCCAGCGCCATGCAGCCAGGCGCGGCAAGGCTGCTTCTCGCGGATGATCTGTCGATTTCCGTATGCCAAGCGAAGCTGGCTGACAGAAACGGCCTGCGGCTGAAATGACGGCAGCGGGAATGAATGAAAATACCCATTGTTAATGGATATTTCCATTCAATAAAGACTATGGTAAGTCATCAGTAATTATAATTAATCAAGTTTGTTGTCCTGCTCATTCTCGCCCAGCTGCCAGCGGCAGATCGCGTTTTCGATGCATCGGCGCGACTGCCGGCTTACCGCATAGAGGCTCTTCAAGGTTTCGGACATATCGCTTCTTGCCGTATGCCCTGACCAGGGGCAGGAATTTTCAAAAAACGGCAAATCCCATTGGCGCGCCGCCTGTAGGATATATTTTTTCCCTACCAGCAAAAGCGGTCTGACCACCATCAGCTTGCCGCCAAAAAAGGGCTCGCACATGCTCATGCCCTGGACACGCCCATTGCGGCATATATTCATGAAAAAAGTTTCCGTCAAATCATCCGCATTGTGGCCAAAGGCCAGATGAGTCAGGTGATATTGCCCGCAAAGCTCGAAGAGCCTTTTGCGACGCAGCCAGGCGCAGCGAAAACATGGCGCGCCGTCGCCTTCCCTTTCCGCCTTTGGGCCAAAATCGCCCGTTTCAATGTGGCAGGCAATACCCTCGCGCGAAAGCCAGGGCAAAAGCCCCGCATGGTCTTTTGGCGCAAAGCCGGGATTGATATGCAGGGCAATTATGTCAATGCGAAAAGGCAAAATGCCCTGGCGAATCTTCAGCGTTTTGGACAGCACAAAGCTGTCCACGCCACCCGAAAGGGCAATGCCGATTTTGCAGCCTGGCCAGATCATTTTTGTCCTGTGCATTGTCATGCCGACAGTTTTCACGCACAGCTGCTGGGCATAACTGCGTTTGTTGCGACTCATGGCAAATACCTGAAAAATTTTAAATTGACATTAAAAGATAGGCTTATTATCATTAATCTTTTGAGTAATACGCACATTGCATTTTCTTAAAAAAAACACTTTACAAGGCCAAAGGCGGCATTATTTGCTTGACTGCAAAGCCGTAAAACGGAGGCAATATGGCCCGCATTACCGTGGAAGACTGCCAGGAAAGGGTGGACAATCGTTTCCTGCTTGTGCAGATGGCTATCAAGCGTGTTCGACAGTATCGCGATGGCTATGAGCCATTGCTGGAAAGTCGCAACAAGGAAGTCGTGACGGCGCTCAGGGAAATTGCCGCCGGCAAGATATTGCCCGACGACACTTCACTTTACAAGCCCTTGCAGGAAGAAAAATAAGATGCTGTTTTCGCAGGCATCAGGGCCTGTGAAAATGGCTTCTTACGCCGATATGAAGACATCTTCCAAACGTTTCATGCATTGTTTGAAATGCGAAAGGTTTTTCATTAACCCAAAGCCAGAAAAATACAAGCCATGACCCAGAGGGATTATTACGAAGTCCTTGGCGTAAGCCGCACGGCAAACGCAGACGAAATAAAGCATGCCTATCGCAAGATGGCCATGCGTTACCATCCAGACCGCAATCCCGGCGACAGCGAGGCCGAACTGAGATTCAAGGAAGCGGCCGAAGCTTACGAAGTCTTGCGCGACCCGGACAAACGGGTCCGCTACGACAAGTTTGGTCATGCCGGCGTGCAGGGCGCGGCTGGCAATGCCGACTTTGGCAGCGCGGAAGACATTTTTGCCCACTTCAGCGATATTTTCGGGGATCTTTTTGGATTCTCCCAGGGGGCAAACCGTAGCCGCCCGCAGTCTGGCGCGGACTTGCGCTATAATCTCGACATCACTTTCAATCAGGCCGCGCATGGGGATGAAGTCAGCCTCAGGCTGCCCAAAAACGTATCTTGCCCCGAATGTAATGGCAGCGGGGCTGCAAAGGGGAGCAAGGTCGAAACTTGTCGCCAGTGCCGGGGCAGCGGCCAGGTTCGCCGCAATCAGGGCTTTTTTCAGATTGCCATGCCCTGTCCGGCCTGTCATGGCTCCGGCCAGATTATCAGCCGTCCCTGTGCCAGATGCAAGGGGGAGGGCGTTGTTCCCGATCAGCGGGAGATCATGGTGCGCATTCCTGCCGGCGTGGATACTGGCACGCGTTTGCGGGTGCGCGGCGAGGGCGAGCCCGGCATTCATGGCGGCCCTCCAGGGGATCTTTATGTCGTCCTTAGCGTCGATGAAGATCCGCGTTTCAGGCGCCAGGGCCAGGATTTGATC
>VSMX01000008.1:4218-13797 GCA_009773975.1 Desulfovibrio sp. | reverse complement strand
TGATCTATGCCCAGGAAATAACTTTCGTTCAGGCCGCCCTTGGCCACAAGGTGGAAATTGAAGGCATTGACGGCCCGCTTGGCGTGGAAATCCCCAAAGGCGTGCAGAACGGCACGCTATTGCGCCTGGCTGGCCAGGGTATGCCCTATACATCTCATAATGGACGCGGCGATATTCTTGTAGCCATCAAAGTCGTTACACCCACAAATCTTACGGACCGCCAGGAAGAGCTTTTGCGGGAATTCGAGCGCGCCGGCGACGAGAGCGCCCTTGACAAGATCAAGAGCATGGGTCGCAAGATTGGCAAGGCCATGGGGCTCGATTAGGCTTTATCTGTATTTTCCACGCAAAATGCCATCCAGAAAGGATGGCATTTTCATTATCTGGATTGCAATCTTCAAATCAAATTATCAGCCGTGCCAGATAATCATTGCCATTGCGCCTGATTTGCAGCACAACCTGGCCGGCCATACGTTCACGGCGAAAGGCGTTCAGCAAGTCTTCCATGCCGCGCACAGGCTCGCCGCCCACGGCAGTTATCAGGTCGCCCTTGCGTAAAAAGGCAGCCGGGCCGTTTTTGCTGACAGAAGCGACAGAGACCGCATTTTTGGCCTTATGTGCGGTAAAGCCCCAGCGGCGTTCAAGCATGCTGGCGGCTCTGGCGTCAGTAAAGGCCTGGGGCACGAGCTTCATTTTGCGCGCTTTGCCGTCCCGCAAAATTGAAAGCTGCAGGGCTTCTCCTGGCGCCTGGTTGCGCATGGCGTTCACATAGTCGCGCGCATCGGAAATTTTGGCCGAATTTATTGTCCTGATGATATCGCCCGGCAAAAGCCCCGCTTTTTTGGCTGGGGAGTCGTCATAGACAGTATTGACCAGAATACCGTTGGTATCGGCAAGATTCATGGCCCGTGCCGTATTGGCGTCAATATCCTGGGCCATCAGACCAAGCCAGAGCCAGGCCAGATGGCCCTTGCTGATCAGGCCTTCCATCACCTTGCGGGCCTTGTTGATGGGGATAGCAAAGCCTATGCCTTCTCCGCGCGCGTCAAGGGCCGTATTGATGCCGATAAGGCTGCCTTCGAGGTTGAGAAGCGGGCCGCCGGAATTGCCGGGATTGATGGCGGCATCGGTCTGGATCAAGTCGGTAAGCATGCCGTTTTCATTGCGGATGCTGCGCCCTGTTGCGGAAACCACGCCCGTGGTTACAGTGTGGTTGAAACCGAAAGGGTTGCCTATTGCGATTACGCTTTCGCCGGGCATGATGTCGGAAGAATCGCCAAGCCTGGCGGAAGGCAGATTGGCCGGGCCGTCAATTTCCAGCACGGCAAGGTCAAAGCTGGGGTCGCTTCCTTTTACCCTGGCGGAAAATTCGCGTCCGTCCTGCAGGTGAACCATTATTTGATCGCCGGCCACAACATGGGCATTCGTCAGCACAAGGCCATTCTTGCCGTCAACGATTACGCCCGAACCCAGGCTGCTGCGCTTTCCGGACTGGCGTTTGCGGCCAAAGGGATCAAAATCGGGCCAGGGGCCGAAAAAACGCTCCAGCGGAGAAAAGTTTTTGCCGGGAACATTGAGCGAGCTTGTAATGTTGACCACAGAAGGTGCCACGCTTTTTACAGCCCTGACCACGGGCGTCATGCGCGGGCTGTTTTCGCTTGCCGCGAATGTTGGCGCGGCAAATAAAAGACAAAGCACAAGACAGATTATCGGCATCCGCAAACCCCAATCTGTTCGACTGCTTCAAGCAGGCATTTTTTCGCTTCTTCCGGTGATGCGGAGAGGGTGCCGCCAGCCGCGTTGCGGTGGCCACCGCCGCCAAGAGCGGCCGCTATTGCGCGAACATCGTCATCGCCAAAAGAACGCAGGCTGAATTTGCAAAGCTTGCGGCCGTCCTCGCGTATAATTGCGGCAATGCGCGCCTTGCGCAGGCGCCTCAGCCATTCCACAACGCCTTCCACATCATCCCTGCTGCAGCTGAATTCGGCCAGATCGGCCCTTGTAACCACGCAAATGACCAGGCAGTCATTCAATTCCAGGCTGGCCCGGGTAAATATCCGGCCCCAGAGGTGCATTCTGCCCAATGTCCATGTTTTCTGCAGGTTTTCGCGCATGTGGGCAAAATCGCAGCCATTGCGCGAAAGATTGGCGCAAAGCTCAAATACGTCCGCTGTGGTGTTGCCGTGGCAAAAGCCGCCGGTATCCGTCATCAGGCCAAGACCCACGGCCCGTCCCACAGGCCCTTCCAGTTTCTGGCCGCTGGCCGCGATGACGTATGCTACAAGCTGCGCCGTTGCTGCTGCGGACGATTCGACAAAATTGGCCACGCTGCCCATGCCGCTCGACCCCAGGTGATGGTCGATATTGACCGACGGCAGGGAATCGTAATCCGCGCCCAGGGCTTCACCCAGCCTGGCCGGTTCGCTGCAGTCCAGATAGACGGCGCTTTGGGGCTTGAAAGGCAGATCGCGCAGGGAATGGCAGGTTGCGCCCGGCAAATCGAGAAAATGCAGATTTTCGGGTATGCCCGTGGGCGCGTAGATAACCTGGCGTTTGCCGGCCCTTTGCATCATCCAGCCGACAGCTGCCATGGAGCCGAGAGCGTCGCCATCGGGGTGGATGTGGGCCGCTATCAGGACATCATCAATTCCAGACAGAGCCGCGGCAGTTTTGACGGCCCTTTCCCGGTATTCCGCTGGTATGGATTCAATCAAAAACATCAATTTCCACCTGGCTGTCGATCATCGGCTCGGTACAGGTGATTTCCATCATCTGGCAACACTTGTCCAGCCTTCCTCTTAAATGGCTTTCACTATTGGAGACGGAAACAACGCAAAGCCGAAGCCGGGTCAGGGAGTTTTCCGTGCCGGCTTCGGCTATTGCAACATTGAACGCGTTGCGTGTTTTCTGTTTGAGGCTGTTGGCTACACGGCGTTTGGCCTTTAGGTTGTCATTGCCGTCCAGGCTGAACTCGACAGTAAGCACGCCTATATGAACATGGGCATGTGATTTTTCCATGGCTACAGCGTTGCCGCTTCTTCCACAGTTTCGAAGGCTTCTATGAGGTCGCCTTCCTTGATGTCGTTGAAGTTTTCCAGGCCAATGCCACATTCGTTGCCTTTCACAACTTCCCTTGCATCATCCTTGTGGCGCTTGAGGGAAGCGATCTTTCCTGTATAGACAACCACGCCGTCGCGCAAAAGGCGCACGCCGGCATTGCGGGTAATTTTGCCATCCATGACGTATGAGCCGGCAATATTGCCGATTTTCGGCAGATGGAATATCTGGCGGATTTCGGCCTGGCCAAGATAGACTTCCTTCTGCACAGGGGCAAGCAGGCCGGCCATGGCGTTCTTGATATCGTCAACCAGCTTGTAAATGATATCATAGAAGCGGATGTCCACGTTTTCGCGTTCGGCTATATCCTTGATTCTGGCAGTGGGCCGCACATTGAAGCCGATAATGATGGCCCGCGAGGCCGAAGCCAGCATGATGTCGGATTCGCTGATCGCGCCGGTGCCGCCATGGACAATATGAATCTTGACCTTGTCCGTGCTCTGTTTGAGAAGGGCTTCCGTAATGGCTTCCAGGCTGCCCTGCACATCGGCCTTCAGTACAAGATTTAGTGTAAGCGCTTCCTCATCGTTGGCATGGGCCAAAAACGTTTCGAGGGTAACCCTGGATTCGTGGGCCAGGTCGCGTTCCCTGATCTTGATGGCGCGGGAATCCGCAATGCGGCGCGCAAGCTTGTCATCCGCGACAACCAGGAACTCTTCTCCTGCTTCCGGCACGCCTTCAAAGCCCTGCACCTCGACAGGCAGGGATGGGCCGGCCTCCTTGACCTTTTTGCCCTGGTCGTTGGTCAGGGCGCGCACCCTGCCGTAAAACGGGCCACAGACAAAATTGTCGCCCATCTTGAGTGTTCCTTCCTGCACAAGCACTGTCGCAACCGCGCCGCGCCCCTTGTCCAGGCGCGCTTCGACAATATGGCCGCGGGCGGGCTTGTCCGGATTGGCCTTGAGATCCATGATTTCGGATTGCAGGGCGACAAGTTCGAGAAGCTCGTCAAGACCCTCGCGGGTCTTGGCCGATACCCTGGCCACGATTGTATCCCCGCCCCAGTCTTCCGGCTGCAGGCCAAGTTCGGCAAGCTCGCGCAAAACGCGGTCAGGGTCCGCGCCGGGCTTGTCCATCTTGTTGACAGCTACGACTATGGGCACATTCGCGGCGCGCGAATGGTTGATGGCTTCCCTTGTCTGCTCCATCACGCCGTCATCAGCCGCGACAACCAGGATGACCAGGTCCGTAACCTGGGCGCCGCGGGCGCGCATGGCCGTGAATGCCTCGTGGCCGGGTGTGTCAAGAAAGACAATTTCGCCGCGCTTTGTCCTGACATGGTAGGCGCCGATATGCTGGGTGATGCCGCCGGCTTCGCCACTGGTGATATTTGACTTGCGCACCGCGTCCAGGAGCGAGGTCTTGCCATGGTCAACATGGCCCATAATGGTGACAACGGGCGGCCTGCTTTTCAGGCTTTCCGGGGCATCGGTTTCCTGCGGCGCAAGATAATCCTCTTCCGAAAAACCGGCTTTTTCAACTTCGTAGTCAAATTCCGCGGCCACCAGGGTGGCTGTGTCAATATCCAGGGACTGGTTGATGCTTGCCATGACGCCAAGGCCAAGCAGCACCTTGATGATCTCGTTGGCCTTGAGACCCATCTGGTGGGCCATGTCGGCCACGCGGATTGCCTCCGCTACCCGGATTTTGCGCTTTGCGGCCTTGATTGGCTGGGTAACAGGCTGCGGCACGGGCGCCTTGGCCGGCTTGCGGCGTTTGCCGCGGTTGAAGCGCCTGCTTTCTTCCTCTTCTGGATGGCGGCCAAAATCGCCCTGTTGAAAATCTACCGTGCGTCTGCCCTTGAGACGCTTTTTCTTGCTCTGGCCGTCGCGTACTTCCAGAGATGGCTGCATGGGAGCGCCATTCTGGGGCATGGGCGCTGCAGAAGCAGTCGGGCGCGGCGTCTGGGGCCGGAATCCACCACCGCCGGGTTTGCCGCCCTGGCGCGCGGCTTTTTCCTGCCCCTTGCCGGATGAGTTTGGGGCTGGCCGCGCAACCCTGGCCGCGGGCGCCTGGGGACGCGAAATAACGCGCACCCTGGGTAATTCGTCTTTCTTTTCGGCTTCTTCGGTTTTGCTTTTGGCTTCATGGCCCCTTGACGGCAGGGATGGGGCGGAGGAGCCTTCGGGCATGGCCGAGGCATCGGGGCGCGCGGAACGGGCTTTGGCATTCTTTTCCTGGGCAGGGGCCTGCTTCTCGTCTTCCACGGCGGGGGACACCGCTTCTGCGGGAGCGCTCTCCTGCTTTTGGGCTTCTTCCTGCTCTCTGGCCTTGCGGGCAAGGTTTCTTTCAAGTTCGGCAGTGGCCCTGGCCAATTCTTCTTCCGCCCTGGCCCTGGCCGCATCCCTTTCGCGGATTTCCTGGGCCAGAGTTTTTTGCGGCACGGGTTTTTCCTTTGGCGGCGTGGGAGCGAGTGGCTTGATATTTGTCTCAAGCGCTTCTTTTGCGGCCTTTACCTCATCCTTGCGAATGTCATCGGGCCGGCTGATAATCCGCGCGCCAGGCGTTGCAATCGGCTTTTGGGATTTGCGGGATTTCTGCGCCCTGGGCTCGCGCGGCTTTGCCTCCTGTTCCGCCCTTGGCTGGGGGGATTTGGCAGCATCGCTTTTGGCGGTGTCCGCTTGTGACGCGCCGGCTTTTTCCGGCTCTGCTTTACCTGCTTCGGGAGCGGGTTTTTTGGCCCCCTCCGCACCAGCCTTTGCATCTGGCTGTTCGGCCGGCTGATCCTTGCGCCTGCGGCGCACGATCACATTCGGCTGCCCGGCCGATTTCTCCAGAGCTTCGCCCTTGCGGGACGCGAAATGATCGCGCAGCCTTTCGGCATCTTCCGGGCTCAATGATCCGGCTGTGGTTTTGGCCGGCAGGCCAAGGCCGCGCATAGCCTTGAGCACGTCCCTGGAAGGCACGTCAAGTTCTGTAACGATATCCCTTACCGGGATTTTTTCTTCAGCCATATTTCCCCCTACTGGCATTTTCGCATGAAATTGCCGCTTGACGGCGGAGCAAATCCGCCTTGCGGCAATTTCCCCTCTTTGGCGGGACACGGTGCCGCGCGCCTTTGCAGTTCACGATTGAAAATGTGCATTTTCAGTCGCTGCCCTGGCCATTCAGACTTGCCAGTGCCAGATGCCGCGTTTATCGCGCTCGTTGGCTCTTGCGGCCTGCCTTGCTTTTGCCGGGTTTGAATTTCGCAAATTTTTCCCGGCATTTTTCATTATCGCATACATACCAGCCCCTGCCAGGTCTGGTCTGTTTTTCGTCCAAAATCAAAATTCCATTACTGTCGCGCACATGGCGCAAAAGATTCGCCTTGAGCAGTCTTGTCCTGCAGATGGCGCACATCCTTACCGGGCCGGCCTCACTCATTTTTCGTTTTTCCGTCGCCCGCCTCGTCTTCCTGGCCGCCATCCACAGCTTCATCAGCTTTTACAGCTTCATCTGCTTCCACAGCTTCTCCGGACTCGTCAGGCTCGGCAATAAATTCTTCTGTTATCTCTTCTTCAACCTGCCCGTCTTCATCCTGGGCAGGGCGCGCCTTTTCGGGAATTTGCTTCACATTGGAAGGTTCCGGGTCATTCTCGACAATCGGGGCCAGGAAATTGATGGCCTGGCGCAGGTCGGAAATTCGTGAAGATGAAAGGGCCAGCTTTTCGGAAAGCTCCTCGTCACCGGCTTCCCGCAGGGCGGCAAGAGACGAATAGCCGGCCGCAAGCAGGGCTTCGATGGAAACTTCCGCAACGCTTGCCACCTGTTCAAGGCCATGACCGATGGCATTGGCTTCGTTGTAGCGGGTTTCGGTAAAGATATCGACTTTCCAGCCCAGCAGCCGCGCGGCCAGCTTCACATTCTGGCCCTTGCGGCCAATGGCGTTTGTAAGCTGGTCGTCCGGCACAATGACTTCGAGCAGGTTTTCCTCTTCGTCAACCACAATGCGCGATACCAGCGCGGGCGCCAGGGCATTGCGGGCGTATGTGGCTATGTCCGGACTCCAGACAACTATGTCAATGCGTTCGCCATGAAGCTCCTGGACAATATTCTGGATGCGCGATCCGCGCACGCCCACGCAGGCGCCCACGGGATCGACGTCGCGCTCGCGGGAAAGCACCGCAACCTTGGCCCGCGATCCGGGGTCGCGCGCAACGCCCATAAGCTGCACCACGCCATCATCGACTTCCGGGACTTCGCGGCGAAACAGGGCGGCCATATAGTCCCGGTGCGAACGCGAAATCACGACCTGCGGGCCGCGTCCTTCCTTGCGCACATCGACAATCAGCGCCTGCAGCCTCTCGCCGCGCTTGTAATGCTCGCGGGGAATTTGTTCGTCGCGGGGGAGCACGGCCTCCGTGCGGCCCAGGTTGACAATCCAGCTGCCCTTGTCGCGGCGCTGGGCTATGCCGGAAACGATTTCGCCAATGCGGTCGCGATATTCCTCGTAGATAATTTCCTGCTCGGCATCGCGCATGCGCTGAATGATGACCTGCTTGGCGGACTGGGCCGCAATCCTGCCCAGATCGGCAATCTTGACGCGAAAACCGACTTCGTCATCCAGCTGGACGGACGGGTCGTGCTCGCGCGCGTCGGCCAGGGCTATCTGGGTCTCCTCATTGGCCACGTCCCCGTCTTCAACAACTATCTTGAACTGGTAAACCTCGATATCGCCAGTTTCATCATTATATCTGACCTCGACTTCCATGTCCTCGGAAAAGCGCCGCAGAACGGATGTGCGCACAGCTTCCTCAAGCGTGTCGATCAGCATGTCGCGGTCAATGCCCTTGTCCTTGCTTATCTGGTCAATGGCCTTTTTGAGTTCAAGATTCATATCGTCTCCATGCAGTGCCAGGCGAAGGGCAAAAAGCCGGGCTTTTTGCCGTCATCACGCTTTTTTCCCGGCCGGAACATTCTTTTTGCCGCCCGGCTTTTGCGGCTTTTTGAAAATATGGATGCGGCTTATGCGCCTGGCCGCTTCGAAAGGAAATGATGCCGGCGGGAGATTTTCGGGAATAATTTCACCATCGCCGGTAATCGCGCATGGTTCAATATTGAGGATGGAATCTTCAAGGCCGGCAAGCTTTCCGCGGATAACGGACGGATTTCCGGGATAGTTTTCCAGCGGCGCAAGAAGGCGCGCTTCGATAATATCGCCAATATGGGACGCAAGCTGGCCGGCTTCGAAAAAACGCCGCGAAAAACCGGGCGTGGAAACTTCCAGGGTCCAGGCATGCGGAAAACAGTCCTCCACATCCAGGGCCAGTTCAAGCCTGCGCGAAATCTGTTCCAGTTCGTCTATGCCGGCAACCGGAACGCCTTCAATTCCGGTTTCAGCCGCGTCCGCCAGCGGGGATTCCACAAAAAGCCGCACAATCGTGCGCGGCCCGGAAACAATTTCCAGTCCCCATACAAACAGGCCAAGTGATTGAACAATGGGAGCGGCAAGGTCAATAACCTTTCGCTCAAGCGCGGTTTCATCCATCTGAAATATTTCGAAGGTATGGGAAACTGCCGCCAGGCAGCTTCTTTCGCCGGCTTTGCGGGTCGGCGCGCCGCGAAAGTCGGCTGGGTCATAAAACGGAATAACAAGGAACAACCAAACAAGATAGCTTCCATGCTCCGCGCAATAAAAAAAGGGGGCCTGCCGGCCACCCCAGGAGCGCTTCAGCCCCGCAAAATGCGAATTTTGGCTGAAGGCACGTCCGCTGCGGCGCTTTTGCACCGAAATGCGATGCATATTGCCGGAATAAAATTTGTATCCCGAATATGCAAAAAACGCGCGGCAGACTATCTCGGAGATGCAGCGGCAAAAAAGCCGCCATGAACTTGAGCCATATACTGTCAAAGTCGTATTCTGTCAAGATGAAAACAGGTAAAATTTTTCATTTTGCCTGATGGAGCTTGCGGTTTTTATAGCCTTCCTCCAGGGCGGCGTTGCAGGCCTTGTCCAGGGCGGCCGCGCATTCTTCCGGCGTAATTTTCAGGGCCAGAAGCTTGTTGATATTTGGCCAGAACACGCTCCGCACCGATGTTTTCTTTCCCTGCCAGTTGGGGCTGTTGTTCATGAAATCGACAACATTGACCGAGTTTTTGCCAAACTCCCCAATCATGGTTATGCGGTTTCCGTATTTTTCGAGTGTGCGTTTGCTGGCCGGAATGTTGCCGGCGGAAAGATCCCGCCACTTATCCTTCCCGAAAATAAAAGCCATGAAATCTCTGGCCGCCCTGAGCCTGTCCGGGTCGCCATTGTCAAAAACCGCGAAGCCATTGTGAAAGGCAGTCGCCAGGTTGCCGGGGTAATTCACAAAGCCGTAATTGTCGAGGTTATTGTAAATGGCGCGATTGGCATTGTTGAACATGTAAATGGCAAGCTGCCCGTTGGCAAAAAGCTCGCTGCAGTCTTTCATTTCCAGGTTTTCCGGGTGGGGGGGAAACCAGCCTTTGCGCCCTCCTTCCTGCAGCCAGGCGAGGGCC
>VSMX01000008.1:0-4208 GCA_009773975.1 Desulfovibrio sp. | reverse complement strand
ATATTTTTGCGCCAAAAGCCCGCAGGTAGGTCATGATGTGCGTGTCGCCCTGGTTGTTTTTGGCAAATATGGCAAGAGGATAAATGCCGTGCGGCAACTTTGCCGCCAGAGTGTCGAGGATGTGCTCCCACTGGGGAATGGTCCAGTTGCGAATCTCGCGCCCCTGGCCGGTATATTGGTCCAGGCCGCATTGCCTGAACAGCTTTTTGTTGTAGATAAGGATGTTCTGCATCCACAGATAGGGCATGAGGTAAACCTTGCCGTCGCGCATGCCGGTTTCCCATATTTTTTCATCAATATCCCGCCGCAGTTCCGGGCTGATGATATCATCAAGAGGCACGACACGGCCTGTATCAATGTAGCCGGAGAGATTGAAAAATGCGCCAAAAAGAATATCCGGCGCGGTTTCGGTATCGAAACTGCCGGTTACGGCCTTGACTTCATCCACATAATTGAAAGTTTTTATGTCCGGTTCAACCAGCGCCCCCGCATACTGGGCGGCAAAATCGTTTGCGGCCCGCGCAAGAAAAGTCGGGCTGTCATGAATGGACGGATCGCTTATGGTGTTCATTTCCTGTATTGGAGTCGTGATGACCAGGCGCACTGTTTTTCGTTCTTCTTTCAGGCACCCGGAAACGCAAATAAAAAGCGGGATAATAAACGCGGAGAAAATTTTGAAAAAATTGTTTTCCATTTGCCCTCCCCATCAGTTTCCTGCGCGATTTTGGAAACCAGGATGAATCGTTTGGGCCATTTTCTGCAATAATGTCTGTATGTTTATTGGCTTGGTGAGAAAATCATTCATCCCGCTGGCAAGAGCCTTGTCCATATCTTCCTTGAATGTGTTGGCTGTGCAGGCGTAAATCAGCACGCTTTCCGCATCGTCGCGGGGCAGCTTCCTGATTTCCGCGGTCGCTTCGCAGCCATCCATTACCGGCATCTGCATATCCATAAGAATGACCGAAAACTCCCCTGGCCCGGACTCGCGGAAAATGCCAAGCGCTTCCCGGCCATCCCTGGCATGGACAACGGCAAAGCCCTGCTCCGTTAGCAGCTCGATGAGAAATTCCGCGTTAAAGTCCGCGTCTTCCGCCAGCAGTATCTTGCCCCGTCCATGAACGGGAGCCAGGGGGGGCGTCTGCGCGGCAACCGGAGCCGCGTTGCCTGGCAGAATTTCGGAGGGAATTTCAAAAGTGAAAACACTGCCCTCTCCCTCTGTGCTGTCCACTTCAATATGGCCGCCCATGGCTTCCACAAGCTCGCGGGTTATGGCCATGCCAAGGCCGGTGCCCTGGAGGGTTGTGTCGGATTTGGCGCGGCTATCCTGGACAAAGGGGTCAAATATCTTTTGCAGGAATGCCTTGCTCATGCCCCGGCCTGTGTCCGCGCAGCGGTAAATGGTTCGCACATGAACGGTATCGGCCAGTTCCTGACGGACGTCAATCTTGATGGAGCCGCCTGCTGGCGTGAATTTTATGGCATTGCCGATAATATTGAGCAAAATTTGCTTTAGCCTTGTTTCATCGCCCAATATATCCGGATAAGGCACATCCATGCCGGATGTGAGAACAAGTCCATTTTTTTCCGCATTTGCGCTCTGCATGAGAACCACATCGTCAAGCATCCGGGTGAGGGAGAAAGGCTCATTGACGATTTCAATTTTGCCTGCCTGGAGTTTGGACATGTCCAGGATATCATTGAGCAGCGAAAGAAGGTGGTTGGACAGACTTTTCGATTTCTCGAGCCAGCCCTTGACCTGCCCCAGTCGTCCGCGATCGTCAACATGGGTTGAAACCAGGTAATTAAGCCCTATGATTCCATTCAGGGGCGTGCGGATTTCATGGCTCATGCTGGAGAGGAACTCGCTGCGCACTCGTACGGCCTCGTCTGCCATGTGCAGTTTGTTGCGCGTGCGGATGCCGTAGAACATCAGCAGCAGGAGCACCAGCATCGCAATGCCCAGCAGCGAGAGGCCGAGTATGGAAAAAGTGGCCTGGCGCTCCGCAAGATAGCGGTTATCCACCTCCATGATAAAATACCAGTCCGGCTGTGGTGTTTTATCTTCCACAAAGGGCACAAAATAGATCAGCTTCCTGTTGTTCCCTTCTCCCGCGTAAAAACTGAATTCCTTGCGCAGCAACATGTTTTCCCTGATCTGGCGCTCTGTGAGCGTGCTGTCTTTGGCATTGCGCAGAAGCTTGAAAAAATTTGTGTCATTATTGAGGTAGATGTCTTTTGTTCTTCCGACGATATACGAGCCGCCCGTGTCTATAATCGAACTGTAGCTGTAGGGTTTTCCATTCCTGATAAAGCCGTCTATAATCATGTGCTGCTGCAGGAAGTCAATATTCGTGAAGCCTATTATGGCTTTCATCCTGATATTGCCAACGCTGTAATCATCCAGTTTCAGGGCGTACATCATGGCTTCTCGCGAAATTCCCGCGAATTTCGCATTGTCGTCAAAACGCATCACCAGCTCCTGCCTGTCGCTGCCCGAAAAGAGATTCCTGAAGTCAAAACGGCCGCCAATGCCATCCTGGCCAGGCTTGTAAATCAGGAATTTGTCCGTAAAAATGCGGCCGTCTTCCGCGAGCATGAAAATACGGGTAAAATTGGTGCTTGTGCCTTCAAGATTGAGGTTTGTCTCAAGCTCCTTTATGGTTTTGCAGTCGCTGGCGACAATGCGTTTTTGAATGCCCGCAAGCTCGTCCAGAAAAAATTCCATGAAAGCCTGGATTGCGCGCTTGTCATGCAAGGCGGTTTCATGGACGCTTAAAAGCACGTTATCTTCAATTATCGTCCTTAATTTCATGGTAAAGAAAGCAATCAGCACGGACACAATTAAAAGAAAGACCGCCAGGAGTTTTATATAAAAGAATTTCGCGCGTTTGAAGGTGGATGAGGACACAGGCAAATTTCCCATGATTAAAACTTGTAGTAAGCCGTAAATCCCAGACGCAGAAAATTCTGTTCGAGGTTGCCGTTTATGCCGTCCCAGACGCTCTTGTCCCAGTTTACGCGCAGCCACGCCCCGTCGAGAACGAGGGACAGGTTTTCGTAGATATCATATTTTGTCTCGATGTCGATTTCAAAGGCTTCGTCCCCGTATGTAAGATAGCCGCCGGGCGTCGTATCCGTGAACAAGGGATTGCGCGTAACCATATCCGGGTTGTTTGTGCCGCGGATATAGCCGCCCCTCAAGGTATGGGAAAGATTTTCAACAAAAGACATGTCCCTGAATCTTCCCACCAGGCCCCATGTGCCAATCATGGTACCATTTGGACTGAGAATCATCGCGCCCCCATCGGGACAGAAGGGGGTTCCATCGTATGCAAGACTCAGGACTTTCCAGTTGCGGTTGCCGCTTTTGCCCACTGGCATGCGTTCGGAGCCGTTCCAGGGATCGTCATCATCACCCGATGAGTACCAGCCAAGCAGCCCGGGCACCATCCAGTCCAGCTTGTATTCCGCCAGTGCCGCGCCATACCAGCCTGCGCGCCGCATTTCAAAAGTCCTGCCATCCACTGTGGCCGAACCGAAACCTGCGTGGCCCCATGCGACTTCCGCGGCCAGGGAGAAAGGTTCGAAAAAATCCAGCTTGCCCCCGATTCCGCCCCACCAGGCGCTTCCCCATGGCTCAAGCTGGTTTGCCCGGCGCGGGTTGGCCAGAATATCGGGCCCACCCACGGGAGTCAGGTTGGCGGCAACTGCGCGCAGGGAGCTTTTGTAGGGGGAAAGCACCCATTCATCTCCAGATTCCTGGCGGCTGCCAATGGAATTAATCCCCACATTGGCAAACATGCCGTATGGCGTGAAACGAATTTTGTCGAAACTGAAAGGTATGGCAAGGCCAAAAAAATCCATTTCATTATAAGGCGGCAGGCTGTTGGCGCCGGGATTTTCATTTGCGGCCGAAGCGCGCGCCCAGAAAAAAACGTTCTCGATATTTTCCGTGAAATTTTGAGAAATGACTATTGCGGCGGTATCTTCCGAAAAAATTGGCGAGCCATTGACAAAAGACGGCATGTTCACAGGCTGGAGACCCATGCGCACCCTGGTGTCCAGGCGGGGAATTGTCCAGTCAAGCCATGCGTGGCGCAATTTTGTCAGGGCAGAGTCCGCGCCAATCGCCCCCCCGCAGTGGGCCTCGCCCCAATTGGTCTTGCCCATTTCAAGCTCGAATGCGCCGCCAACCACCCGCGCAGCCG
>VSMX01000079.1 GCA_009773975.1 Desulfovibrio sp. | reverse complement strand
GTTAGGAACTGGCCTGCATTGTAAATTCCCCACATGGAAAATATGCAGGAAATAACAGGCGTGCTTTTCGATTTCGCGCGGACTGGCCGCATCGGCTTGCCGGAGGCCGTATTTTGCCAGGGCAAACCTTTAAATGTGCTCATCGATCTTTTGCGGCGCTTCTCATCCGGCAAGCCGCCAATCCTCTTCACGCGCCTTGCCAGCGATGTCTGGCAAGGCCTGCCGCAAGACGCCAGAGCGTCATACGACCATGACGCCCTTTCCAGCACGGCCTTTGCGGCCAGAATGCCCAAAAATGACAAGGGAAAGGTGGCCATAGTCTCGGCCGGGGCAGCGGACGCGCCCGTAAGCCACGAAGCAGCCAGAACCCTGGATTACCTGGGCATCACGAACACCATTTTCGAGGATTGCGGCGTTGCCGGCCTGTGGAGGCTTGCCCGCCATCTCGAGCAAATCAACGACCATGACGCCGTAATCGTTGTAGCCGGCATGGAGGGCGCCCTGGCAAGCGTTGTCGGCGGCCTTTGCCCGCGCCCGATTTTTGCCGTCCCCACTTCAATAGGTTATGGCGTTTCAAGCGGCGGCAAGGCGGCTCTCGATGGCATGCTGGCCAGCTGCGCCCCCGGCATAAGCTGCCTGAACATTGATAACGGCTACGGCGCGGCCTGCGCCGCGGCCAGGGTAGTGAATCTCCTATGAGCGACAAAAACGGACAAGACGCAAACCATCATCACGAACATGAACCGGACGGACATGAGCATCGTGCCCCGGCTTGCGAAAACCGGCAGCGCAAAATCCTGACCATCAGATCATTTTCCGGTCTTTCTGGCGATATGCTCTGTTGCGGCCTCGGGTATGCCTGGCTCGAGGAACAAAATCTCCAGCCCTCATCCGCGGAAGGCGACAAGGCCATAAATGACATGGCCGGTGCCATCATGCCCGTTCTGGCCGGAACCATCGGCATCAAGCGCAAACTGGTCAACGGCATCGGGGGCTGTCATCTGCGCGTGGATTTGCCTCATGCCCACGAACACCGCACGCCTGGCGACATCAACGATATAATAACACGCAGTTCACTTGATGACAGGGCCAAAACACTTTCCCGGCAATGTGTTTCGCTGCTCGCCAAATGCGAAGCAGCCGTACACGGCAAAAGCGTGGATGAAGTGCATTTTCATGAAGTCGGCGCGCTGGACAGCATATTGGACATTTGCCTGGCCTGCGCGCTTTATGCCAGGCTGGGTATAGATGCCCTTGTCTGCAGTCCCCTGCCGCTTGCAGATGGCTGCATAAATTGCGCCCACGGCGCCCTGCCCGCCCCGGCGCCAGCGGTCCTGGCCCTTTTGCCTGGCGCGCGCGTCAAGTCTTTTGGCCTTGAAAACGCGGGTGAACTGGTAACGCCCACAGCCATTGCCATGCTCCATACCCTTGGCGCCACATTCGGTCCCTGGCCGGAATTTTATGTCGATTCAACGGCCCTGGTCTATGGCAGCCGCGAATTTGCCGGCGTGCCCAATGGCGCCATCTTTGCCGTGGGCCGCGCTGACGACAATTTTTAAGCCTGCCACACAGCTTTCTTGTTTGCCACTCACGGCCCGGACAAGCAAATCCGGGCTTTTCTGTTTGCTTTACGGCTTAAAAAATACTGGCTATAATATGACTTCTGGCTTATCTGGCCTGCAAAATTCTCTCAAACCATACTGCGGAAAAATCTCCAGGAGAATCAATAGATGGCCTTAATTCACCATCAGGGAGCGGATCGTTCCCTTTCATTGCAGGATACCGACAAAGCGCGGCTTTACCGTGAACTCTTCCCATATACCAGCATCTGCCGCACGAGTTTTGACGGTATTCTGCTTGCGCCAAGGCCGGCCGCAAGGATGCGGATTACAGACACCACATTTCGCGACGGTCAGCAGGCCAGGCCGCCGTACACTGTGCGCCAGGTGGCCAAGATGTTTGATTTTCTGCACCGCCTTGGCGGAAAAAGCGGCCTGATCGAAAGTTCGGAATTTTTCCTTTATTCCCCGCGCGACCGCAAATGTGTCGATGTCTGCCGCGCGCGCGGCTACAGGTTTCCCCGCGTCACTGCCTGGATACGGGCAAATCGGGAAGATCTGCAGCTTGTCCGCGACATGGAATTCGAGGAAACCGGCATGCTGACCAGCGTTTCGGATTATCACATATTCCTCAAACTGGGCAAAACCCGCAGCGAGGCCATGCGCATGTATGTTGACCTGGCAAGCCAGGCCCTGGAATGGGGCATTATTCCCCGCTGCCATTTCGAGGATGTTACCCGCGCCGATATTTACGGTTTTTGCCTGCCTCTTGCCCAGAAGCTGATGGAGCTTTCCCTCCAGAGCGGCATGCCCGTCAAGATTCGCCTTTGCGACACAATGGGCTATGGCGTGCCCTGGAGCGGCGCGGCCCTGCCCCGTTCCGTGCAGCGCATTGCCCGCGCCTTTACCGACGAAGCCGGCGTTCCTGGCGAATGGCTGGAATGGCATGGGCACAACGATTTCCACCTTGCCCTGGCCAATGGCGTAACAGCCTGGCTTTATGGCTGCGGCGCGGTCAATTCAACCATTTTCGGTTTTGGCGAGCGCACGGGCAATACGCCGCTCGAGGCCCTGCTCATCGAATACATATCACTCACGGGAGATGACGCGGCTGCGGATACGGCCGTGCTGAATGATCTGGCCGAATTTTTCACAAATGAGCTTCAGTACGCAATTCCCCCCAACTATCCCTTTGTGGGCCGCGATTTCAATGCCACAAGCGCGGGCGTGCATGTGGATGGCCTGGCCAAAAACGAGGAAATTTACAATATTTTTGATACCAGAACCCTGCTCGGGCGCCCTGTGCCAATCATTGTTACCGACAAGACAGGCCGGGCAGGCGTGGCCTACTGGATAAATACCAGCCTCGGGCTTCCGAAAGAAAGACAGGTGTCCAAAAAGCATCCCGCTGTTGGCAAGATTTATGACGCGATTATGGCGGCCTATACGGACGGCGGCCGCACAACCAGCTTTTCACATTCCGAAATGGAAGCGCTTGTGCAGCGTTTCATGCCCGAACTTTTCATTACCGAATTTGACCGCATGAAGAGCCTTGCCGGCGACCTGGCCGCGCACCTGATTATCCGTCTTTCGCGCAATCCCCTCCTTGCGAAGCTGGACGAGGCATCGTGCAAGGCACTCAATGACTTTGTTGCCGAGTATCCTTTTATCCAGTTTGCCTGCCTGACCGATGCCACGGGCAAAATGGTCTGTTCGGCGATAGCGGATTCGGAATATGCGGATATCTATGCCAACCTCAATCCGGGTTATGATTTTTCGGGCCGGGAATGGTTCAAGATGCCAATGCAGTCTGGCGAGCTGCATATCATGGATGTTTACCAGTCGCATTTTACTGGCAAGCTGGTGATTACCGTCTCCTGCGCCGTAACCGATGCCAAGGACAACATTGTTGGCGTGGTCAGCGGCGACATCCAGCTTGAGGAGCTGCTCAAACGCGCGCGTTCGCTGCAGCACGAAGTGGGCGCGGATTCGGATGATTCCGCAGTGGATGATGAAGAAATCTGATGCGGCATTGCCTGCAAAGGAGCGCGCGAGAATATCTCAAGGCAAACTTGCTTTGCCGTTAAGAGATATTCTCATGCTTAAAATGCTATTGAGCGTTTGCGTAATGAAATCAGGCAAACGCTCTGGTGGCTGCGACATGCAAAAAACATTATGAAGAAGGGTAAAAAGGGTATGGCAGAACGCAAGATCATATACTGGATAGAAGGGGATGGCATAGGTCCGGAAATCTGGCGGGCGGCGCGGCCAGTCATCGACAGGGCCGCAAAAAGTGCCGGCATTGAATTTGACTGGCGCGAACTGCTGGCTGGCGAAAAAGCCGTGCAAAAAACCGGATCCCCACTTCCGGATGAAACGCTCGAAACGCTGAAAGGCGCGGATCTGGCCATGAAAGGCCCGCTGGGCACGCCTGTGGGCACGGGCATCCGCAGCCTGAACGTGGCCCTGCGCAAGGGGCTGGATCTCTATGCCTGCATCAGGCCAGTCAGCCATATCCCCGGTCTCGAAACACCGGTAAAGCATCCCGAGCTTGTGAACATGGTCATCTTTCGCGAAAATACAGAAGATGTCTATGCCGGCATTGAATTTTCGGCCAAAAGCGCAGAAGCCGAAAAACTGGGGAGTTTTCTGCGCAATGAGCTCAATTGCGCGGCCCTGCCGCCAGATGCGGCCATCGGCATCAAGCCTATGACCGAAAAAGGCTCGAAACGGCTGATCCGGCGCGCCATAAAATATGCCCTGGAGCGCAAATTGCCCAGCGTAACCCTGATGCACAAGGGCAATATCATGAAGTTCACGGAAGGCGCTTTTCGGCAATGGGGCCATGACGTGGCCAGGGATGAATTTGGCGATCTGACCTGCACTGAAAAAGAGCGCCTGCCCGGTCGTCTGGTCATCAAGGATCGCATAGCCGACGCCATGTTCCAGGAAGCTCTGCTCCACCCCGCTGAATACAGCGTGATTGCAACCCCAAATCTTGACGGCGATTACATTTCGGATGCGCTTGCGGCGCAGGTGGGCGGCCTTGGCGTGGCGCCTGGCGTCAACATGTCGGACACCCTGGCCTTTTTTGAAGCCACCCACGGCACGGCTCCGACAATTGCCGGCCAGGACAGGGCCAATCCGTCAAGTCTGGTTTTGTGCGGAGCCATGCTTCTGGAACATATAGGCCAGCCTGAAGCGGCCCAAAGCATCCGGGCGGCCCTGCAGGCGGCAATCGACGCCAAAACCGTAACCGGGGACCTGGCTGCGCAAGTTGAGGGCGCGAAAATCGTGTCGTGTTCCGAATTTGGAAAAATATTGGCGGCTTATCCGGCTTTGCAATAGCCGGATTATCTTTGTCGCTTTGGCGCAGCAAGAAGGGCTTTGCTATCAGTTTGGTTACGTTATTTGCCAAATGACGACACACCCCAGGGATTTGGGATGAATAATTGAGTTTGACAGGAAGAAATTTCTAAAAAACTTTTTTGAAAGATGACGGAGAACTTGCGAAAAAAAACGAAATGCTTTTTATTGCGGAATTACAAATTTGCAATTAAAAGAACTTTGTTCCGGCTACCCTCTGGACTATGCGTCGGCACGGCGCAAACGGATAAGGAGGGCATAGCCATGCGGAAACTAATTCTCGCCTCGCTCGTCGCCCTGATCCTTTTACTGGGCACCAAGGCCATGTAGAGGTTGACCTCGGCTCAAAACTGGACAGATGAGCCGAGGTCGTAAAATAGCGGTACAATTGTAGTAGCCGGAACATGGGGGCGCTATCCGCGCCGTGCTTCAGCCTTGTCTGCCAGGACGGGCTGAAGCTCCCTTTTAAATAAGAAGTCTTGATAATTTTGACAAGGACAAATCTGGACGCCCAACGGGGAAAATGCGCTTTCATTTTCTGCTTTCTCCATTTTCTCCTTTGCCTCCCGACAATCTGGCTACAAGTTCCTGAATTTCGAATGCCCGCCAGACTGTAGTCCGCGCTCCAATTTTGAGCGGTGTTGGGTATTTTCCTTCTTTACAGCCTTTCCACCAGCAGCTTCTGCTGAGTGGAATAATATCAAGCACCTGGGACAGCCGCAAAAACATTTCCTCTGTATCGCTCATGTCAAATTGTCCTCCAATGGGTTTGATTGAAATTGATTATCTCTTACGGGGCGTCTCCTGCCCAGACGGATTGATTAATGAAGGCAATTTTTTCTTGCAAACTTCAATTAATCAACTTCTATTGATATAATCAACTTCTATTGATACAATAAACTGGAGGCAATCATGGATACGAACAATACCGACTGTTGCTGCCTGGAAGCAAAACCGGCGGATCAGGAGAAAAGCTCCAATAGCTGGGATATAAAATATCTGCTGGCGATATTAGTTTTCGGCACAATTTGGTGGCTGGCTTACAGCTATATTTCCGCCGTCTCGCATTGGCTTGTTTTTGACTTGCTCGGCATTGCCACTGGCTCGCATTGGGGCGCTTCACTGGAATTTTTTATCTATGATACGGTAAAAATTCTTCTGCTGCTGATGGCGTTGATATACGCCATCGCCTGGATTCGCGCGTCGCTAAATGTTGAGCTGGTACGGGACTATCTTATGGGAAAGCGGCGCGGCTTCGGCTATTTTCTCGGCGTCCTGTTCGGGGCTGTCACTCCATTTTGTTCCTGCTCAAGTATTCCGCTCTTTCTCGGCTTCACCACAGCGCGCATACCCATTGGCATAACCATGTCTTTCCTTATCACTTCCCCGCTTGTCAATGAAATTGCCGTAGTGTTGTTATGGGGTCTGCTTGGCTGGAAGTTCACGATGATCTATGTGGCAGTGGGCATGGCTGCTGGTATCATCGGCGGAGTTTTCATGGACAGCATCAGGGCGGAGCGCTGGCTTCAACCTTTCATGATAGATGCCATAAACAACGCGCCGCGCATGCATAATGTCAATGAAAGGGGGCAGACGCAAAAACTGACCATAAAGCAACGGCATGTATTCGCTTATGGAGAGATGGCATCCATTTACAGACGTGTCTGGAAGTGGGTCGTCATCGGCGTAGGCATAGGCGCGGTCTTGCACGGCTTTGTTCCGCAAGACTGGTTCGCAAAAAATTTTGGTGCTGGGGAATGGTGGTCAGTTCCCGTTGCCGTATTGGTGGCAATTCCTCTTTACTCCAATGTGACAGGAATTGTGCCGATCATGGAAAGCCTGTTGGTCAAAGGTTTACCCATAGGAACGACAATGGCTTTTTGCATGAGCGCGGTGGCGGCCAGCATCCCGGAAATGATGATGCTGCGCCAAATTATGACCATCAAACTGCAAGCGGCCTTTATATGTTACTTGTGGGTAATATTTACGCTCATGGGCTGGCTGTTCAATAGTCTCGGTTCTCACATCTAATGATAGCAAGGGAGAGAAATATGGAAATAAAAGTATTCGGCCCAGGCTGCGCCAAATGCGCGGAAGCTGAAAATCTGGTCAGGAAAGTCGCTGCTGCCAAAGGAGAAAATATCACTGTACAAAAGGTGTCCGATCTCAAGGAGATGATGGCGGCGGGTGTCATGTCCACTCCGGCAATCGCCATTGACGGCGTTGTAAAGGTTACGGGACGGGTTCCAAGCAAGGAGGAAATTGCCACATGGATCGATGGTGCAACGTCTCGTTCAGGTGACTGCGCTTCCTGCAAGTGCTGTAATGGAAACAGTTGAATATTCGAGTGGCCTGGAGTGATTCCAGGCCACTTTATCTATAATTCATCCAGCGGAGTATCGGGCCTGATGGTAAATCCGCCTCTGGAAACATGGATAGTGCCACTTAATCTGTATAAACCGATTTTTACACTTTATGATGTTCAATGGAGAGCCTGGCATCCTGGGGGCTGTGTCTGCCGCCAGGGCCCCATATTGCAACAAGCCGTCTTCGGCGCGGAGCAATATGGGCTAAAATCAAATGACGACACACCCTAATTCCCGGCAGCCGCAAGGGCGTCCATTTTGGCAGCGCGTTTGAGCGGATCCGGATGGGTGGAGAACATTGCGTTGACAATGCCGCCCTGGCTTCCCGGCGTGGCCAGTTTGCGCAAGGCAGACCCTGCTGCCCTGGTGTTATAGCCGTGTTCCCCGAGAAATTTCATGCTGTAGGCATCGGCGTCGCTTTCCTGGCTTTGGGAAAACTGGGAATTTACAAACTGCTCGCCAAGCTTGCCAAGGGTTGAATCGCCAAGCGCGCCAGCGTATGGGTTGATTGCGCCGGCCGCGTCCCTGGCGGCCGCGGTTGTGTAGGCAACCTGCATGGCCTTCTTTGAATGTCCAAGGGCGACATGGCCAATTTCATGGCCGATAACAAAGCGCAGTTCATCGTCGTTCATCTTGTCCATCAGCCCGGAATACACGCGCACGGAGCCATCGGGCGTGGCATTGGCATTCATTTCATTGGTCATGTAAACCTTGTAGTTCAGGGGCACGCCGTTGACGCTTTGCAGCTTTTCGGTAATTCTTGCCAGCCTTTGCGCGTATTCGCTGTTCGGAGCGGCAACCGTGGCTTTGGCATCGTCGCTTGCGCGCATTTGCCGGCTCATATCCTTGATTTCACTATCGGAGACCGATGCGGCCCTGAGCAGGTTTACCCCCGAGGAAACGCCTTTCTGGACATTGAAATTGGCGCAACCGCTTACAGCAAAAAAACAAATACAAATGGCAGCGCATAATTGTCTTTTCATGAAAACTCCCAAAAAATTTTAATTTTACCGATATTCGGCTCCCGCCATAAAACAGGAAATTCCAGTTACCTTGACACAGGTCCGCGCGATTTGCAATTCTCAGGATATTCCCTTCCTATAGTTATTTCGCATTGAAAATATTTTTAACGGCAAAGCAAGTTTGCCTTGAGATATTCTCTGACGCGCCTTTGCAGGCAAAGTCGCGTTAGAGCGTTTACGCAATTTCATTGCATAACGCCCTATAGCATTTCATTCATTTGCGCTGCCATAATTTCAGCCACAGACGAGCTGCGGCCTCATTAGCTATGCTGTCCATTTGGGTAAGCCAGCGAAGCCGGCAACGCAAACGTCCCTGCGGGACGGCGTGGCCGGCGAGGGTGTCTGCTGCCGCAGCCACCGGAGCGGTTGTCTAATTTCATTACGCAAACGCTCTAATAAAGCCTGGCTTTTATAATTGCCAAAAGGAACAGATTTTTGCAGAATCCGGTTTTCCGTCATCACAAATGCCATTTTTATATTAATGGTTTTATGTCCTTTGGCCTGTTTGAGTGAGTATCAAATAATGACCGAAAAAAACAATACCCTTACCTTGCTGAAAGCCATCAGGGCAAAATGCGTGGATTGCTGCGGGGGCGTGGCCACGGAGGCCGACCAGTGCCCTGTGCGCTCATGTCCTCTGCATCCATTCCGGTCCGGAAAGCCAATTTCCTTGCTGCAGCGCCCTGCGGGTGGCAGCGGACAATTGTCGCTTATTCCTGGCGGCATCAAGGAATAACGTGCCGGGCTTGCGTTCGGGTACAATAAAAATCCGGCCTGGCACGCCATTTTTGTGTTGCGGCAGGACAAAAATGGCAAAATTTCAAATTTGGCAAAAATTTTTATGAAAAAAGCATTGAACTTTATGCCTCTAGTCAAGTAGATTAACGGCAAGCGAAACAAATGGAAACGTCTCCGCCTCATTCCCTATGGCATTTGGAGGAGATGCGTTTTTCGGACACTTCAAGGAGGAATTTAATGAAAAAACTTGTTGCATTGTTCCTGGCTATGGGACTACTTTGCGGCATGGCTCTGCTCAACGCTTCAACGGCTGATGCCGCGGAAAAGGCCCAGGTGATCAAAATCGCCGGCATGAAGCCAGAAGGCGAGCCCGAGACTGTTGGAATGCACAAATTCGGCGAATACCTGAAACAACTTTCCAACGGCAAATACGATGTCAAGGTCTATCCCAACAGCCAGCTTGGCAAGGAAGACTCCTACATTGACCAGACCAGGCGCGGCACAATCCAGATGTGCGCCACCGGCACACAGATGTCCAAGTTCCACCCGGCCATGGCCATGCTGGAAACCCCGATGCTGTATGAAAACCTGGACCACGCCCACCGCGCCATGCAGGGCGATACTTTCAAGCTGATCACCGACGGCTTTGACAAAAAGTCCGGCATGCGCACCATGAATGTCTTTCCGCTTGGTTTCCGTCATTTCTACACCAAGAATCCGGTAAAGAGCATTGACGACATCAAGGGGCTGAAGATGCGCGTGCCCAACATTCCGCTTTACACAAACTTTGCGAAGGAAGCCGGCATTTCCGGTCAGCCCATGCCTTTCGCGGAAGTGATGACCTCCATCGAATCCGGCGCCATTGACGGCGGCGACAGCCCGATGACCGATATCGCTTCCACCGGCGTGTACGAATATGCCCCCGAGATCACCAAGACAGGCCATATTCTTGTTCTGCATTCCCTGTTCATCAACGACAAGTTCTACAACAAGCTTCCCGAACAGGATCGCAAGTGGTTTGACCAGGCCGCCCAGATGGCTGCGGAAGACGTCTGGAAGATGATGGTCCAGGCCGATGCCGTCGCCGAAAAGAAAATTACCGATGCCAAGCGCAAGATTTCCGAGCCCACTCCCGAACTCAAGAAGTACATGAAGGAAGCCGGCGAGCGCAGCTGGAGCCTGTTCACCGATCCGAACAGCAAGCAGTATGTGCCCAATGCCAGGGAAATCCTCGAAAGCGCGGCCAGGTACGCGAAGTAGCCGCGAAGCAGCCTGTTTCCGGGGCCTTCCGCCAATGGGCGCGAGGCCCCTTTTTACAGCGTTCCAGTTTTATCCGGCATTTCAGCAGTAAGCACCTGCCGTAAAATAAATATACATATCAAACTCCAGATATTGCATGGAGCCCACGCTTTATATGGACATTTAATTACGGCAGGCAATTATGCGTAATGCGGGGGACTGGATCATGCCCTCTGGTTCAGCAAATAACCGCCATAATTTGATGAGGTCGCTATGCCGAAACAACCAGACCAGGAAAATCGCGGGCCGGAAAGAGATCCGGCCGAGTACGCCCAGGTGC
>VSMX01000078.1 GCA_009773975.1 Desulfovibrio sp. | reverse complement strand
TCCCAGACAAGAGTAATGAAATCTCCGCGATGCCGCAACTTATGGATATGCTTGAATTAAAGGATCTTTTGGATTAAGCTGATCAATAAGATCTGGATAAAGAAAAGTCCCCTGAGAAATTTGGGGAGCCGATTTGGCCTTCATATAAAAAACCTGATCAAATTAAACCGTAAAATGGGCTATTTCAATGCAATATGTGTTTAAAAGAATATAGAACCTTGGAGATTTTATCAAGCTATTTCAGAAGGTTGAGCAATTTTTAAGGGCCAACTACAATAAATAAAAAATCAGATTTTTTTTATAGCCTCAAGTACGGAAGAATCGAGTGTAACAGGACTCTTGTATTCTTTTTTCAGAGTGGCATCTATCATATTTGCAAGAAAAACCAACTGTTTCAATGTCAGCAAATCTGGTTTTATGCCATTTGTTATAAGAATACAGGACAAATCATCTTCAAGGCCGCAAAATTTTTGGCGCAGACGGCACATACGTTCCGCACATTCCTTGGAAGGCAAAAACTCGATTGGCTTGTCGCGGGAAAAATCGTTGCGGGCTTCCCTTATTTGCATTCCAAATACTGGTTTTGCAGGGCCATCAGCCTTGCCCAGGGGGGCGTATCCATCAGGACAAGTATGTACAAGAAGATTATTGCTTGAATTGACAATTCCTTTGGCCCAGCATTCGAGGTCATGCAGGCGGGATGCCGCATCAAGTACGGCCCACACAATTTCTGGGCCTGTCTCATAATGCCCGCATCTGGCAACTGGTTTGAGAGTAACGTCTTTAAGAGTTTCCAAACCATACACATCGGCCTTGATCCAAACTTCCCTGGCCATCATCATACTCCTTTATGAAGAATTTTCCCGCGAATTGCAAATTATGCCATTTGCCTTGAATTTATCTATTCCTGCTGAAATTATCAATTTTTCTTTAACTCTTTGCAGGAACGCCTGCTCCAAGTTGAAAGAAGTCTTCAACCGGCATCCGGAACACTACCCCGCTGCCTGGTTCCGAAAGGCATTTTGCGCCTGCAACGGCTTCCGCTATAGTATCGGCATGTGCGCGAGAAGAGAGAATCATCAAAAATTCCTTTTCAGGAACAATAGCGATCCCAAAAAAACTACAGTCCTGACCTGTTGCCGTCCCTCTGGCCCTCAGTATTGTACCGCCGCGAGCGCCTGCCTTACGCGCATCATGCATTACATCGTCAGCCAGACCAGCGTTTACAATGGCACAAATCAATTCATGGCCTGATTGTTTCATCTGGTTCCTCCCCTTCGGGAAAATGGGCCTTTTATCATTTACATCAGATGGCCTGAAAAAGGATAAAACGTCAATTACAAATCCGATGCCAGAAACTTTACGGCATAAATCTGGGGTATTTTTAAGGATATGTATTATTGCAGGCATTAATTGCTTGTCAGAAACTGTAAAAACAAGTTCTTTTTCCGTGTCCGCCAGCCCAAGCAACCTTAAAATAATATTGTTGGAACCAGTACCACGCCCGAAAAGAACAGTACAACCTGTCGCTCCTGCTTCCCTGGCAAGTTTGGCCACATAATCTCCACGTCCACTGCGTACTATCGCAACCAGAAGTCTTGCAGCCTGAACATGGGCCGTCATGACACTCTCCTTGCCTTGTGGGCATAGATAAGCCCCAGCAATTGGATAGCAATAAGCGGTGTCATGGCAATAAGCGCAATTACGCCAAAAGCATCTGTAACAGGATTGCCTCCAAGGCTGGAAGAAGCTCCGAGTGCGAATGAAAGAATAAAAGTGGAGGCCATCGGCCCTGATGCCACCCCACCGGAATCAAAAGCTATGGCAGTAAACATGGGGGGGCAAAAATACATTAGGCCAAGCGCAATTGCATAACCTGGTATGATAAAAAACCACAGGCTCAAACCACTGGAGACACGAATCATGGCCAGGCCTACAGCAAGAGCAACTCCGAAACATAAAAATCCCAGGATTACACGACTTTTTACAGTTCCGCTTGAAACCTGCTCTACCTGGTTTGTCAAAACCCAGACAGCCGGTTCGGCAAGTACCGCAAGCGCTCCAAGCATAAACCCCGTACAAAAAAGCAAGCCGCCATTCTTGACTGCCAGAATTCCTCCCAGCTTTGTGCCCGCTGGAATAAATCCACCCTTTACTCCCACAAAAAAAATGACAAGTCCAATAAATGTATAGGCCAGCCCTATTGCAGTGCGTGTAAGCCTATATCGCGTCATTTTGCGCAACAGGATAATTCTGAAGAGGATGAATAAACCCACCAGAGGCGCAATTGCCATGCCGACTTCATAGGCCACTTCAGGAACAAGTTCCCAAAAATGCCCAAAAATCCCCGTGTCGGCAATTATCTCTGCTGCTTCATCCACATGGCTTTCCGCATTGCTGAACATTCCAAGAAAAAGAACCGCCAAAACAGGACCGATGCTGGCCAGGCCTATAAGTCCAAAGCTATCATCAATGCCTCCGCCGGCGCGCACTGCAGCTACACCTATTCCCAAGGCCATTATAAAAGGTACTGTCATTGGGCCGGTCGTGGCGCCACCCGCATCGAAAGCCACCCCGAGAAACTCCACTGGCACAATGGATGCGCAAACAAAGAGCAACGTATAAAAAATCAGAAGCATAAAGGGCAAGGGAAGTTGTATAACAATACGTAACAAAGCAATTGCCACAAAAATCCCAACTCCGCCTGCAATCATGATAACCAGAGCCAGGCGATTTATTTGGGGAGCAACATCTGCAACTTGTTGTGCCAAAACATGCACATCAGGTTCAGCAATTGTTATGAAAAAACCTATTATAAAACCTGAAAGAAGTAGAATGAGAAGATTGCGCTTTGCAGTAAGGGCAGATCCTGCGCGCTGGCCGATTGGTACAATGCCGATTTCCGCACCCAGTAAAAAAATTGCCAGACCAATAATTAACAGGATTCCACCCACCATGAATTGCCAGATTGTTTTATCAAGCGGCGCAATGAGCAGGTGAAGCAGCCAGACAAGAACCATTACAGGAACAACAGAAATGGCGGCTTCCTTCAGTTTTTCCATAAGTATCAATCGTTATACCCAATTATTACAGGTTGATCTCCATTATGGAAGTTTCCCCGCAAAGTTGGAGAAGGGCCCGCATCTTTGCAAGAAAGGCCGCGCTTCTGCGTTCTGCAATGCCATTTGCATTTCACGGCAATCGTGTTTCCAGGCTGCAATAGATATTGACAAGATTAATGAGTATGAAGCAGACCGCAATAACCCATTGGAGCAGCGCAATTTTTTGAAAATGTCACCCAGACTGCGCAGTCAATCCCCAGACATTTTTCCCTGTTTATAGGACAGGTAAGGTTCATTGTTTCTGATACGCCAGAATGGTAGTATTTTCCATGGGACATATTGAGGCGACATTCCTGTCTGAATTGTTCAAGTTCTTCATCTGTGGCAAATTGCCGTTCGATTGTGCCGGCATTTTCTATGCGAATAATCGCGCAAGGCGGTGTGGCGTTTTCCTCATCAGTCTTAATGAAAGCTATACTGACAATTTTGTGCCATGCAAGAAGAAAATTTGTGCCCTTGAGACTTGTAAATTCGAGAATATCTCTCATGCTCGTCCTTTGTTTTCAATCTGATATGTAAATTGCAAATCAAATTTGGCAAGTGATGGATGGGATGAAAAAAACCTTCCTGTCAATAAAACCTTAAAAAACCGCACCCCGTATTCGAGGTGCGGTCGAAATTGCCAAGCTGTCAGAAGCCTGAAAATATATTAATACATTCCGTCCATTCCACCCATTCCGCCCATACCAGGAGCCATGGGGGCGTCCTTCTTGGGTTCGGGCTTTTCAGCAACAGCTGCTTCTGTGGTCAGAAGCAGAGAAGCGATGGAAGCGGCATTTTGCAATGCTGTACGCGTGACCTTCTTCGGGTCGATTACACCGACCTTGATAAGATCTTCATATTCACCCGTGGCAGCATTAAAACCAAAGCCATCCTTGCCTTCGCGAACCTTTTCGCAAACAATGGCGCCTTCAAAACCGGCGTTATGAGCAATCTGGCGCAGAGGCTCGGTGATGGCGCGGCGCACTATGTCAATACCGGCCAATTCATCATCATCGGCATATTTGATGTCGTCAAGAACCCTGGAGACACGGATAAACGCGGTGCCGCCGCCAGGAACAATACCTTCCTCAACAGCAGCGCGGGTGGCGTTGAGGGCGTCTTCAACGCGATCTTTCTTTTCTTTCATTTCCACTTCTGTGGCAGCGCCAACTTTGATGACAGCCACACCGCCAACAAGTTTGGCAAGGCGTTCCTGCAGTTTCTCGCGATCATAATCGGAGGTGCTTTCTTCAATCTGGGCACGAATTTGTTTGACGCGGGCCTTAATAGCATCAGAATTACCGGCACCATCGACTATGGTTGTATTATCTTTGTCAACAACAACGCGCTTCGCTGTGCCAAGGTCATCAAGAGTAAGGTTTTCAAGCTTTGTGCCAGTATCGTCGGAAGCAACCTGGCCGCCAGTCAGAACAGCAATATCCTGAAGCATGGCTTTCCTGCGATCGCCAAAACCGGGCGCCTTTACAGCAACAACCTGCAAGGTGCCACGCAACTTGTTGACAACCAGGGTCGCAAGGGCTTCGCCTTCCACATCTTCGGCAATAATAACCAGGGGGCGATTGATTTTGGCAACCTGCTCGAGAACAGGCAACATATCTTTCATGCTGGAAATTTTCTTTTCTGTGAGAAGGATATACGGATTATCCATCTCGCAGATCATCTTTTCCGCATTGGTAACAAAATAAGGAGAAAGATAGCCACGGTCAAAACGCATGCCTTCCACCACATCCATGGTGGTCTCAAGACCCTTGGCTTCTTCAACGGTAATAACGCCTTCCTTGCCAACCTTGCTCATGGCCTCGGCAATGATATTGCCAATCGTTGCATCGGAGTTGGCGGAAATTGTGCCGATCTGGGCAATTTCTTTTTGATCGCGGGTGGGTTTGGCAAGGTTTGCAAGTTCTGCAATAATGGATTCCACAGCCTTGTCGATGCCACGCTTGATGGCCATTGGATTGCGGCCCGCGGCAACAAGCTTGCTGCCTTCATGATAGATGGATTGTGCCAGAATGGTGGCAGTGGTGGTGCCGTCGCCGGCAGCATCAGATGTTTTTGAAGCAACTTCTTTAACCAGCTGCGCACCCATATTCTCAAACTTGTCGTCAAGCTCGATTTCCTTGGCAACGGTCACGCCGTCCTTGGTGATAACAGGCGCGCCATACGATTTTTCAAGAACGACATTACGACCTTTGGGGCCAAGGGTAACTTTCACGGCATTGGCAAGCTTGTCCACGCCGCGGGCAAGTTTTTCACGAGCTTTGACATCGAAGAGAATTTCTTTGGCAGACATTTAAAATATCCTCCTTAAATAAAGGAAAAAAAATATATTAATTCGGAAATTGATTTATTGGAATTCGCTACTCGATAATGGCAAGGATATCTTCTTCACGCATGACGAGATGGTCAACATTGTCCAGTTTTACTTCTGTACCGGCATACTTGTTGAAAAGCACTTCATTGCCAGGCTGTACGGTCATGGGGATGCGTTTGCCTTGTTCGTCAAATTTGCCAGGACCAACGGCAACAATCTGGCCCTTAGATGGTTTTTCCTTGGCTGTATCGGGGATATAAAGACCACCGGCAGTTTTTTCTTCGGATTCCAGACGTTTTACAAGAACACGATCGTTAAGTGGTTTGAGTTTCATGTCTTTTCCTCCAGAAAATTATTAAAAGCCCAATGGCTAAAACGGCGGCCCTGAATGGACGCGCCGTGTGTGCGCGTATTGGCCGCAAGAGGGTATTGCCCCCTGACGGGCAAGAGATAAGTCCTTGTTTGGTTTTGAAAAGGGGGGAATTTATTGTTTTTTAATTTTACCTTGAAATTTGTTGCCTTTTCAAAAAATCTATGGTTGGAAATTCTGATTAATTGAACTATTTGGTCTTCCAGTGCATGATAAATTATTTTTGACATTTTTATGAAAACAATGCTTAATACTACAGTTGCAAATTGAAAAATGGGTTGATTTTTGACAGATAATTGCCCGGTTGAACCATGATTTTTTTGGCTGAAAGCAGGCTTAATAGTCAATAGTGGGGTCAAAAAGATCAAAATTAAAAAATCGCAACTGTAGTATTAATCCCGTACACATCATTCCATGTCCATAATGAGATAAATTTTCAGCGAATTTTTACTGGCAAAAAAATCTTTTCTTTCTCCATGAGTTATATTTCAGGAAAATAACAATGTTCAAAAAAATATCTCCAGGCCAAAATATTGAACAAAACGGACTTCTTGATGAAATAACAAATGCCCTTTGCATGCCAGACTCCCTGAATACTGTTTGGCGGAATATACCTCCAAATACTGCCAGTCTTTCAGTGGATGCTCTTGCAGAAATAATGCAAAGACTCAAGGCGGCCATCTTCCCTGGATATTTTGGAAAACCTACAACAAATATTGATTCCATGCGCTATCATCTTGCAGCCAAGCTGGACAGCATTTCCCCGCTGCTTCGCCAGCAACTAGTGGCTGGGCTTGGTTTTGGTTGCGCAGGTGAGGGTCTGCCTTGCATGAATTGCGAAGTGGAAGGCAATAACAAGGCGTTGGACTTCATGAAAAAGCTACCGGACATCAGGCATCTGTTAGCCCTGGATGCCAAAGCTGCCTATGAAGGCGATCCGGCAGCAAGGAGCGTGGGGGAAACAATCTTTTGTTACCCCTCTATTATAGCAATTCTTTATCACAGGATAGCTCATGCGCTTTATGAGCTTGATGCCCCGATGATTCCCAGAATAATTTCGGAAATGGCTCATTCACAAACCGGAATCGATATTCACCCTGGAGCATCCATAGGGAAAGAGTTTTTCATTGATCATGGTACTGGCGTTGTGATTGGCGAAACTTGCATAATTGGGCATAAATGCAGACTTTACCAGGGAGTGACCCTGGGAGCTCTATCTTTTCCAAAAAACACGGACGGCAGCCTGACAAAGGGTATCGACAGACATCCTGTTCTTGAAGATAATGTAACTGTCTATGCAGGGACTACGATACTTGGCCGTGTTACAATAGGTAAAGGCGCGGTGATTGGGGGAAATGTCTGGCTTACAGAAGATGTGCCCGCAGGAGCGCGGATTTCACAGAAGTGAATGAATGGAGTTTTTGTAATGTTTATAAGGAGGATTCTATTACTGTTATTGTGTATTTGTTTGATTGCAGGTCTTTCGGGATGCGCTTGCAAAAATATTGAGCTCAGGCCCAGAGGTCAAATTGACATGGGTTTTGGTGTTGGCAGCAGGTAACAACAGTTTTAAAACAGGAGGGAAAGAAGTGGATTGCTGTAAAAAATGCTTGGGGACCGGAAGAATTTCCTGCGGCGCTTGCTGGGGAGGTCAGCGTAACCTCATTTGCCCGGATTGTATGGGCAAAGGTTGGGATAAAGAATCCATATGCCAACGTTGCCACGGCACAGGCAGGATTATCCCCCAAAGCTGTCCATTTTGCGGCAACAGCAGCCCATGCCCGGACTGTGGCAATGCTATATAAAGGAATGAAGGAATAAATCTTTTGCTTCAGGTCGCTTATGGTTGATGGACTGACGTGGCAACCCCAAAAATGCTTCGGTTATGTCTTCCACGCGGCGTACTGAAACTCCAGCCAGATGCATCTGGGCGAGAGATTCGTCCACGGATATCTCTCGCCTGCGGTATCTTTTTATTATTGCCGTTTCAAACGGAGTATTCCGTAATTTGGGAACATTGAGCTTGACATGCCTTGATGTCGTATGCAAATTGCGCGTATAGTGGCCGGCACGCGTGCTTGTGCGCGACCAGCATTTCTCTCATATTTTCGCGCATTGCATAGTTCATGGGCTTCAGCCTCCAACAGTCTATTCAAGGTCTCTTCCAGGTGGAGTTGATTTGCACCACCTTGAAACGCGCAACGTCCGGCGCACACCAAAAGGCCAGCACCTTATAAGATGCTGGCCTGGAAAAAAACAGGAAATAAGTTTATCAAATCATGGGCAAATCAGCCAAAAACAATTATCCAGCTAATTTAATCCAGGAGGCTGACTTGGCAATGTTGACCAAACATAGTTTGTGCGGCTTTGGCAAATAAATAGCTAGAGACGCCTAAAAATTTTATAGCATATATTTTTGAGATTTCGAATCTCTTTTATGACTTTAGGCGTACAGGAATAAATTACATTATTCCAATGATAATCCAATAAACGATTGCCGCAGTTATAGCACCAAGCATAGGCCCGATAATTGGTACCCAGCTATATTCCCAGTCATTTGACCCCTTATCCTTTATAGGACAAATTGCATGCGCTATTCTTGGGCCAAGGTCTCGGGCAGGATTAATTGCATAACCGGTTGTGCCACCCAGTGACATACCAATAACAACGATTAGAAATGCAACCGGGATTGCCCCAATTGATCCAAGTCCAACCTCGGGTGTATTTCCACTTTCACTCATGAACAGGATGACAAGAACAAGGACAAATGTACCTAATACTTCACAGACAAGGTTTCTGCGATAATTACGAATTGCCGGAGACGTACAAAATACTCCAAGTTTGATACCCTTGTCCTCCGTGACATCAAAATGATCTTTGTAAAATACATAGACAGCAACGCCACCCAGGATACCCCCAATCATTTGGGCAATTATATAAGGAACCACAAATGCCCAGGGGAACTTGCCTGCAACAGCCAAACCGACACTCAATGCTGGATTAAGATGCGCGCCGCTGTATGGCCCCGCAACAAGAACACCACACATTACCGCAAGCCCCCAGGCAAGGGTAATGGTAATCCAGCCTCCTCCAGCCCCTTTTGATTTTTCAAGAAGCACACAGGCCACCACACCGCAACCGAGGAGAATAAGTATAAAAGTTCCCACAGCTTCAAAAACGCACTTTACAAAAAGTGAAACTTCTTTTTTTTCTACAACCTTGTCAATATCAGGCGCAACTGGAGCTTGTTGAGATACTTGAGCTTGGATTGAAGATGAATCAGCGGCCAATAAAGGAGATGCCAACAACAGGCTTGAAACAAACATAAACAAAATAATAAATGTGAATTGGCGCATTTATTCAATACTCCGCGTTGATATTTTATAAATTATTGTCCGTTATAAATATCTATTTGGGATATTGACACATAACAGCTTCAACGGCCTTGTGCCAGCCTTCAAGTTGCTTGGCAACTTTTGCCGTATCGCCCATAGGTGTAAATACGCGTTCCACTTGCCATTGTGATTGAATTTCGCCAATACTTTCCCAATAACCTACAGCTAGGCCAGCCAGATACGCCGCGCCAAGAGCGGTAGTTTCTGTTATACGCGGTCTCAGCACTTCACATCCCAGGATATCACTCTGGAATTGCATCAGGAGGTTATTACGTGACGCCCCGCCATCCACCTTGAGATTGGCAAGCGGCAGGCCCGCATCCTTTTCCATTGCTTTGACTATATCATAGGTTTGGTAGGCAATGCCTTCCAGAGCGGCACGTGCTATATGCGCCAAGGTGCTTCCGCGGGTCAGACCGGAAATGGAGCCTTTGGCATATTGATCCCAATAGGGCGCACCCAGGCCAGTAAGGGCAGGGACGAAATATACGCCATCAGTATCAGCAACAGATGCAGCAAGAGCTTCTACATCTTCAGAACTTGAAATACATTTCAGATTATCCCTTAACCATTGGACAACCGAGCCTGCTACGAAGACCGATCCTTCAAGGGCATAGGTTACCTTGTCGCCAATTTTCCATGCAATTGTTGTTAATAGCTGATTTTCTGACATGATGGGCTTTTCGCCGCTATTCATCAAAAGGAAGCAACCTGTTCCGTAAGTATTTTTTACAGATCCGGGTTCTATGCACATTTGGCCAAAAAGGGCTGCCTGTTGATCCCCAGCCATACCGCAAATTGGTATTTTGTGTGCAAAAAGTGTAGTGGTAGTATAGCCGTAAATTTCACTTGAAGATTTTACTTCGGGCATCATGGATTTTGGAATGTCGAACAGTTTTAATAATTCATCATCCCATTCAAGCGTATGGATATTGAAAAGCATGGTCCGGGAAGCATTGGTAACATCGGTTACATGTTTTTCGCCACGGGTAAGACGCCAAATCAACCATGAATCGACAGTTCCAAATAACAGATTGCCTTCTTCCGCACGTTTGCGTGCACCCTGTACATTATCCAAAATCCATTTAATTTTAGTGGCACTGAAGTAAGCATCAAGAATAAGGCCTGTTTTATCGCGAATCATGTCAACCTTGCCTTCTTCACGCAAACGGTCGCAATATTCGCTTGTCCTTCTGTCTTGCCAAACAATAGCATTATAAATCGGTTCTTCAGTACGTTTGTCCCAGACAATTGTAGTTTCACGCTGATTTGTGATACCTATGCCAGCAAGGTCAAGACCATTAATATCAATGGCAGATATAGCTTCAGCAATAACGGAAGCCTGTGATGCCCAAATTTGGTGAGGATCATGTTCTACCCAGCCAGCTTTTGGGAAAATTTGTTGAAATTCCCGTTGGGCCGTGGATTTAACGCTGCCATCATGGTCAAAAACCAAAGCGCGTGAGCTGGTAGTTCCCTGATCGAGTGCCAAAATGTACTTGCGCCTGTCCATAAAACCTCCCCAATTAAATAAATTATAAATATTGTAT
>VSMX01000077.1:4406-10853 GCA_009773975.1 Desulfovibrio sp. | reverse complement strand
AGGAATTGGCCAGGTTGCTGTTCATCTTGATCACATTTTTTGGCTCAATCGAAGCTTTCTACCGCAAAAAACACATCGCGGTGGATATGTTCGTCGATATGCTGCACGGAACCTCGCGCAAGACAATTGAAATCATTGCCAGCCTTATCGGCATGACCGTGATGGCCATACTCCTGTGGGGCGGCGTGGAGTATGTGATGAGCACCTACGACCAGGAATCTGTTTCCACCGGCGTGAACATGACCTTTATCTATGGCACGCTGCCGATAATGGCCGCCGCTTCCCTGATCATCCAGTTCAGGGATTTCATCGCGCTGCTCAGGCGCCCGACCGAAGATTTCATGAAGCACTAGGGGGAAGAAATGGAACTGTTCATCTTTCTGGCCACCCTCTTTTTCTTCCTGGCCTTTGGCATACCGATCTGCCTGGTGCTGGTTATCTGCGCCATAGCCCTGATGCTCCACGCGGATTTCTTTGATCCGATCATCATTGCCACAACCATGCTGGACGGAGCCAACAACTATCCCCTGATGGCCATTCCGTTCTTCGTCTTCGCGGGCGAAATCATGGCTGCCGGCGGCCTCTCCCAAAGGGTCGTGCAGCTGGCCCAGCTGATGATGGGGCGGGTTCGCGGCGGCCTGGGTTACGCGGCCGTCATTTCCAGCATCATCTTTGCCGGCCTGATGGGCAGTTCGGTTGGCGAGGCTGCCGCCCTGGGGGCCCTGCTCCTGCCAATGATGAAAGAAGTTGGCTACAAGCCTGGCCGCGCCGGAGCCGTCATTGCCTCGGGCGCCATTCTTGGTCCGATCATTCCGCCATCAACAAACTTCATCCTGCTTGGCGCGACAATTGGCGGGCTCTCAATCACCAAGCTTTTCATGATCGGCCTTTTCCCCGGCATATTCATCGGCCTTGCGCTGATGGTCGTGTGGTTTTTCATTGTGCGCATTGACGGCTACAATGAAACCATTACCTTCAATCGCCAGGAAAAAATCAAGATCATCATGGATTCAACCCCGGCCTTCCTGATGCCGGTGCTTTTGCTGGGCGGCATCCGTTTCGGCATATTCACCCCCACAGAAGGCGGCGCGTTCGCATCCGTGTATGCAATCGTGGTCTGTGTGCTTTACTATCGCGAGCTGACGTTCAAGCAGCTATTGCGCGTCAGCGCGGCAGCGGCGCGCACCACATCGGTCGTCATGCTCATCGTGGCAACAGCGTCGGCCGTTGGCTACTTCATCACCTCCGCTGACATTCCGCAGCAAATGGGCGCGCTATTCGAACCGCTGATGGATTCACCCATCCTGCTGCTTTTGAGCATCAATATCTTCCTCTTCCTCATCGGCATGGTCATGGACCTTACGCCGAACATCCTGATCTTTGCGCCGGTGTTCTTCCCCATGGTACAGCAGGCCGGCATTGACCCCTACTACTTTGGTCTGCTCTTCATCCTCAACCTGGGCATAGGCGTTATCACGCCGCCGGTCGGCACCGTGCTTTACGTTGTCTGCGGCGTTGGCAATATCAAGATTGTGGAACTGATCAAGCATCTGATTCCATTCCTGGTAGTCGAACTGATAATGCTCTTTTTGCTGCTCTTCTTCCCGAAGCTGTCCCTCGTGCCGATGAACTGGCTAATGGGCCAGTAACGAAAAAATGACAAGGGGCGGAACCAGGATGGTATCCGCCCCTTTTTGCGTCCGCAGGCAAAATCTGCTTTTGCGCAATCGCTATTTGCCGACCCAAAAAGCCTTGCCCAGATCTTCCAGCACCACGGCAGGCTGGCTGGCTTCCCTGGCCAGATCTTCCCGCGTGGCCTCTCCGCTCAGCACCAGCGCAAAGTCAATTCCGGCGTTTTCGGCAAGTTTCTTGTCGGTTGAAAGCCGGTCGCCAACCATGATCATGTCCTTTTTATCATAGCGGGCAAGCAGGGGCGCAAGCACGGCCGGGTCTGGCTTGCCGAATATATGCTGAGGGCGCCGGCCGGTTGCGGTATTGTAAAGCTCGATCATGCTGCCCACATCCGGCAGGGGACCTTCCGGGGATGGGCAGACCAGATCGGGGTGGGTTGCCAGAAAGAGGACTTCCGGCTTTTGCAGCATAAGGGCCGACCTGGAAAGCTTTTCGTAAGTGAGCTCGGTATCATAGGCCAGGATTACAGCCCGGGCGTTTTTTTCCCCCATTTCGAGTTCCGGCATGCGGCTTTTCAAATCGCGCCTGAAGTCGTCATTGCCGACTATGTAGGCGGAATGGATTTTATTGGCGCGCAAAAAATCCACGAGGGGCGTGACCGGCGAAAGCATCAGCTCCCGGCGCGCCGGAATCCCCATGCCATTGAGCTTTTCAATATAGGAATTCGGCGATTTGGATGTATTGTTGCTCAAAAAATAAAAATCAAGATCATTCCAGTGTTTGGTAATGAAATCGACGGCGCCCTCAATCGGGATATGGCCCAAATAGACCGTGCCGTCCATATCCAGCACAACACAGCGTTTTTTTGACCAGTCCAATGGCTTTTGCATGGCTACACCTGCCCCAGGGCGGCCGAAAGCTTGCCGTCGGCGTAAGTCATAACGGCATAACCGCCGGAGGCCAGCGTGCCCGGATTGACAACAAGGGTGCGGCCAACGTGGTCAAGTCCGCGGCCTTCGTGAATGTGGCCGCAAAGGCAGATATCCGGCTGGTTCTGTTCCAGGAATTCGCGCACCGCGACGGACCCGACATGAATGCCGGCTTCCGGAATATAATCGCAAACCGTGTCCTTTGGCGGATTGTGGGAAACAAGCACGGTAGAGGGATATTTCCCGGCCTGATCCCATTCCTGCTTCAACCAGTGCGAGTATGTCTTTTCGGGAAATTCGCTTGGCGTGTTAAATGGCGTAGGAGTCGAGGCTCCAATGCCGAAAATGGCAATGCCCGGGGCAAGCTCGCGCACCACAGTATGGAGATTGATGCCGGCGCCCGTCAGCCATTCGTCAATTTCGGGCTTGTCCATATTGCCAATCTGGGCCAGCACGGGCAGGCCGCTCTCCCCGATGGCCTCAAGCACCTTTTTGGCTTCCTTCGCCCCGCCAAACTGGGTGAGATCACCGGTTACAATAATGCCCGCTGCTTTCACAAGTTCGGGAATTTTCGCAAAATTTCCTGTCTCGTCATGAATGTCGCCTACCACAATCCAGAGCAACCCAATGTTTTCGGGGCTTTGCCGCTTGTCTGGCATTACAATCCATCCTTTGTTACAATTTATGCGCAACCAAATTGGCAGCAAGGCCCTTCAGGGCTTTGCGTCTTGCGCCCGGGATGGGTCTGACCCCCCTCCCAGGCCAGCCCGCGTCTGATACCCCGCCAGAGAGTGCGGGGTGCGGACTTGTTCTGCCTGAAGACCGAGGTCTCAAACCACAAAGGAACTCGCGGATGAATAATCATTCCGTTTTGAAAAACATTGTGCCACATCTTGCGGGCAAGGAAAAGGATGCAGCCTGCCGGGAAAGGGCGGATTTGCGCGAGAAGCTCAAGATCGCCAGGAAAGCCCTGCCCCCCGACAAGTGCAGGCCCTGGTCAATGGCAGCTCAAAAAAAACTCCTCGCCCATGAGCTTTTTGAAAAGTCGCGCTCAATTGCCCTTTATATGCCGATCCAGGGCGAACTCGGGACGGAGCTTTTGCTGACAGGAGCTCTTGATGACGGCAAGACGGTTTATATGCCCAGAACCCTGAAAAACAGGCTGATGGAATTTGCGCCTGTAAAAGGCTTTGGCGATCTTGAAAGCGGCAATTTTGGAATCCCGGAGCCAAAAAAATTCATCACGGGCTTTGGGCCGGATAATTTTGCTCCGGAGCTGATGCTTGTTCCCGGGCTGGCTTTTGATCTTGCGGGCAATCGCCTTGGCTTTGGCGGCGGATATTACGACCGTTTTCTGGGCGCGCGCAAGCACGCATGGCCGCTGCTCGGCTTTTGTTATGGCTTTCAGATTGTCGATGCCCTCGAGGCAATGTCCTGGGACTGCAAAATGGATTGTATTTTTAGCGAAAACGGCTGTCATGAGGTGAGGAAATGAAGGCCTGCTTCCTGGATTTCGCCTTTCCCGGCATTGCAAATGTGCATTGCGTTTTCACAGGACGTTTTGAGGGGGCGGACCCCCTTGCGGGAAACATTTCCTTTCGGGCCGGGCAGGACAGGGCAAAAGTCCTGGCAGCGCGCGAACACATTGTGGCACGGCTTGTGCCGCGTGGCCTGGCAAATTTGGCGGAAGCGCATCAGGTTCATGGCGATGAATTGCTTGTCGAGCCAGCTGCCACCGGCCTTGAGCCCGCTGACCTTCCAAAGGCCGATGGCATGATGAGCCGGCAAAAAAATCTTGGCCTTGTGATCAAGACAGCTGATTGCCAGCCCATCCTGGTGGCGCACAGTGCTGGCGGGCACATAATGGCCATTCATGCCGGCTGGCGCGGCAATCGGGCAAATTTCCCCCAAAGAGCGGTGGAAAGGTTTTGCGCCACATACAAGCTTGAGGCCCGCGATGTTTTTGCCGTGCGGGGCCCAAGTCTTGGACCGGCCAATGCCCGGTTTGTCAATTTTGAAAAGGAATGGCCGGAGGAGTTCCGCCCCTGGCTGGATGAGCAAAACCGCTGCATGGATCTCTGGAACCTGACCAGGGAACAGTTGCAGGCGGCCGGCATTCCGGCCAGACAAATATTTGGCCTGGATATCTGCACACTGGCCAACAGGGAGCAGTTTTTCTCATACCGTGACAACAAATGCCCCGGGCGCCAGGCCTCCATAATCTGGATAGACGGGAAGTAATGGAAAGCTTGCCATAGAGCGAGCTTGCTGGCATTATGCGCGAAGGATGCAAAAACTGGGAAAGAGAATCAAATGAAACTATCTCCTGTAGTTGGCGGCACAATGCTTGTTGCCGGCACGGCAATCGGAGCGGGCATGCTCGGCTTGCCAATGATTTCCGCCGGAATGTGGTTTTACTGGTCCTGCATGGTTCTGGTGGTTTCCTGGTTTTGCATGTATCGTTCAAGCCAGGCAATTCTTGAAGTCAACCTGGAATTTGCCCCGGGCGACAGTTTCCACACCCTTGTAAAAAATCTTCTCGGCCCTTTCTGGAACACGCTCAACGGTCTCTCCGTCGCTTTTGTGCTTTATACCTTGGTCTATGCCTATGTAAGCGGCGGCGGGTCCGTGCTGCAACATGCGCTGACGCCTTTTCTGGGCGTGGAGCCGCCGCGCCTGCTGACCAGCCTTTTTTTCGCTCTCCTGCTTGTGGCCTGCATCTGGTGGAGTTCGAAAGCTGTTGACCGCTTTTCGATCATTCTCATGGGGGGCATGGTTCTGGCGCTCATTTTCTCCCTGTGCGGAATGATCGGCAATATCCGGCCCTCCCTGATTCTGGAGGAAAACGGCAGCCCCATCTTCATCTGGTGCGCCATTTCCACCTATCTCACCTCGTTCTGCTTTCATGCCTCCGTGCCCAGCCTTGTCAAGTACATGGGCAAAGACGCGCCAACAATCAACAAATGTCTCAAATACGGCACATTGATAGCCCTGTTCTGCTATTTTGTCTGGATAAGCGCGGCCGACGGCATTATTCCCCGTTCCGAATTCAGGGATGTTATTGCCGAAGGCGGCAATGTGGGCAATTTGCTCAGCGCGGCCGGGGCGAACCTGGACAATTCCTTCGTCATGGGTTTTCTGGAAGCCTTCTCGCTTCTGGCTGTGGCCACGTCCTTTTTGGGCGCGGGGCTCGGTCTTTTTGACTATATGGCGGATTTGTGCAGCTTTGACGACAGCAGGCTTGGCCGCACCAAGACAATGCTGATAACCTTTGCTCCCCCGATGATTTGCGGCCTGATCTGGCCGGACGGCTTTTTGCCGGCCATTGGCTGGGCTGGGCTTGCGGCGGCCATCTGGTCCGTTATCGTGCCGGCCATGCTTTTGCGCGCCAAGCGCAAAAACTACGCTCCCAGGCCCTATACGGCGCCGGGCGGCAATATGCTTGTGCCCATTCTGCTCTGTTACGGCATTCTGGTTGGGGTTTGCCATATTCTTTTTGTGTTTGAACTCCTTCCGATGTATAAATAAAAAAATATCTTCATAAATCATTCACCCGGAACAAGCCGGCGAACAGAAGGAATTGTTCATGAAAAAAGAAGTAATCCGCACTACGGCAGCTCCAGCGGCAGTCGGACCCTATAGCCAGGCCGTGCTGACAAGGGGCGAACTGCTCTTTATCTCCGGCCAGGTGCCGATAGATCCGCAAACCGGCAAAATTGTCGAAGGCGGCATAGAAGCCCAGACCACGCAATCCTGCAAGAATCTCGCAGCCATTCTGGCGGCGAAGAACCTTGATTTTAAAGATGTGGCCAAGACAACTGTCTTTATCGCCCATATCGAGGACTTCCCCAGGGTAAACAAGATTTACAGCGAATTTTTCAAGGAA
>VSMX01000077.1:2985-4396 GCA_009773975.1 Desulfovibrio sp. | reverse complement strand
ATTCCCCGCAAGATCCTGCGTGGAAGTTGGCGCCCTGCCCCTTGGCGCCCTGGTGGAAATTGAGGCCATAGTAGTGGCCTGACAAATTATGGCGCACGGCGGCAAAAATGGAGCCGCAGCAAGACTTTTTGCTGGCAAGGGCCCCATCTCGAGCTATGTCTTCATACATCAGCTCAATCTGTTGGGCGCGGCCCTGCCGCAGGCCAGGGGCGCAAGCCTGTTGGAGGTAAATTGCGGAGACGGTTCATTCTTCTCCCTTTACCGCAAGCGCGGTTTCGACCTGGCAGCCGTGGAGCCCAATCCCGTCTTGCGCGCACAGGCAAGGGAAGCAAACAGAATGCTGGAGATTTATCCGGCAACGGCTGATCATTTGCCGTACGAAGACAATGCCATAGACTGGATTGTGCTGCACCTGCGCGATGAAATACCCGAAAAATGCGCCAGGGAATGCATGCGCGTTGCGGAACATGGAATTTTGCTGACGTTCTGGAACAGCGCATCCCTGGCGGCTTATTGCTGGAAAATAGGGGGCAGGGCCAAAGCGTGGCCATGGCCCGCAAATACGGGCACCGGACTATGGCGTATGCTGAACGGTCTGGGCGCAGACCACCTTGAAAGCCGTTCCACCCTGCTTGGCCCCGTGGCCAGCTGGAAAAGGGAATGTTCCTTTTCATTCATCAACAGGCTGCCCGGAAGAACGCTTCTGGGCGCATGGTGCGTTATTCGGGCTGATTTCAATTCTCCTGGCCTGGCAACCCCCCTGGGATTAAGAATAAGGTCCGGCATGCCGAAACCTGTGCCGGCAATGGAATATAGCCAGAAAAATATCTCTGGCTGTCAGAAGGACGTAACGGATTCATGAAACTCCAACTTTTCAACAATCTTGCCGCCAGGCTGCGCGCGCACAAGATCATCGGCGGCGTGATCATCGGTCTTTTGGGCGCGCTTGCGGTTGCTGGCAGCATTTATGGCTGGCAGCAGTATCAATACCGGCAGACGAGCGAATATGCCTTCACCAAAATAAAGGAAGCGCTTTCTCCGCCAGAACCCGCGCGCCTTGCAAAACTGGTTGATTTCAACAGTCTTACTGATGATCTGGCAAACGCCGTTGCCAGGAATTTTCCGTTTTTCCAGGCCGGCGCAGATCAGCAACGCAATATAAAGCATATAATTCAGACTGCGCTTCTGAAAAAATTTCTTGCCAAGGAAGAAAACTCCAAAAAGACAGAGGAAGAAAGCGAGGAGGCAAGGCTTGCGCGCGAATTGCAGATTCTGCCGCCCGATTTTATTGGCCAGCTTGTTTCGAGTTTGAACATCAATCCCACAGACAAGGATAATGCCCTGCTCAACGCCAAAATCGAAAACCCCCTGCTGTCCGAGCCGTGTACTCTTGTTGTCAATATGCGGCGCA
>VSMX01000077.1:0-2975 GCA_009773975.1 Desulfovibrio sp. | reverse complement strand
CTTCAGGGTACAGCACCTGGTCAATGCCAATGCAACAGCCCGGCGCCTGCGGGTGGCCATACTGGCCAGGAACAAGGCCCAGCGCGAAGCCTGCGAGCGCAAGAATGCCGCCACCACAAAGCAGATGAACAGCATCCTGCCCATCCTGTCCTGTACTGCCGATGCCGGCTATCTGAGCGATGGCAGAACGGTGGTCATGGTTGTGCATGTGCTTGCCCGCAACAAAAGCGACGTCAAGGTCAACAATATGTCGCTTGATGCCAGTATTTGCGAGCCTGACGGCAAGGTTATCGTGCAGCGCTATCTCAACGCTGCCCAGGCCGCGCCGCAGGGCAGCGATTTCAGCCACCGCTGGAATTTCGAGCTTGACGGCGCAAGCGACCTTGCCCGCAGCCTGATTGGCGCGCAACATTTGATCTGTCATGCCAAATGGCAGACATTGGGCCTGAACAACGGCAAGGTGCTTCATATAAAGGAAGTGCCCAATCCTGATATTCCATGCGATATTGCGGGGCACAATCACCCTGCTGGCTTTTGCACCATGCCGTTATTCGTCAATTAAATAAAAAATAATTTTTAACCATCACCAGGGAGAAGCCGAATGAAAGGCCCAAGCCGTTCCATACATCTTTCCTTGCATATTCACAAAGATCCTGCGGCCATGGCCGAAAGGGCCGCCCACATTCTCGCCGCTGCCTGCGAGGAGGCTGTGGAAGAGCGCGATGTATTCCGGATTGCGCTTTCCGGCGGCCACACGCCAGAACCTCTTTTCAGACTTCTGGCCCACAAGGACTGGGTGGAACGCCTGCCCTGGGAAAAAATCAGCATCTTCTGGGTGGATGAACGCTGCGTTGGCCCTGACGACCCGGAAAGCAACTACGGACTTGCGCGGCGCGAACTGCTTTCCAGGGTTCCGGCAACACACTTCTTCAGGATGCGCGGCGATGAAGATCCCGAACGGGCAGCGGCAAATTACGAGAAATTGCTGCGCGAGGAATTCAGGCTGGGTTCCAACGAAATTCCACGCTTCGACCTGATGCTGCTGGGCATGGGCGAGGATGGCCACACTGCTTCAATTTTCCCCAATTCCCCGCTGCTGCATGAAAAAAAGCGTATGGTTGCCGATGCTTACGTTCCGGAGCGCAAAGAGGACCGCATTACGCTGACATTGCCTGTCATCAACAATTCGCGGATGTGCATGTTCCTGGTAGGCGCCGCGGAAAAACACAAGGCCCTTGCTGAAGTGCTCAACCTGCTGAAGGAGCCGACCCTGCCTGCCCAGCTTGTGCGCCCGCAGGTTGGCGATCTGGTCTGGATTGTGGATGAGGATGCGGCTACCGGCAAGGAGTAGCAACGCGAATTTGCACTGCCGCGCCAGGCGGAGCTTGCCGCTACTCGGAAATTGATTGCGCGTTGCCAAAGGCGCCCTGGGCAAGGCGGATGGAGGCAGCGCAAAAAAACGCCCGGGAGCAAATACCCGGGCGTTTTTGCAAACCTGGTTGATTGCGGGACTGATAGGCCCGAGAAATTTTCTACGGATGGTCCTTGAACTTGTCGGAAACAGCCGGGCCGCCGGAATGGCAGGGCGTGCAGTCCATGATGCCCTTGCCCCAGTTGGCCTCATTGCCCTTGGTAAGATGACATTCGCCGCAATAGGAAACAGACTTCTGCATGGGATAGGCGCACTTGAAGGCGTTGCCCTCTTCGATTTTCCTGTTCAGGATTTCCACAGCCTTCTTGCAGACATCGGCAGTCAGCCGGCCGCAGCGTTCGCTTCTTTCCTTGCTGGTGGCTTCGATCTTGTTTTCGAAACACCATTTGGAAACGGAAAGATGGCAAAGCGGGGAATCGGCCACATTGCTGGGGATCTTGCCTTTCACGCCCCTGGCTGCCTCGCCGGGATTATAGATGGGAAGGGCCGTGGTTTCATACCAGCGGAAAAGCTCGTTGACCATGGGGTTGCGTTCCTTGCGGGGATAGAAAAGCGCGAAAGCGGCAGCCGCGCCATAAAGCGCGCCGCAAATTGTGCCCCAGTCCGATACGCCGCCCTTGTTGGCTTCGAGCATGGTAAAGGGGAACTGGTTGTAAGGGGCACCGAATTTTTCGCCCATTACGCCGATAATGCCGTAAAATGTGCCGTAGCCGCAGGCATAGCCCTTGTACCAATAGCCGTCGTAGGCAATCTGCTGGCTTTCGGCGGGATCGAGCGTGTGCGGCTTCCAGCCGAATTCCCCATGCACCTGGGCAAACCGGCCACCCCCGGGCGCTTTTTCCGCTTCCGCCGCGTAAGAGCTACAGGACATGCCGCAAACCATTCCACCCACTGCCAAACCACCCAAACCGCAGAGCAGGTTTCTTCTGTTAAAATCCATGCAATCCTCCTTGATATGGGATCTCCCCGATATTTGATTGACTGTGGAATAACAGCTTATGCGCTAAAAAGCGCAAGGTCAACCTGAATGTCTCTTGTACTCATTCCCCTGGAATACATGGACAAAACCAAATTTCGCAATCGGACTGCCCCAGCAGAACATTGCCGGAATTGTAAACCTTGGCGTTGATCAGGACGTTCGGAGCCGCAAAGGCCGTCGGCGCAGGCCGCAATCGGCTTTTGACCGCGAATGCTCGCCATAAAATCGGCCAGTTCCTTTCAAAAAGTTCCGGTTTGGTCCAGATGGGGCCGCATTAAAGATGGGAATGGCTATGGGAGCGGATCGAACTTGACCGATGGGCGACTTTTCTTTGACTGATGCGGAACTGACGCTTGACCAGTCCGAAAAGCGGGCACAAAAAAGAAATGAGAACGGGAAACGATTTTAAGGCAGGAGACGCATGATAAATGAGAATGAGCACAGCCCAAGGATGATGATTTGAGTATCCTGCCAAGATGAAATTTTTATACTGATCATCTATTTTATATTTAAACACATCCTGCTTGCGCAAAACAGGCCTGAATCAGATGCGGATGGGAGCGA
>VSMX01000076.1 GCA_009773975.1 Desulfovibrio sp. | reverse complement strand
GCCCACTCCGCCCCAGCCGGACACGCCTGTCCAGCCCGATACTCCTCCCGCCCAGCCCGATACGCCGACGCAGCCTGACAACCCGGGGCAGCCGGCTCCGGATAACCCGGAACAGCCGGATCCGGATCAGCCCGGGCAGGATGTGCCGGAAAATCCCGACGAGCCGGATGAGCCGGACAATCCGGATGAGCCGGACAATCTGCCGCAGCTCAAATACGACTACACGCAAGGCCAGCTGTTTCTCTCACGGGCGACCAATTTATGGTTTATCGGGCATGACGCAAGACTGGCGGCCAGAACAATCGAAAGCGCGGCCCGCATTTTTGCCCTTGGCGCTGTGCCAGAAATGACCTTTGCGGCCAACCAGGCGGGTTCGGCAGCCATGAATCAAAGGACTGGATCGGATTGCAATGCCGGCGTCCAGGCCATGAACACGGAAGGCGAAATTATTGGGGACAACAGAAACTGGCACGGATTTGCCATGTGGATTTCGCCGCTTTACAAAAGCGTGAACGGCTATTCCCTGACCTCAGGCCATTGGAAGGTGGACGTCAACGGAGCCCTTGGCGGCGTGGCTATCGGCGCCGATTACACCTTTGAAAACGCCCTCAAAGTTGGCCTGAGCTTCAATATCGGCGGCGGCTATTCCCAAAGCGGCGGCGAACTTGCGGAAACCACAAACAATATGTCCTTCTGGGGGCTTGGCGCCTACGCCGGATGGAACAAAAACAATTTTGACCTCTCGGCCGACGTTGCCTTCACCTCAACCTACAACAAGATCAAGCAGGATTTGCCGCAGGCCATGCTGATGGACGATTTGAAAAGCGACATCACGGCCTGGGCATTGAGCGCGGGTGTTGAGCTTGGCTATACTTTCCAGACATCGTTTGTCGATATCCGTCCCCATGCCGGCGCGCGCTACACCCATATCTACAATGACGCCTACGATGTGAACAGCGGCGGCACTGTGCTGGAGGGCAAGGCCAGAAGCCAGAATGTCTGGACCTTCCCTGTCGGGATAAGCCTGGAAAAGAAATTTGAATTCGACAATGGCTGGCATTTGCGGCCAATGCTCGACTTTTCGGTCATCCCGGCCGCCGGCGACAAGAAAGCCTGGTCCGAGGCGCGCTTTACGGGCACGGATACCTGGGCCACAATGAAAGACCAGTTCATGGACGACGTAAGATACCGTGGCTCGATTGGCCTGGAACTTGGAGCTGGCAACCTTTCCCTCGGCCTCAACTACAGCATGCAGGCGGGAATGAAAACGAATTCCCAGACCGTGATGGGCACTTTCGCCTATACGTTCTGATATGGTTGAAAAACGAGTCAAAAAATGGGGGAGCTTGCTCCCCCATTTTTGATTCCATGGCAAGCTTTGCTTCTTCTTGGTTCACGCCGTTGGCAATCACCTGTTCGGCAAAGCAAAACTTATTTGGCCTGTTGTTTGCATATAGAGTGTAAAAAAATAATGGTTTGACGCGTCACCCGCCAGGATTGCGGAAGCATTGGCGCAAAAAAGGAGTTTTATAATGCAAGACGCAATGTTTAGCGGTCTTTTTGGCGCCCTCACGACAGAGCATCGCATGAATTTTATCGCCAATAATTTGGCGAATGTGAACACGCACGGCTACAAGAGGCAGACCTTGGCCTTCAAGGACACAATGGCTTCGTACGCGCACGACGAAATTCGCGAGCCATTGATGAATTTGCGCTCCAGACCGCTTTTTCCGGAACCCAAAAACATGGTCAGGCCCAGAATTGCCGTTTCCAGAACCGATTACTCGCAGGGAACCATGGAATTTACAGGCAATGCCCTTGATCTGGCAATAGCGGGTGAAAACGCCTTTTTCCGCATCAACACGCCAAAGGGTGATTTTCTCAGCAGGAGCGGCCATTTCGTGCTTTCAAGCGACGGAACGATGATGACGCCCGACGGCCATCCCGTATCCGGCACGGGCGGCAATATCGTTATTCCGGCAGGCACGCGCAAGGTGGTTATTGGCGGCGACGGCCAGGTTTCGGCAGACGGCGTCGTGATCAACCAGGTTGAGCTGGTCAGCGTCGATAATCCCCAGAATCTGGAAAAGCTTGGCAGCAATCTTTACAGACCAAGGGAAAACGTCGATGTGGCCGAAGGCGACGCCTACGGAGGCGGCGCGAGGGTGGAACAGGGCTTTATCGAAAAGGCCAATGTGGAGGTTGTTTCCGAAATGGTCAACATGATTGAGGTCAACCGTCAGTTCGAAGCCTATCAGAAAGTGATGCAGACAGCCGACACCATCGACCGCGCCATGCATGATAAAGTCGGCAAGCGCGTTGGCTAACGGCATTGGCTAGCAATTTGCACTGCCAAAATATAATTGTTCAGGCCATTGGCATAAAGATATTTCGAGAATTATGCGAAACCGTTACCGGACGGTTCCAATAACAAATTTTTGACCCAGCGGAGGAGAGAAAGCTTATGATGCGTTCGCTTTATACTGGCGCTTCCGGCATGGTTGCGCAGCAGCTCAATATTGATGTCATTTCCAACAACCTGGCAAACGTGAATACGACGGGTTTCAAAAAAAGCCGCGCCGAATTTGAAGATCTGATGTATCAGACCATGAAGATCGCCGGTTCGATAACGGAAGGCGACAACAGCCTGCCGGTGGGCATTCAGGTCGGCATGGGCGTTCGTCCCACAGCTGTGCACAAGTTCTTTACCCAGGGCGATTTCCAGAATACCGGCAACGCTCTTGACGTGGCCATCGAAGGCGACGGTTTCTTCCAGGTGGAGGTGAACGGCGACCTGATGTACACGCGCTCCGGCTCGTTCAAGCTCAATCAGGACGGAACCGTGGTAACGGCCAACGGCTACATCCTGCAGCCGGAATTCGCGGTGCCTGCCGAAACAAAGAACATTTCCATTTCCTCCAGCGGCCATATTGCCGCGCTGGATGCGGAAGGCCAGGAAATAGCCGGCGCGGAAATTCCGATTTACACCTTTATCAATCCGGCCGGTCTTGATGCCCGCGGCCGCAATCTCTATACGCCGACAGAAGCCTCCGGCGACGAGCAGGAAGGCGTGCCGGGGGAAGACAATGTCGGCACATTGGCCCAGGGTTTTCTGGAAATGTCCAACGTGGAAGTTGTGGACGAAATGGTCAACATGATTGTCGGCCAGCGCGCTTACGAGGTGAATTCAAAGTCAATCCAGACTTCCGACTCCATGCTGGGAATTGCGGTGCAGCTCAAGCGCAGCTAGGCAGCTTGAAATAGCAGGGCCAACAAGGCCGGTTTTGCCCGGCCTTGTGCAGTTGTTTTTTATGATGTGCCGGGAATTTCCGGCATGCGAGGTAAACTGGATGCGTTTTTTGTCCATGGCTCTGGCGCTGCTCATTGCCCAATTCTGCATATTTGCGGATATTGAAGTTAATGCCGCGTCCACCGGGCTTTTCAGTCAACCTGTCTGGCAGGATAGCGACCGCAATCACAGGCGGTCACCTCCCCAGATCATAAATCAGTTGACGCCGCCCCAAGTGCGCGCCGGCGGCAATTTGCCGCTGGCTTCCGATGCGCAGTCAGAACGCCAGGCCAAAACCAGAAACATGCTTTCGGGCGCGGCGGCTCCCCTATTGAAACCCGGCGAATTGCCCATGCTTGAGGAAGGCGACTGGCGCCTCAAAATCCTGCCCGCAGCCATAACCCGCGGCGAAAATGTGCTTTTGGGCGAAATCGCGACCCCGCTTGGCGAAATTGACCCCGTTGTCTGGGATAATCTGAAAAACCGCGAGCTTTGGGTTGCGCCGCCCCAGGAAGGCAAGCCCTTGCAGATAAACCGCTCCAAACTTTCCCAGGCCCTTCGCCAGGCCCTGGGCGCGGAATACGCGGGCCGCTGCCTATTGCCTACATCCCTTGTGATTCAGCGTGGTGGCGTGGTTTTTCGCGCAGACGACCTGAGATCTTACGTTGTCAAAAGTTTGGCTCCGCAGATGGCGGCAATGCCTGGCGAGGCAGAATTGACCGATTTTCGTTTACCCGAATACATTTTTCTGGCCCACAACCAGCAAAGGGTTCAGCTTGAACCAGGCAAGGTGGGCGCCGGGCGCATTCCGCTCAAATTCGCGGTACAGGAAGCCGACGGCAATGTGCTGCGTCGGGTTTCCGGCACTGTCAACCTGAATTTGTGGATTACAGCCCCCGCCGCGGCCAGGCCAATCAACAAGGGAGAAACGCTGACCCCGGATGCCATAACCTTCATGCGAGTAAACGCCAACCAGTTCAAGGATCTCCCCTGGGACGGCCAGGGAGGGCCCTGGCAGGTTGTGCGCGCTCTGGCCTCGGGTGAACCAATTTTGCAGTCGGATCTGGCCAGCAAAATGTCCATTCGTCGCGGCAATGTCATCACTCTGGTTTATTCGCGCGGCAATGTTCGGATGCAGATTCAGGTGGAGGCCCTGGCTGACGGAGAACCGGGAGCGACAATTCCGGTACGCAACTTGCAAACAAAGAAACAGATTTACGCTACAGTCAAAGATGGGAGTACGGTTGAAATTCATTGAATTACCGTGTCGGAGCACTTTTGATTTGTGGATGTGGGCAGCAATGCGGTGCATCGCGCCTGATTGCGGCAACGCAAGGCGAGCGCGCAGCGCCGCCCGGCCAGAAGTGAGCGAAAAAACACGTTTTTTTCGCGAAACGACAGGTCGTATGGTTGAACCGTGTAACGGTTCAACTAATAATTGCAATGAGGAGAGGAAAATGAATAACAGGATTTTGGCATTGTTTGTGGGAGCGGTCTTGATGTTCTGCACGGCCTGCGCGGGCGGTTCGCATCGCAGGCCGGCCCTGCAGCAGCCTGTAACCCAGCCGCAGGAATACAGGCAGGAAGTGAATGGCCGCAATAATCCCGGCTCGCTCTTTGCCGCCAGCCAGGAGGAAACCCTTTTTGCTGATAGCCGCGCCAAGCGCGTAGGCGATATCGTGGTTGTGAAACTTGTCGAAAACACCAAGGCCCAGAGCAAGGCTGAAACGAGCGCCGACAAGCAGAGCGGCAACAACTACAGCGTCGCGACCATGTTCAACAAGAGCAAAACCGGCTTCATTCCCTTTGTGGGCATTGGCCCGCAGGGCGATATCGGCAACAACCTGCCCATATTGCAGACGGCTTCCGACAGTGATTTGACGGCCACCGGCAAGACCAAGCGCGAAAACTATGTAACCACGTCCCTTGCGGCAAGGGTTCTTCGGGTTCTTCCCGGCGGTCTGCTGCAGATTGAGGGCGCGCGCGAAATCCGTGTCAATGATGAAACCGAATACATGGTTGTGCGCGGCATGGTTCGCTCCCGCGACGTCGATTCGGACAACAGCATCTATTCCAACCAGATTGCGGACGCCAGCATAGAATACTACGGCAAGGGCGTTTTGGCAGACAAGCAGAAGCCCGGCTGGTTCACGCGCCTGATGGACAATGTCTGGCCTTTCTAATTTATAGAATCTGAACGAAAGAAAGCCCCCTTCTTCGGGGGCTTTACGATTCCAAAAACAAAATCCCCTGGCGAGCCTTTCCTGCTTCGTATGCCAGTTAGTCCTGTTTAATTCCATTTAATCTCATTGCTCCGTAGCGCATGGTCAATTTCCCATAACGTTGTTTGACATGGCCAATGTTTTTTATTCTTGTCTTGTCATTCCTGTTCAGCCGGCTTTCGCGCATGGCATCGGACAATTTTCCGCATGACGCGGCCTACAAGGCATTTTTTAGTACTCCAGAAATGGTGAAAAGCCTTCTCGAGGATTTTGTGTCGGGAGACTTCATCGGGGATTTAGATTTTGATACCCTTGGCGATCTGGAAGATGAAGAGGATAATATTATGCTGGAACAGAAATTCAGACAATGGGAACAGGAATTCATATATAAAGGAAAGGCTGAAGGTCTGGCCGAAGGTCTGTCATGCCAGAAAACAACCCTGCTGGAGATGCTCTCCGACCGTTTCGGGACAATTTCCAATGAATGGAAAGAGGCAATAGCGCGCCTGGAGGACGCCGCACATTATGGAAAGTGGCATCCGCGCTTGGCTGCGAACTTGTAGTCCGCAAGAAAGCGCTTGCATAACGTTGATTGCCAACTCCCTGTATCAAAAAAGGGGGCTTTCGCCCCCCCAAAAAATCGAATGATTGATATACAGCCTAGAAAGTGGCGCTGGTAAAGCTGATGAGCAAGAGGCAGATTATGCCTACAACCACACCGTAAAGCAGGAATGGCCAGAATGTCTTGCGCATCACCTCGCCTTCCCGGCCCGAGAGGCCGACAACAGCGCAGGCAGCGACGATGTTATGGATGCAGATCATGTTGCCCATTGCGCCGCCTACTGTCTGCGCGGCTTCAATGATCGACGGGGCAAGATGTTGGGTAATGGCCATGCCCCACTGGAATTCGGCGAACATGAGGTCGGAAATTGTGGCCGAACCGGTGATGAAGGCGCCAAGACCGCCGACAAAGGCAGCAAGGAAGGGCCAGATGCCGCCGGCAACCGCGCCCACGGTTTCGGCAAGCGCCAGAGGCATGGAAGGCACGCCTTCCGGATTGACCGCGGAGCCGCGGAAAATGGCGACAAGCGCGACAGCAAAGCAAAGCGCGATTGTCGGGGACTTCATTTTGACGAAGCTTTCCGTCCAGGCTGCCTTGACCTTTTCCGCGCTCATTTTATGCAGCGGAATGGTAATCAGGGCTACCAGGATGAAAAATGTGCCTGGCAGATAAAGGTAGGTTATGCCTTCGCTGATGTCGGCAAAGCCAAGAATGTTGTTGTAGGTGATTTTCTGTGCCGTCAGCCAGCCCTTGAGGCCGAGTTCGGGAATACGCGAAATAACCAGCAGGACGCAGATGATGACGTAGGGCAGCCAGGCCATGAACTGGCTCATGTGCGCCTGGAAATGTGTGCTGGTATTCTGGCTTGCGGTGCCGGACCACGTTGCGTCCCATTTGGCAGGGTCGCCGAAGCCCCATTCTTCCTTTGGCACGCAAAAGCCCATTTTCGCGCCCCAGACCACAATGCCGAGGCCAATCAGGCCGCCCAGCATGGCCGGGAACTCTGGCCCCAGGCCCCAGGCGCAGGCAATATAGGGCACCAGGAAGCAGACAGCAGCGAAAATACAGAATTTCCAGGCCCGGAATCCCACGCTCCAGGAGCGTTCCGGCCCCCAGAAGCGGGTCATGAAGCCAAGCATGAAGATGGTCAGGATAATTGCCATCGGCCCGTGCATGAAGGTGGCCCATTCGCCGACAACCCTGGCAAAGCCGTCAAAGTTTGCGTAGGGCATCACGGCGCCGGCTGCCTGGCCATCGGCCACGGCGTGGCCCACCGTGTCTTTCAAAAGCCCGAAGCCGACCAGAATAGGCGTGCCCACCGCGCCAAAGCTTACCGGCACGGAGTTGAACACAAGGCAGACAACGGCGGCCGCCATGGCCGGAAAGCCAAGGCCAAGCAAAAGCGGGGCGGCCAGGGCGGCTGGGGTGCCGAAGCCTGCCGCGCCTTCAATAAAGGCCGCGAACAAAAAGCCGATAATGATGGCCTGGACGCGGCGATCCTTGCTCACATTCTGCATGCCATACTGGATTGTCTCCATGCCGCCGCTTTTTTCCAGGGTATAAAGAATAAGTATGGCGCCAAAGACGATGATCAAAACGCCTATTGCGATGATCACGCCCTGAATCGACAAAGCCACAAGACGCAGGACCTCGATTTTCCAGCCTATCATCCCGCAAACGAAGCAGGCTGCCCAGGCAAAGGGCATTGCCCTGGTGGCGGGCCAGCGCATTCCCACCATCAGGACAAGGGCAACCACAATCGGTATGATTGCCAGCAGCGCCAAAAATGCTGTAGACATCAATAAAACCTCCCGGACCTTTTTGGCGCATGATGGCAACGTCCCATTGTTTGCCGATGTACTGACTCAAGCGCCTGTATTATATTAAAATCTCTTTGTGTCATATCCCCAAAAGTCCTTTCATGGCAAGGGCGTATGGCAGGAAAATGTATTAATTCCGGGTGGATTGTCCGAATTTGGGGGATATTTTGCGCAAGGATTGACAATGGAAAACTCAGAAGCTGCCTTCACATGGTGAATTTTGTTCTCTCGCAAGGAGGACGAGTAAATTGTGAAGGGAATGAGCTCTTACGGTACTCGGCCGTAATAATTTACGAAATCTGACGCAGTGAGAGGGCGGGATGTGCATGTGAAGACTGCTTCTCAATGGCGTTTGAAAATGAAATGGACGGGAAGAGACCGTCTTCCCGCCCATTGAATCAAATGTGAATTTTTTCCAGGATACGCTGATTAATTCAATTTTTTCCAGCGTTTCCTTTATCAACCGCCCTGGCCTTGAAAACGCCTGGAGCAATCTGGGCGCAGACCATGCAGCCAGCGCACAAATCCTCGTTCACAGCCAGATTCCCGTCATTTCTGCAAAAAGCCGGGCAGGCCAGATTCCTTGCGCAGGCTTCCGCTGCTTCCCCCTGTTTTGCGACAAAAGCAACGGCCTTGCGCCCTTTTTTCAATTTGCGCCGGGCATAAAGCATGCAGGGTTCCTCGGCAATCAGCACCCTTGCTCCGGTCCGGGGCCCGAGTTCGGCCAGCGCTTTCCTCAAAGCCCGGATATTGTGCCCGTTGACCTTTGCCAGATGCTCCACGCCAAGGCCGCGAACAATGGTTTCAATATTCAGCCTGGAGGCGTTTTCGCCCAGCTGGATCTGATCCATGCCCGGATTTGGCTGGTGGCCCGTCATGGCCGTGGTTCCGTTGTCCAGAATGACAAGCAGCAGATTGTGGCGATTGTAAACCGCATTTGCAAGGCCGGTGATGCCCGAATGAAAAAATGTCGAATCGCCGATGAAACCGACCACCATCTTGCCGGACGCCCTGGCAAAACCGCTGCCCGAGCTTGCAGAAGAACCCATGCAGACAAGAAAATCCGCGCATTTCAACGGTGGCAGAAGGCCAAGCGTGTAACAGCCAATGTCGCTGGAATACAGGGCCGAATCGCCAAAAGCCTCCCTGACCGCATAATAGACGGAACGGTGCGCGCAGCCAGGACAAAGATTTGGCGGACGCTTCGGCAGGTCGTCCCGCGCGGCCGCATGGCTTGCTTTCGGTTCTTCAGCGCCCATAAAACGTGCCAGCCGCCTGGCAACCAGCGTGGTGGAATATTCCCCGCATACTCCAAGCTCTTTATCCTTACCCTCAATTTGGGTTTCAAGACTGTTTTTCTGGGCAAGGGCGCGAATATCTTTTTCCAGGAATGGCTCGCCTTCCTCCAGAGTCAGGACGCTCTTGCAGGCAGACAGAAAGGCAAGAAGCATTTTTTCGGGCAGCGGCCAGGTCATGCCCAGTTCCAGAACCGCAACCCCGCTGTCGTCCTGCAGGGCATCAGCCAGATAGTTCCTGGCAACGCCCGAGGCAATGACGCCATATCCGGTATGCATATCCGGGCTGCTGATTTTGTTGAAAGGGCTTTTTTCCGCAATTTCCCTGGCAAGATCCATCTGCTCGCCCAGTATTTTGTGCCGCTTTATCGCCACAGCCGGAACAGGCACAAAACGGCCGGGATTGCGTTCAAACTCCAGGGTTTCGGGCGTCTCCGGATCGGAAGTTCGCCCAACCTTGCCCCGCAAATGGCTTATACGGGTTGTGGTGCGCAGCATCACGGGCTGTTCGAGTTTCCTGGCCATGCCAAATGCGGCCCGCGTCATTTCGTAGGCTTCCTGGGCTGTGGCCGGTTCCAGGCAGGGCAGATGCGCAAGGCGCGCATAGCCCCTGTTGTCCTGTTCGTTCTGGCTGGAATGGCAGCCGGGATCGTCAGCGCTCAGGACGACAAGGCCGCCCGGCAAACCGATGTACGCGGCCGTGAACAGTGGATCTGCAGCCACGTTGCGGCCCACATGCTTCATTGACGCCAGGCTTTTCATGCCTGCCAGGGCAGCGCCGGCGGCAATTTCCATGGCCGTCTTTTCATTGACCGAATACTCAAGGAAAAAATCCGTTCCGGATTTGTCTTTGGCCCTTATCAAGGCAAAGGTGTCGGCGACTTCCGAAGAGGGCGTGCCGGGATAACAGGAAACCATGCCTATTCCGGCGTCAAGCGCTCCCGCAGCTATGGCTTCGTTGCCGAGCAAAAGGGCATGTTGGTCTTTTGTAAAAAAAGGATTGCGCATTTTTCAAGCCAGATGTTTGCAATTTTACTTTTTACCGACAATTTCGCCGGCTATCTCATCAGCCATTTTTTTGAAGTACGCGCGCTGGGGCGTGCCTGTTTCCTCGCCAAGCTTGCGATAAGTTTCAAGGGCCAGCTGCTTGTTGCCTGTCCTATAGGCCGCTTCCGCCAGCATTTGCTGCAGGTATTGGGAATTGTTCGCGGCCGGCAGACGCTTGTCGAGTTCCTGGAGCAGGGCAAGAGCCTGCTGATATTCGGCCTGCATCATCAGGCTGCCAACGCTGCCAAGAGCAGCCGTAAGGCCCAGGGGTCCGTCATTGTCAAGTTTGGCCGCCCTGGCGTAAGCATCCGCCGCCAGAACGGGATTGCCGTTTTCCTGCGCGCTCTGGCCAAGGCTCAAATATATGAACAATTTGGTGGAAGCCGGCGCCTTCTGGGCCAGATTCAAAAGCGCCTGATCCTTTGCCTCACCCTTCAGCTGCATGTTGATGCGCGCAAGCTCGGCGCGGGCCTCATCTTCCTTGCCGGACTTGTGCCAGTTCCAGATGGCCATGCCGCCCAATATAAGCAAAAGGGCCAGAACGATGCCCGCTATGACGCCCGCGTATTTGGTTATGAATTGTAAAAGAGGCGCGTTTTCGGCGCTCACTTCAGCCTGAAGATCCTGTAAAAGCGGATTGGACGCGCCGCCATGATTTTTTTGTTCTTCTGCCATCTGCCTTGCGCCGACTTCCTTTGGGGAAGCGGAAGCGCCCTCCTTG
>VSMX01000075.1 GCA_009773975.1 Desulfovibrio sp. | reverse complement strand
CTCGGTCGGCCTCCTTGCCGCTTCTTGTACCCAGATGCCATGAGAGACTAAATTGCAGAACTTGACGCACACAACTGGGGACGGCTGCCTTGCAATCCTTCGCCATTGGGCAAAAAAAAGCATCCGGCTATTAACCGGATGCCTCGCAAGCAAGGGTATTTGCAGAAATTAACGCTTGAGTTCCATGGCTTTGCGCAGCATTTCATCGGCTGTGGTAACAACCTTGCTGTTGGACTGGAAGCCGCGCTGGGTAAGAATCATGCTGACCATTTCCTGGGCCATGTCCACATTGGAATTTTCGATATTATAGGCTTTTATGGAGCCAAGATTTTCGGTGTCGGCCATGCCCATAATCATTTCGCCGCATTCTTCGGTGGCTGTGAACAAATTGCCGCCTTCGCGGTAAAGATTGTATTCGCTTGTGAAAGTGCAGACCGGAATCTGCCAGAGGTCGGCAGTCTGGCCGTTGGAGAACTGGCCCTGGATAATGCCGTTCTGGTTCACGGAAATATTGTTCAGCACGCCTTCCGCATAGCCGTTCTGGCGAATTGAATCATTGAATGCGCTGGCATTGACGGCTGTGCAGGCCGAATTGCCGGCCGTGGTCTCGCCCATGCCCGGCAAAAGTTTCGCATCCTTGCCGACTTGCGCGGCATTTGCCGGCGCGTTCTGCCAGCCATCGGCCGCGGAAACGCCAAAGTCGATGGTCATTGAATTTCCGTCCAGGTTGATCACGGGCAAGCCGTTTTCAAGCTGGGCGACATTCCAGTCCTCCAGGTTTTTGCTGCCGGCCTGTGAAGGCGTAAAGGCCGCCACATTGACAAGCTTGCCGGATGCGTCAAATTGCAGCACGCCGCTCATGACCAGGCCGTCGCCTGCCTGCGGGGGAATGGCTTCTCCATTCTCGTTAACGGCAATGGCGCTGGCGGACGCAATGACAAATTCCACGTTTTTGCCGGACGGGTCCGAACCCGCGCCATCAAAGTAGGCGGTAAGCTGCCTGGGGTTGCCTTCCGCGTCGTATGCCGTGATCTGCATGCTTTTGGCGTATGAATCGTCGGGCAGTACCCTGGAATTGCTGGCGTCATAAAGATTCAGCAGCGAAAAATAGGGGCTTTCCTCTTCTCCGGCCTTTGCATTGTCCTGGATATTGGAAAAATTGGCTGTGACCCCAATGCTTGAAGTAGCCTGCGGCGCCAGGGTGGAGAACTTGTCAATCTGCACGGGCTGGAGTTCGCCCTGCGAGCCATCGGGATTCAGCTTGTAGCCGTTGAGGGCCAGGCCTGTCGGCGTGCGCCAGACGCCTTCCTCATCGGTATGAAAATCACCCGCGCGGGTGTAGAAGGTCCTGTTGCCGTCCGTAACCTGGAAATAGCCTTTTCCGTCAATGGCGAGATCAGTAACGGAATTGGTGGATTCCAGGCCTCCCTGGGTGAAAATGGTGCGCACGGCTTCAACTTGCAGGCCCATGCCCACCTGGCCGACGGCCACGCGGGATTCTTCCTGGTTGTTCCACCATTCGCCATTGTTTGCCTGATCCTGGGGAAAAATTTCCGAAAACAGAACCTGCTGCTGCTTGTAGCCTATGGTGCTGACATTGGCCAGGTTGTTTGTGGTAACCTGCATGCCCTGGGCAAGACCTTTCATGCCGGTCGCGCCTATATATAATGAAGAATTCATTTTGCCTCCCCAAAGTTATCCCAAAGGAATTATTTTCCACACGCATTGCTATAAGCAGAAATCGTGCCAATGATTTCGACAATGCGGCCGGCTATTGAACAGGAGGCTGTTGTGTTATAGTAATTCCCAACTGCTTGAAAACGATCTTTTGCAAAATGGCGGAAAATATGTTCACCATGAGCCTGTTTTGTGGTTTTGTCTGCGCAATCGCCGCTTTTGCCGGCGGCTTTATTGACGCCATATCAGGAGGCGGGGGGCTTTTGACCATTCCCGCCCTTTTGCTGACCGGCGTTCCGCCCCATCTGGCGCTGGGCACAAACAAGGTCAGCGCCTGCTGCGGCACAACAGTCGCCTTGTTCAACTTTGCCAAACACGGCCTTGTAAACTGGCGCATGGCCGGCTATGGGATTATTTTTTCGATTATCGGCTCCTGGCTTGGCGCGTGGCTCGCGCTCATTCTGGAATCCGCCCTCCTGGGCAAGGTTCTGGTCGCCCTCCTGCCGCTGGCCATGATTGCCACCTTGCTGCCGCAAAAACAGCATGACGACATTTTGCCGCCCAGGGACGGTTTTCGCTTCTGGGTTTTGCTGCCCATAGTCTGCGTGGCAATCGGCCTTTATGACGGCTTTTTCGGGCCCGGAACAGGGATTTTCCTGATTCTCGCCCTGCACTGGGTCCTGAAGATGGGGCTCATTCAGGCTTCGGCCACTGCCAAGGCCTTCAACCTTGCCTCCAATGTGAGCGCGGCGGTTTCATTTATCTGGCATGATTCCGTTTACTGGCCGCTTGCGATCATAATGGGCGTCTGCTTTGTGGCCGGCAACTGGATTGGCAGCGCGGTGGCCATCAAAATCGGCTCCCGGTTGGTCAGGAGACTCTTGCTTGTTTCCCTTGTGCTTCTGCTTGGCACATTATTGTGGCAATTCTTTATCGCCCCGGCAAATTGAGGCGCAAGGGCATTTTTGCGGCCGGAAAACATGATCACTGGCCCGTTATCAGCGGCCAGACCGGTTGTGGGGGCCCTGAACGGCTCTGCAGCAAAATATTGCCACATTCCCCTGCCCCGGCGCGCCCATAAAAAAATGGGGGGCGTTTTTCGCCCCCTCCTTTCACATAGCGCGGCCATTCAACCCCCAGAAGGCCGCGAATGCCCCCGATTTCGGGGAAAGATGAACAATTTATATATAATTTGCCAGGCTCATGTTCATGATCATCGAGGATGACTGCAGCACGGTCTGGTAGGCAATTTGCTGACGCGTGAGCTTGGTCAGCAGCTCGGTCAGGTCGATGTCCTCCACATAGCTCAGGCGTTCCTGCTGGTCGATCTTCTGGAAGGAAAGCACGTCCGCCGCCATGTCCAGCCTGTTTTCCATGCCGCCAATGCGGGTGGCCTCGGCCAGGACGGTCTTTTCGGCCTTGGTCAGCGCGGCCAGGGTTTTCTGGCAGCCTTCCTGGTTGTTGCCTTCCAGATAGCCGATGAATGAACCCACGACCTCAAACAGATTGTTGTCCGGATCGTCCATTGCCGGCTTGCCATCGTACCAGCCACCGAACACGTCCTTGCCCACGCTGTTGACCTCAAGGAAGGTGTCCTTCATGATCTCGTACTTGAGATCGGAGCGCGAGGGGTGAATCTGGATCTGGGTGCCCGGGTTATCCTTAAGATTAGTAACAACGGCAGGAGACAATTGCATATAGCCGCCAGGCACTGGCAAACGTGTGCCATTACCGTTCGGATCATCGTCTGCTTTGGCATTGAGCGGCGTTACCCAGTTGGCGCCGGAATCTGTGCTGTATGAGTATTGAAACATACCGGTTTTATCGTCATATGAATCAATACGCACGACAACATTCTTGCCGAAAGTGCCCTCGGCCTTGATATTGGCCGCATCTTGCTTAACCAGGTCATTCAGGAACTTACTGCCGCCCATGACCGTGATCTGGGCCGGCGGATCCTTGTCGTCGCCCTGGTAGAATGCTGTCGGCCGCACATATAGGAGCGTGCCGTTGTTCGCGCCGGCCCCTTCCTTGCTGGTATCGGCATATTTGACATTCGGCACAACCGTATTGCCATCAGCGTCAGTCTCGGTTTTTATGGTAACAATGGTGCCATTAGCCTTCAATGTATAGGCAACGGGATTTCCGGCCTCGTCCTTTGTAATATCTTTTTCATCAAGCGTTACAAATTCCGACCACGTTTCGCCGCCGTCTGTGCTCCAGCGATAGGTTGAACCAGCCTCCAATGGTTCCCCTGGCTCGCCTTCAGGAGTAGGGGTGCCGTCAGGTTTTGCAAACTGAAAAATGACTGTCTTGTCCGTTGGCGCGTCTGGATCAACGCTGATCTGGCCATTATTGACCATTTTTTTCCATTCGTCATCCCAGGTAGTTACGCCAAGCCCCATCTGGAACGAACTCTGATCGTACTTGTGGCCGGCAAAAAGCTGCTTGCCTTCAAATTCGGTATTGGCAAGGTTGAGGAGCTGGCCGAAATACTGTCTGGCCTGGTCGGCCATAATCTTGCGCTGCTCGGCCGTATAAGTTCCGGTGGAGGCCTGTTCGGCCAGGGTCTTGAGGCCGGTGATGGCCGTGGTAACCTGGCGGCTCAGAATGTCGTCCGCAAGGTTGAGCCAGCCGTTGGCCGTATCGACGTTTTCCTGATACTGGGCGGTATTGGTCATGTCCACCCGCGTGGTCAGGATGCGGTAGGTGCCGGCCGGATCGTCGGACGGCCGGTTGACCTTTTTCTGGGAAGAGCCCTGCTCGATGCTTTCCATGTAGGCGCCGAGGTTGGACTGCATGCCGCCGACCATCTTGTTGTACATGGTCTGCTGGGTTACGCGAATGGACATATATCTACCCTCATATTATTTGCTGTAAATTTTATCTTTATTTTTACTGCTTGAGGCCAAGCAGGGTCTGCAGCATCTGGTCGGCCGTGGTGATCATCTTGGCCGCGGCCGTGTAGGAGTGCTGGAACTTGATAAGGTTGCTCATTTCCTCGTCCATGTTCACGCCTGTTACAGCCTGGGTGCGGTCAAACAGGTCGTTGGTCAGGGCCGTGTGGTATTCGGTATTGGTCTTGGAAAGGCGCCTGTCCGAACCCACGGTGGTAACGAGGTTGGCGTAGAACTGGCCAATGGTCTGGTTATTTACCGTCTTCCACATGGTGGAGATCGTAACCGGCTTGTCCACCAGCTTGCCGATGGCCGTGGCCGTGATATTGTCGCCCACATTGACCTGGAACTGGCCGTTGACCGCGCCGGCGGCAATGAAGTTGGTGTCCAGATGCACCATATCGTTCACGGCTATGTCGGAAGCGTTGGATCCGGTAAAGAAGGTGTTGATGCCAAGGGCGGCCATGACGCCGCTTGTATCGGTCCCCATCGCAAACTCGACGCCGTCCTTGGCAACCAGAACAAGCTTGTTGTCCTGAATTGAGGCAGTCAAAAAATTGGGACTCATTTGGGTGTTGATGTTTTCCACAACAGTTTCAAGGCTGTCGGTCGCGGGGTCAAAATCAAAGGATACCGAGCCGATATAGTTGTTGCCGTCGGTCTGTTCCTTGTTGTAAAAATGGAAATTGACCGTGCCCTTTTCCAGCCTGTCGGAATTGGGCATCATGGCCTGGGCCGTGCCCAGGGGCTTCGTGGTGTCGCCCACGCGCTGCTGGCCCTGGGACTGGGTGAGCTTGGAAAGGCCCGCGCCCTGGCTGTGGATGCGGTTTACCTCCCAGATGAGCGAGGAAGCCACGGCGTTCAGCTCGTCCTTGTAGCGGCCGCAATTGTCGTCGCGAATATTGTGGTAGGCCGCGAGCTTGCCGCCCGTTACGCGATCCTTGTTTTCCTGGCCGTTCAGATTGATCTGGGGCGTGATGTTCTGCGGCCCGCGGGTCGGCTCAATCCAGTAAAGGCCGTCCTTGGGCACAACGTCGAACTTGTCACCGGCATTGAAATTCTTGTCGGACGTAAAGGATATCTCGAGTTCCTTGATCTTGACAGGAGCCGTCTTGCCGTCTTCTCCCACAGTAATGTCGAAGGTGTCGTTGCCGTGGGCGTCCTTGAGATAGACGCCGCCGACCGAGACCTTGAACTGCGGGGGGGGAACGTCCCCGGCATTGCCGCCGCGCACGATTTCTATGGTGTATTCGTGGCTGTCCGCTCCTACAAATTCCACAGTTCCGTCATAACGCGAACCGGGCATGAGCCTGTTTTCGCTTCTGGGGCCAAGCACGGCAAGCTCGTAGGTTTCGGTGCCGTCAACCAGGGGCTGGCCGGTGGAAAGCTGCACGCGGAAATTGCCCTTGCCGTGGTCAATGGTTTCCACGTCGACCAGGGTGGCCAGCTCGCGCACGGCCTGGTCGCGCTTGTCCAGCAAGGCGTTGGGATTGTTCATCCCGTCGATTGTCTGGGCCGTGATCTGCCTGTTGAGCTCGGCTATTGTCTGCGAAAGCTCGTTCACGCGCTTCACGTCATGGGCGATGGAGACGTTCATGTCCGTCTGGATGGACTTGATGGCGTCCATGCTGGTGGAAAACATGTCGGCAAGGCTGTCCGAAAAGGAAATCAGGCTCTCGCGGTTGGCCGTGGAATCGGGGCGCAGGGCCAGATCCTGCCAGGCGTTGAAAAAGCTGTTCAGCGAGGAGTTGATGCCCTGGCGGTTGGATTCGTTGAAAATGTTTTCCAGCGAAGCCATGATGGTGTCCTGCTGGTCCCAGCGCGACGAGTTGGTGGACTGCTTGACGTAGGAGCGTTCCAGGAACTGGTCGAAAAAGCGCATGATCTGCTGCGCGTTGACGCCAAGGGGCTGCGCTCCCGGCTTGTATGTAAGGCCGCCGGCGTCTTTCTGATCAACATACTGTCTGGAATAGCCTTCTGTATCGACGTTGGCCAGGTTGTTGCCTGTTACGGAAATCCACGCTTGAGACGCATTGAGGGCCGACTGGCCTATATTGAAAAGACCGTTGAGCATGATCTAGAGCCTCCCGGAGATAAGTGCTGCCTGCGGGTGAAGCTCGTAAAGCATGCCGCCTCTGCGGCCGTATGTGCCCGCCCTTGGCGGCGCGGCTTCGCTTGTCAGAGCTTGCAGGGTAAAGGTGCTTTGATCCAGTAAACCAAGGCTGAGCTGCGCGTTGCGCGACGCCAGCCGCGAAACCTGCTGTTCGCTTTTGTCTATGTCGTGAAAAAGAGCCTTCAGGATCTCGCCCTCTTCCATCTCCAGGCTGTCGGCGTATTCCAGAACCCTCTTGCCTGCCAGAGACTTGATGACCAGAGATTTTTCCACGGCCAGCTGGCGGATAAGCTCCTGAATGGAAAACTCGAGACTGGCAATGGCGTTGGCATCACGCTTCAGCAATGTCTGGTACTCTTCTTCCAGCAAGTCGTGCAACAGAGCCAGGGCTCTTTCCTGACGAGTCAGGCTCTCACTGATAATCTGGTACATTGTGGCCTCGCTTTATTCATGCGGCAAATTATGCCGTTCATTCCTGTTTGGGCCATATAGAGCAAGATGCGTGCCCAAAAGCGATTCCCAATGTGCCAATTTGCGTCAGCGCGCCATGCGGCCAGGCTTGACACCCCAAAATAAGGTCTATTATTATAAATAGTTATCCCGTCAAAAATGAATAACGACTTTTTATGCCCGATTACGCGATAACCCGATAAAGGGGGGTCTGGGGGTATCATACCCCCAGCGGGTGCAGGGCGGCGCCCTGCGCGGGGCCTGGGGCGGCAGCCCCAATATAACGGCCCATCATCTGCCATTAGACGTTAAGATCCCCGCTCGTCAGCGGCGGAATGGCGAAACCGCTGCCGGAATCGGCTGCCGGGGCCACGTCTTTGGCCGTCAGCGGGGCCGGGCTTGCCGGCGGCACAGGGGCCTGCGGGGCAGCCGCGGGCTGTGGCTGGCCAACGGCCTGCTGCTGGGCGTGATAGGCCGCCAATCCCTTGCCGGCCTTGCTGTTATGGCTTGTATTTTCCACGTTCAGCATGCGGATGGCGTCCTTTTGCCCCTTCCTTGCCGGACGGCTGTTTTTGGGAATATTGGTCGTATATGTAACCTTGCGCACCGCGGGCGCTTCCTCCTGCGCTGACAAGGCGGCAGTATTTGCCGGGCTGCCCGCAGGATTCAGCGGCGCAGGCTGGCCGAGAGGGTTGGGCACGGGCTGGAGGCCGGCCTGTGGATTGGCCGCGGGCTGTACGACCGGGCTGGCCGCCGCCAGCGCGTTCTGCTGGGAGGCCTTTACGCGGGCAACGATATCGGCCAGCGGCGTGGCTGATGCCTGGTTTGCCGCTTGCTCGCCCCTGGCCGCGGCCATGGCCCGCTGCAAATCATTGGCTGTGCCTGGCCTGTTATCGGTCATGACAGGCTGCTGTTGCTGCTGGGCCAGCAATTGCTGCCGCGCTTCGGCCTGTCTTTTCGCGCTCCTGTGCGGCTTGAGTGGCGGCCTTATTGCCCTAGAGCCAAGCTTGTCGCCGGCTTCGCGCCTGGCAATGGCAACCAGATCCAGGGGGCTGTCGCCGTTATGCCCGGTCTGGGCCTTGCGCGCATTATGCTTTTTCTCCATCTTGCGCGTTTCATGAACGGGCTGGGCCACAGGCTGAACAGCCGCGGCCGGCTGCGCCGCGGCAGCCTGGGCCACGGCCGTTGGCTGCGCGTGAGCCGTCTGGGCCACCGCAGGCTGAACTGGCTGCTGCGCGTTATCGGCCGGTTCGGCCATTGCCGGCGCCTCTCCATCATAGATATTGGGCATGGCTTTTGGAGCGGAAGCCGGAGAATTTTGAGGGCTTGCCGCCGCAGCGTGGCTGTCCGGCAATGGAGCTTCCTGGTTTTGCCGCGGCAGGAGAGGCGCGGCCGAGGGCGTGAAAGCCGCCCCGGCGGTCATGCCGGCCGTTGAGCGGCTGGCATCGCCAAGATTGCGCGAAAGCTGGGCATACATCATGTCGGCAAGGCCGATGCCGCCGGCTTTGGTCATGCTTTTGGAAAGTTCCTGGTCGTACATGTCCTGCCAGAACTTTTCCTCGCGCCCCTGCAGCAATCCTCCCCTGGGCACGGCATTGCGCATTTCCTGCCACATCTTCTGGATAAAGATGGATTCAAAGCCTTCGCAGGCCTCGCGCAGCTTTTTCGCGCGAGCCTCCGGGGAAATGTTCCTGCCGCGTAGATTGCCAACATTGCCAAGCTGGTTCTGGAGGTCGCGGCTGGACTGTTCGCTTGCGCCAGCCTGCATGGCCACCATATCAAGAGGGGACGACATTTTAGATTACCTCCAGTTCGGCATGCAGGGATCCGGATACCTGCAGCGAGCGCAGTATTGAAATCAGGTCCCGCGGCGTCGCGCCAATGGCGTTCAGGCCATCCACAAGCTCCTGCAGGGTAGCGCCTTCAACCAGGTGCAGGCGGCGCTGTTCCTCACGCACATTGATATCTGTTTGCGGGGTTACCACGGTCTGGCCGTTGGAGAACGGCCCAGGCTGGGAAACCTGCTCGTTTTCCTGAACCGTAATCTGCAGATTGCCATGGGCAACCGCGGCGCGGGAAATGCGCACGTCCTTGCCCAGAACCACGGTGCCGGTCTTTTCATCCACAACGACCTTGGCCGCGTTATCGGGGGTTACTTCCAGATTTTCAACGGAAGCCATCAGGGGCACAAGATTGTTGCGATAATGCGGGGGCACGTTGACCTTGATGCTCATGGCGTCAACAGCATGGGCAAAGTTGCCGCCCATTGCCGAGTTCAGCCTTTCGGCTATTTGCTGGGCCGTGCTGAAATCGGCCACGCGCATATTGAGGCTGAGATGATCCTGCTGGTTGAACTCGAAAGGAATTTCACGTTCCACTATGCCGCCGCCGGGAATAAGGCCGACGGTATTGACATTTTTCTGGGTGCTGGCGGCCTGCCCGGTTACAGTGAAGCCGCCGACCGTAAGCGAGCCCTGGGCCAGAACGTAGGTGTTGCCGTCAACGCCCTTGAGAGCAGTCTGGAGCAAAACGCCGCCCATAAGGGAAGTGGCGTCGCCAACGGAAGACACGGTAACGTCAAGCCTGGTGCCCGGCTTTGACGACACGGGCATTCTCGCCGTAACCATGACGGAAGCCACGTTCTTGACCTTGAGCGCGCCGGAATTGACGCCTATGCCCATGCGGTCAAGCATGTTTTTCATCGAGCTCAGGGTGAAGGCCGAATCCTTTTTGTCGCCCGTGCCGGAAAGACCGACAACAAGGCCGTAACCTATAAGCTGGTTGTCGCGAACACCCGAAAATGTGGCGATATCCTTGATGCGCACTGCCTCGGCAGTTTGAGCCACGCCCAAAAGCATGGCGCAAAGGCTTAAACAAAGCGCAAATCTACCTAACAACGTCAATTTCATGGCAATACTCCTTGCGCTTTCGGACTGTTGGGCCGCGCGCTTTTTGCGCCCAATTGGCGCAATGCCGAAAAACTTTTTGCAAGAGAGTATGCAGAAAGTATGCCTAAAAAAGAAAAACCGCCTGATATCAGGCGGTTATTGTATATTCTTGTGCAGAAAAGCCTAGAGCTGGAAAAGTCCGGGTTCTTCGCGAATCAGGCATCTTGCAATGCGTCTGGCGTCAATCTCGTAAGTTCCATTGGCAATTCTCTCCCGGATGGCGGCTATTTTGTCGTGCCGAAGGTCGGGCGATGAATGCGCGCTCTTCAAGGCTTCCGTAATCAGGCGGCCGTTGGCGGAAACATTGATGGAATCCGTGCCCGATCCGCCCGCATCCCTTGCGGACATGAGAAGGGAAGCGGAAGTTCCGTAGCTGTCAAAAAACGGGGTGGCGGCTGCTGTGCTGATATCCATTTTCATTCCCCTTTGGTCATAAAACCGGAATTGCGCCGGTTTTTATAGTGTCGCGTCAAGCGACAATAGTCGCAATCCCGAAAGGGATTGCGCGCCGCCATAGGCGGCGTGAGCAAGGCAAAAAAACACGTTTTTTGCCTTGCGTTCTTCAGGCTTTTACGACGGTAAAAGCCTGACATCCCAATAGTGTACAGATTCAGACGGGTTTTTATACCAGGTTTTTCAGCATTTCCTGGTCAACTTTTTGGCTCGTAAAGTTTTCGAGATCCAGTTCATCCAGCTTTTTCCATTCTTCCTGGTCAGATATCTTAATCCGCTCTCCTCCCGCGCCATGAGGCAAAGTGATTTTCCGGGAGGATATGTGAATTCAAGTTCCAGGCCGAGAGCCTTGCCGAGATCGGCGCGCATCTGGTCCAGAAAGGAATCCGCAGTGCCTGTAAAAAGCAGATTGGTAAAAAGCTCCCTGGCAACCAGGCGAACATTGCTGTTTCTTTTAATGGAAGGGTCAGGTTCCCGGTAATCCTGATTTTCTTCCAGACGCTTCCGGACCTGGAACCGCATAAGTTGCCTTGCAGCCGTCAATTGCTGTTCGTAACTCTTGAGCATGGTTCGCTTTTGTCTTTCATTGTTATCGGCCATTCGCGTCTCCATGCATGTTTT
>VSMX01000074.1 GCA_009773975.1 Desulfovibrio sp. | reverse complement strand
TCGCTGTCCACATCCTGAAATTGCGGTTCGCTTGCAAGCGCCTGCTGCAATTTTCTGCCCCATTCGCGAAGCGCGTCCAGATTATCGGCCTGCAGGGTGTATTGGTAACTGGAATTCGAAGATCGTCCGCCCATGCGGATGTCCTGGGCGGGGCTGAGAAAAATGGTCAGTCCGGGCATCGCGGAAAGTTTGCCGCGCAGCCTGTCAATAACACCCTTGGCCCCAATGCCGCGTTCTGACATGGGTTTCAAGGCAATGAATACGCCGCCTCCCGCTCTGGCTCCCGAAATATGCGCCGAAACCTGGGCAACGGCCGGGTCCGAACGAATCATATTGATCAGGTTTTCCAGTTTGCCGGCAATGGCCTGATATGAAGAGCTCTGATCGGCCTTGAGGCCGCCCATGATGATTCCGGTGTCCTGTTCGGGGAAAAAGCCTTTGGGAATGACTATATAGAGCCAGATATTTCCGGCAACCACAACAAGCAGAAAAAAAATGCCCAGTCTTGGGTAATTCAGGGCTTTTGCAAGGCTGTTTTTATAACTGGTATGCATTCCATCCAGAGCATGGCCCCACCATTGCCCAAGGCGCATCCAGAAACGGGCCGCAAAAGAAAGGCTGCCATTTTTCAGGGCCAGAAGCCGCCTTTTCCTGGCTGCGACCTCTTCTCCAAAAGGACGGAGCATTTGCGCGCACATCATTGGTGTTGTGGTCAGGGAAACAAGCATGGAGACCAGGACAGCGGAAGCAAGCACAACTGCAAATTCCCTGAAAAGGCGTCCAATTATACCGCCCATGAGCATGATTGGCGCAAATACGGCCACAAGCGATATCGAGATGGATATAACTGTAAAACCAACTTCTTTTGAGCCGCGTAGCGCCGCACGCAAGGGGCTTTCCCCCATTTCAAGCCGGCGCACAATGTTTTCCATGACCACAATTGCGTCATCCACAACAAAACCGGTGGAAACGGTAAGTGCCATAAGAGAAAGATTATCCAGCGAATATCCGCAAAGATACATTACCCCGAATGTGGCGATTAATGAGACAGGGGCGGCAACGGCCGGAATGGCTGTTGCCCTGCCATTGCGCAAAAAAAGAAATGTTACGAGAATCACCAGCCCCATGGCCAGGAGCAGGCTTTTTTCCACTTCGCGCAGCGAGGCCCGGATTGTCAGCGACCTGTCCATGCGCAAACTGAGTTCGGCGCTGCCTGGCAGCCAGGAGGCCAGCTGGGGCATCATGGCCTTGACCCTGTCCACAGTTTCAATAATATTCGCCCCGGGAGCGCGGAAAATTATCAGCAAAATTGCCGGCTTGCCGTTTGCCACCGCCATATTGCGCACATCCTGCGAACTGTCGACAACGTCTGCTACATCGGCAAGACGAATTGTGCGGCCTTCTTTTTCCGCCACAATCAATGGCTTGTAACCCGCGGCATTCATTAATTGATCATTTGCTCCAACCAGCCAGAACTTGCTGCCATTATCCACGCTGCCCTTTGGCAAATTCGCATTGGCCCCGGAAATTGCCTTGCGCACGTCATCCATCGTCAACCCAAGGCGGTTGACCGCATCTGGAATGGCTTCCACACGCACTGCCGGCAATGCGCCGCCGCCAACTGTAACCTCGCCCACACCCGGAATCTGGGATATTTTCTGGGCCAACACCGTCGAGGCCGCATCGTATAATTGCGCCCGGCTCAAGACATCCGATGTGATCGAAAGAATCATGATCGGGGCGCCCGCAGGATTAACCTTTCGGTATGAAGGATTGGACGGCATGGTCGGCAGGGTCGAACGAGAAGCGTTGATAGCGGCCTGAACATCCCTGGCAGCGCCGTCAATATCGCGGTCAAGATCAAACTGCAGAATAACATTGCTGGAACCGAGGCTGCTGTTGGAGGTCATTTCGGTAATGCCCGCAATGCGTCCAAGGGCCCGCTCAAGAGGCGTGGCCACAGTCGAAGCCATGGTTTCGGGCCCTGCCCCTGGCATTCTTGCCCGTACCACAACAACAGGAAAATCAACCTGGGGCAGAGGCGCAACCGGCAAAAGACCAAAAGCTACCATTCCCGCCAGGGCGATTGCTATGGTCAGCAAGGTTGTGGCCACGGGGCGCCTGATGAAAGGCGCCGAAAAGTTGACCGGCAAATATTTGGAACCAGGGCGTTTTTGCGAGTTCATTTGCGCCGCCGCGCCCGTCTTCTGTTTTGGCAGAAGCGGTCAAAAAACAGGTAAATCACCGGGGTGGTAAAAAGGGTCAATGCCTGGCTTACAATCAGTCCTCCCACCATTGTAACGCCAAGCGGCCGCCGCAGCTCCGCGCCCATGCCCCAGCCAATCATCAGCGGCAACGCGCCTAGAAGCGCGGCCATTGTCGTCATCAATATAGGCCTGAGACGCAGCAGGCAAGCCTGATGGATGGCCATCAGGGCCGTTTTTCTCTCGTTTCTTTCCGCCTCCAGGGCAAAGTCGATCATCATGATCGCATTCTTTTTGACAATGCCGATAAGCAGGATAATGCCGATGATTCCGACAACTCCCAATTCCATATTCAGCAGGAGCAACGCCAGAAGCGCCCCCACCCCGGCGGAAGGGAGGGTTGAAAGAATTGTGAGCGGGTGGACGTAGCTTTCATAAAGCACGCCCAAAACAATATACATTGTTATGACCGCTGCCAGAATGAGCCATATCTGATTGTCTGCGGAAGAAAAATAGGCCCGCGCGGCTCCCTGGAATTCCGTACGCAAGGATGCTGGCAATCCAGCCTGCTTTTCCGCTTCGACAACCGCTTCAAGCGCGGCGCCAAGAGAGGATCCATCCGCCACATTGAAAGAAATGGTAGCAGCGGGAAATTGTCCTTGTCTGCCGATTGCGAGTTCGGTCGGTTTTTCCACAACCTTTGCAATGCTGGAAAGCGGTACCGTTTCTCCATTGGAGCCGGCAACATGAATATTTTCTATATCCTGCGGCCCCATCCTGAAATGCGGCGCTGTTTCCAGTACAACTTTGTACTGGTTGGTCTGGGTAAAGATTGTGGACACAAGCCTCTGCCCCAGGGCATCGTACAGGGCATTGTCGATATCGGACATTGTGAGGCCAAGACGCGATGCCGCATCGCGATTTACATCCAGCCACGCCATTCTGCCGGGCATGGAATAATCGCTGGTCACATGGACAAGCTCCTTTCTTTCTTTAAGGAAGGCAACGATCTTTGGAATCCATTCCGCCAGCTGTTCGCGATTCAGCGCTTCAACGGTAAATTGATATTGTGTGCGCGAGACCCTGTCCTCAATCGTGAGATCCTGCACTGGCTGAATATAGAGGGAAAGCCCCGGCAAATGCGCCGCAGCCGCCATCAGTCTTTCGGCAATGGCCGGCGCCCGCTCGTCCCTGTCTGCCAGGGGAATCAGGGAAACAGTAAAACGTGATGTGCCCAAACTCTGGTTTATGCCGTCAACGCCTACAAAAAACACCGCGCTTTGAACATCCGGATCCTGCAAAAGCAACTCGGCGATTTCTTTCTGGCGTTTTACCATGCCCTCGAAAGAAGTATCCTGCGGCGCTTCGCAAATCCCCTGAAGCACGCCTGTATCCTGCACAGGAAAAAAGCCTTTGGGCACAATGATATAAAGCCAGACTGTAAGGAGCAATGTGCCAGCGGCGACTGCCAGAACCAGCTTCTGGTGCCGAAAAACCCAGACAAGCTTCTTGTCGTACCAGCGCAGAAAGTGATGGAAAAAGCGCCCTTCAGCGGCCTTTGGCTTTTTTTTGCGCCCAAGCATGATCGCGCAAAGCATGGGTGTAAGGGTGAGGGAAATTATGGCGGAAACAAGAATGGTGACAGCCAGGGTTACGGCAAATTCCCGAAAAAGCCTGCCAACCACATCGCCCATAAAAAGCAGCGGAATAAGCACCGCGACCAGGGAAATGGTAAGGGAAATAATTGTGAAACCTATTTGACCGGCTCCAATCAGGGCGGCGGAGAGGGCCTTTTCCCCTTCCTCCAGGTATCGGCTTATATTTTCTATGACCACAATGGCGTCATCAACCACAAAGCCGGTGGCAATGACCATGGCCATAAGTGTCAGGTTGTTCAGGGAATAATCAGCCAGGTACATTATGCCAAAAGTGCCCACCAGGGATAGCGGCACGGCAAAGGCGGGAATGGCCGTGGCCTTGCCATCATGCAGAAAAAGCCAGATTACGGCCACAACCAGGGCTATGGCCAGCAAAAGCTCAAGCTGAACATCATGAACAGTTGCCCTGATTGTTGTGGTGCGGTCTGTAACAATATTTATATGCACGTTTCCGGGCAGGCTTTCCCGCAATCTGGGCAGCAAACTGGTAACGCTGTCGGCGACCTTGATTACGTTTGCGCCAGGCTGCCTTTGCACGGAAAGCACAATCGCCGGCCCGAATTCATCCTTGCCGTTTTCGCCGCGATGGGCGACAAAGGCCGCCAGTTTCGCGTTTTCCGCCCCATCCACCACATCGGCCACATCTTTTAAACGAAGTGGCGCGCCATCCTTGTATCCAATTATGGTCTGCGCGTATTCCTCGGCGGATGCAAGCTGATCATTGGCGTCAATTGTGGATGCGCGCAGGGGCCCGTCGAAGCTGCCCTTGGCGCCATTCACATTTGCGCCCGCTATTGCCCTGCGCAAATCCGCAAGAGTCAAATTGGCGGAAGCCAGGGCTTTGGGATTGGCCTGGATTCGGACAGCCGGACGTTGGCCGCCGGAAATTGTAACCAGGCCGACGCCGGACAGTTGCGAAATTTTCTGGGCAAGGCGCGTGTCGACCAGATCCTCGAGTCTGGTCAGGGGCATTGCTTCGGAAGTGGCAGCAAGGGTTACAATTGGCGGATCCGCGGGATTTACCTTGTTGTAAATGGGCGGATTGGGCAAATCCTGCGGCAAAAGGTTGCTGGCCGCATTGATTGCGGCCTGAACTTCCTGTTCTGCCACATCCAGCTCAAGGGAAAGATCAAATTGCAGGGTAATGGTGGAAGCGCCGGCGCTGGAAAGAGAAGTCATTTGCGAAAGGCCGGGCATGATGCCAAACTGTCTTTCGAGAGGCGCGGTTACAACGGATGAAATCACGTCGGGCGATGCGCCCGGGTACAGGGTCAGAACCTGAATGGTTGGATAATCTATCTGCGGCAGGGCCGCCACTGGAAGATAGTGATAACCCAACATGCCCGAAAGCATAAGGGCGACCATCAATAATGATGTCGCAATGGGACGGAGAATGAAGATTCGCGAAAGGTTCATAAATCTTTCGCTGATTTTCAGACTGGTTTGTCAGGATCTTCGGCTTTCGGAGTCTGGGCTGTTGCCGCGACATTTACCGGAATGCCGTCCCGCAGGCGATCCAGACCGTCTATGACAACCAGATCGCCGGCCTCAATGCCCTTGTCAATTACCGTTATCGGGCCGGCAGTCAGCCCCGGGGAAACATCAATCAGTTTGGCTATATCGATTTCCCCGCCGTCCCGGTTTTCCTTGCGAACCACATAGCAGTAAGAGCCTCTTGCGCCCAGCTGAACGGCGGCCGACGGCACGGTAACAACATCATGCAGGGTCTGCACAAGCAGGCGTATATTCACAAACTGATTTGGATAAAGCTCTCCGTTCTTGTTGGGAAAACGCGCCTTTAGCCTGATTGTGCCGGTTGAGGAATCAATCTGGTTGTCGATGGAAAGAAGTTCGCCGGTAGCAAGCTCAACCTTGTTTTCCCTGTCCCAGGCCTGCACGGCCAAGGCAGGGAGCCTGGAATTTTTTTCCCGTCGCGCCAAGGCCTGGCTTATCAGGGCAATCTGGCTTTCCGGCAGTGTAAACAACACATCACAGGGGCTGGTTTCCGTAATTCTTACCAGCCCGTCTGCATCGGAAGCTTTAATCTGGTTGCCTTCATCGACAGCCTTCAAACCAAGCCTGCCGCCTATGGGGGCCGTTATCCTGCTGTATTCGAGCTGCAATTTGGCAGAATCAACCGCAGCCTGATCCGCCTCGACCGTTCCCTCATACTGCCTGACCAGGGCACGCTGGGTTTCGTATTGCTGTTCGGCAATAAAATCGCCTTTCGCAAGCTTCGCGTAACGCTCAAGATCCTTGCGCGCGTTCTGGAGCTGGGCTCTGTCGCGCGCCAAAACCCCCTCTGCCTGATCCAGCGCGGCCTTGAAGGGGCGGGGATCAATTTCGGCCAGCAGGGCGCCAGCCCTGACCCTTTGTCCTTCCCTGAAATGCAAACGCAGCAACTGACCATCCACCCTGCTTTTGACAAGTACATCCCCGGAGGGAATCACCGTGCCCATGCCATTGAGATAATGGGGCACATTCTGTGCAATGGCTTCGGCAACGCGAACAGGTGGCATGACAGCCGGCATCCGGCTCTTGTCGCCTCCTTCATTCCATAAAAAACGCCAGGCAAGAAAAGCGCCGATTCCAAGCGCCAATATGCAAAACCAGAATACTCCGCGATTTTTTTTGCCTGGCATTGTTTTTCGTCAATCTTATTTCAGGACTTCGAGGCTCTTGACGTCAATTTCAATATCCTTGCCTTCATCCTTGTCCATCTTGCCTGTTATGCGGATCTGGTTTTCGGGGGTAACAGTATTGCCGCGGAAAACCTTTCTTTCGATTTTTACCCTGATTTCACCGGTGGCATCCTTGAAGATATACATATCTTTTTGCGCGGCTTCCCTTGAGACAATCGAGCCGGTAAGAACCACGGCCGCATCATCGGCAAGCGTTTTCGCCTTTTCGACAGTTTCGGCCTTGGCTCCGCTTATGGGGCCGCGAAAACCGCCTTTGGGGGCTTTTTCCGTTTTCTGTTTCTGAGTGCCGGCTTCGCCTGCGGCATTGTCGCTCGCGGCGTAAACAGGCGCAACAAGAGCGGCCAGCAGGACAAAGGTCAATAGAAGTCTCATACTTCCCTCCATAATTGATTGGCAAAATATCAAATACCACCAGGCAATATTATTACATGGCTTTCGCCGCCCATACAATCAACCATAGAGCAATTCATGTCAACAAAAAGAAAAAGCCGGCTTCCAGCCGGCTCTCTGGTTTATTTTCCGGCATAAGCGCCGGGAATTTTTTGTTTCGGCTTCAGGCCGCTCGCGCCTGGCTGGCCAAACTGGGTAATGTGTGCTCCGTTTTCGCCGCCTTCGGTGGCCAGGGCGCTTCGTCCGTAGGCCGCCTGGACGCGCCCCCTGGGGGCCGTAGCCACCGGGCCGCCGTTCATGACGGGCTGGGCTGTTTTTATTGAAGAGCCCTGCGGCTGCATGCGCCCGGAAATCTCCGCAACAGCCTTCTTCGCTTCCGGAGTCTCGATAATCTGGGCGTATGCGCTTCTCAAACCCGAAAGAATCTGAACTACGGAATCAAGAGATTCCACATTCATTTTCAGATTGGCCTGCAAAAGCCTGGCTGTGCACAGAACATAAAGATTGTTAAGATTGGTGGCCAGACTGCCGCCTTTTTCCATATTCAATGACGATGAGAGCTCATTGATAATGTCTATGACCTTCGAAATCAGAACGCCCTTGCCAGCATAGTCCTTTGCCAGAATTTTTTCCCTGGCCTGGGCGAGATAACGCAGGGCGCCGTCGTAAAGCATGATCAGCAGCTGCCCCTGATCGGTCGTGCTGACCTTGGTCTGGAAATAGGCGTTTGCCGCTTTGTTCATATCTGCTCCTCTTTGTTTTTGACTATTTCATGCAAGCCGGTTTTCCGCGCGGAGCATGGCTTGCTCCCATCATGCAGCACGGAACAGGTGCCATGTTACGTTCAAAAAATCTCCTAGCTGTTGCCGCTGAGCTGTTTCAGCTGCTGCTCCAGAGATTGCTGCTGCTGTTCATATTGCTTCAGCATGGTCTCGAGATTTGCGAAGATGTTTTTCTGCCTGTTATACCAGGTGTCAAGACGCCTTTGCTCGCGCTCGATCTTGGCATCAATACTCTCCATTACCGACATATAGTTATCCCGCAGGCTCATGAGCGCGCCATTCTGCGATTTCAGATGAATCGCATCGGCTATCTGGGATTCGGTCGCATTTGCCGGTATGTTGACATCGTTGAAGACAAGTTCCGCCTTAAGGAAGCTGTTGACAGTCTGGACAAGGCCTTCCTTGACGCTGATTGTGCCGCTATGGGAACCTTCGGCCAGATTGTCGATATTTATGGCCAGACCTCTGGCATCGCCTTCCGTTACCGAAAAATAATAACCTGGCATGCTTTCGTCGCGTTTGGCCGCATAACCGTCAATTGTAACATTGGTGATCTCGCCGTTGACCACATCATATTTTACTTCATAATTGCCGCCCTTGGTGATGCCCTCGACATGGCTGCTATAACGGAAGTCCGTACTGGACGATGAGCCAATTCCGCTTGCGCAGAAAAAGTTGACCACATCTTCCAGATGGTTGGTAATCATGTCGTTGTAGTTGTCCTTGTCCATCGACTGCAGCGCGGCAATTGACGAACTCGGGGCAAGTACAAGCAGTCCGTAGGTGTCGCTGGTGGCGTCCGTATCGGTCTTGATGCCCAGATTGGCAAGGCTGGCAAGCAAATCGCCGGAAAGGATGTCATCGGCCGACTGCCGGCTCTTGAATCCTGGAGGCGATGTGGTCAGGACGCTGCTAAAGCGCGACTTGAAGAGCTGCACGCCATAGTTGCCGGTAAGGAGGTTGCCCTTCTGGTTGGTCAGACCGGACGGGCTGTAGTTTTCGTTGCCCTTGTCATCGGGATCGTTTGAAGTGACGTCCTTGGTCTCGTCATACTTCATCAAATCATTGACGGTCAGCAGCACCGAGTTGACAGCGTCCAGAAAATTCTGGATTGACTGCTCCACGCTGGTGATGTCCGTACTCACCGAAATGCGCGCATCGCCCACATCCTGGATCTGGAAGACAACTCCTTCAATCGCGTCGCTGATGCTGTTTGTTTCCGATTCCATTTCTATGGGCCAGTTGTCCACCTGATATTTTGAGTTGGTCGAGCGCTGAATGTTCCAGTGCGAGGATGTGGCCACCTGGCCCGCAAGACCAGGACCGCTGGCGGACTGGACATTGTCCATCTGGACGTAGATGGGCCCATCGATATCCTTGACCAGAAGCGGATTGCCGGCTGCATCGACATACTCTTTGCCATCCGCATCGGTAAATTTTGTACTCAGCTTTGGCGCGGAAGTGGGTTGGCCATCCTTGTCCTTCCATTCCCACCCGGAACCACCGGGATTTTTCAGGGCGGCCATCACATCCCGGAACTGGCTGCCGGATGGCAGGGTCAACGTGCCGGTTTTGCCATCGTTGGTGGTGATGGTGTAAACAAGGTCGGGAGCCTTTTCCAGGGTATAGTTGGCATAGTCCGTGCCGCTGCCGTAGAACAGGCTGTTCGCGGCATCGCTCCCATTGACAGCCGGAATGCCCATTGAAGCCGTGAGTTTGCCCGTAAAGCCGTTTACGGAAGCAAGTCCGCCCGTCTGGGTAATGCTCTTGAAACCGGCAAGCTCAAGTTTGGCATTGCCATCGGCATCTGTCGTAAGCGAAGCGGTAATCCCGGAAATATTCTGGATTTCGTCAAGAAGATCCTGATAGGTCTTGTCGCCGGAAAGCGTGATATTTGTGGCTTCTCCATCCTTGTCCACAAGAGTAAAGGTGAAGTCTTCGCCGGCAGGATCACCGGGATTTTTTCCGTCAAGACGCTTGGCCAGGGTGTCCTTGTCAACGCTCAGCGCAAGAGTGGAACTGGCGATAGAACCGCCAAGTTGGCTGCTTTTTGTGCCTGTGGCCGCAGTTGTCGTGGCGTCCAGCGTGGGCGCGGTTTTGGAAGCGCCTGCGGAATCGGTTGCAGAGACCGTTATGCCCGTAACGCCCGTCATGTCCATCGACCAGCTGCCGTCCTTGTTCAGGGCGAATTTCGCCCCTCCGCCATCAATGGTCGTGGTCATGGTGCCGAGGGCATTGATCAACTCCTCGTTGGTGGCGCCGGCCTTGATTGTTACATCACGGCTGGTGCCATCTTCCATGGTCAGAGTAAAGGTAAGGATGTCATCATCTGCAAAGCCGTCAGCTATACCCCCGGCCTCATTAAGTTTCTTGGAGCCGGTCTGATTGGAGGCGCCGGGAATCTTGAGCGAAGTCTGGGCAGGCTTGTAGGCTTCATCACTGGCCTTACGTCGTGTAAAAGATTTCAGACCATCAATTTTCAAATCACCCGTATTGGGATCGATGGTTGCCGTCACCACGCCAGATCCGAAAGCATTGGTGATTTTATCGGCCAGTTGCTGGGCGGTCTCGTCGCCCCTGACTGTGATGCTCTTTTTAAGGCCGCTTGTCGTCTCCATCTCGAAGATGTAGGACGTTGGATTGGTATATTTGTCGCCAGGGGTAACCGGATTATTGGTTAGCCAGGTTGAAGTTGAAGAAGCGGCGTCCATGCCCACGAGATTGCTGTCATGGATAATCAGGTCGTTCTTTTCGCCGGTGTCCTTGCCGGCCACCTGAAAGACATAGCCCTTGCCGGCCTTGACAATGCTGATCTTGATGCCAGGGTTTTCGGAAGAATTGTTGATCATGCTGGCAAATGATTCCAGCGTGGTGTTGGCGGGAACATCAAAATCATGCCGCTTGCCGGCATAGGTGAAACTGAATTTCTGGGTTGAGCCGGAAGTGTTGATGCTGTCTGTTTTGGAATCAAAGACATGCGCATTGGCCCAGATGGCGTTGCTGGCCACCTGGCTTACCTTGATTGTATGCTGAACATCCTGTGCGGACGCATTGGCGACAGCCGTGATTATATTCTCGTTGCTGCTCTGAACCAGCTTGCTGACAAAACTGTTCTTGTCGGAAAGCTGGCTGAGCATGCTGCTGGCAGCCTGGATCTGCTCGATAATCTGGGTAAATGCCTCATAGCGCAGTTTCCAGTCGCTTTTCCAGGCTTCCAGGCGATTAATATTTGTTGATTCTATTTCTTTCAGCTGCTCCAACACCTTGTCAAAATTGGTATCGGAACCGCCAAGGCCCGATATGGCGTTTGAGCCGGATATACTGATGCCCATCTTGTCCTCGTGCGAAAGTCGGTTTGCGTCTGGCCTGCCATGGGCCAGAAAACGTTAAAATATTTTTGGCAAATATATGCAAAAATCGTGCAAAGAAATTTTTACCGGGGGGTTCATCTCGTTTTCGGCAAATATTAAAA
>VSMX01000073.1 GCA_009773975.1 Desulfovibrio sp. | reverse complement strand
TTGGCACGTTGTGTTATACAACGTTTTTTAGTGCCAATTTGCGCGCAAATCAGTGCCAATTTTTTCGCTAATTTACAACAGGGGATTTTAAAAGACTGGAATTGGTGGACCGAAGCTTGGCACGAGAAGAAAAGATGCGGCTCTCGTTGCGACGTTTGTCGCAATACGGTCGCAAAAAACAAGAATAGGATACAACAAAAAATTCTGTATCCTATTGAAATCTATTGGCGCGCCCGGCGGGATTCGAACCCACTGCCTTTGGCTCCGGAGGCCAACGCTCTATCCAGATGAGCTACGGGCACGTGAAAGGATTTGATAAAACTACTTCCCTGTCATGTCAAGAAGGTGCAACCATAAACAGTTACTCCAATTCTTGTTAAACATGATAACAATAACTCGAAAAATTATATTTGCAAATCTGCAATTCCCAATGAGTAAAATAACTCAAATTATGATAACCTTTCTTATATACAATAAAATTTGATATGATAGACCCGCAATTGATGGGTGGCATCGCCATAAAACCAGGTTGTGAAGCCTGTGCCCCAAACTTCTTGCTTCATTTTCTTCCAGCCATTATCCTGTTTCCATCATGCGCAATCCATTTAGCCGCAAAGCAGAACAGGAAAACGCGCGAGCCACTGTGGCCTTTCCCGCAAGTATCCCCAAAATCGGTTTCCTGCTGCAGATACTTATTATTTTGACCGTGCTTGGCTCGGCCCTTTCCTGGTATTTTATTGATACTGCCGCGCAGGAAGGACGGCGTCACATGATCGCAGCCATGCAGGGACGCGCGGAAGCTCTTGCTGGCGCAGTGGAGGGCAGCGCACGTTTTCTGGGTTACGACAGCGGCGGAATGCTTGCGGAAATGGCCAGACAACCCGGTATTGCCTGGATAGCCATTGTTGACTCCGAAGGCTACATCATCCAGGACAGCAATTTCGGCCTCGATGGCAAGCGCCTTTATACGGAAAAAGAGCTCGCCCAGTTGGCGCCCGGAACAAAAATCCAGGGGCGCTTCAGCCCCGATGATCCAGCTATCTACGAAACCTGGAAAAGCTTCGCCCCCCAGCGTCTGCGTGGCAGGCATTGCAGGGAGGACAAAATCCTCAGAGGCTTGAACATCTTTATCGGCCAGGATGCCCAGAACTTCACGCGGCGCCTGGATGAATATGTGAACCGTCTGCGATTATTGTCCACCATGATTATCCTGGCTGTTCTCTTCTCGGTTTCGCTGATGTTCCTGCTGCAGCGCTACCACTCCTCGCGCAGGCAGCTGGCTGATACGCAAGCCCTGGCCGAACAGGTTATCAGGAATTATCCCGCTGCCATGATTGTTACCGATGCCAACGGCAAGGTAAATCTATGCAATGAACCTGGCAGAATGCTGTTGGGTGATGAGAAAGGCAAAAGTCCCAAAATCGCGGACTTGCCGGCCATTGACTGGCAAAATCTCAAAAAGGCTCTTGATTCCGGCGAAGTTATCCTTGAAAAAAATTGCGATATTTTCCGCAGCGATGCGCCCCCTCTGCCGGTTAGCATTTCGGCTGCCAGAATATTTGATTCTTCCGGCATCCTGGCCGGTTATCTGATTGTGGCCCGCGATCTTGGCGAAATCCGAAAACTCGAAAAAAAATTACGTCAAAGCGAACGTCTCTCGTCCCTTGGGCACCTCGCGGCCGGTCTGGCTCACGAAATCCGCAATCCGCTTAGCTCAATCAAAGGCTATGCCACCTATCTGGCGGAAAAGCTCAAGACAGACCCCCTGGCAAAAGGCGCGGCAGAACTGCTGGCGGAAGAAACTGGGCGTCTCAACCGCGTCCTTTCCGATTTGTTAAGTCTTGCAAAACCGCCGACTACCGAATTGAAAGAGCTTGACCTGGGCGCAACGCTCAAAAGGGCTGTGGATTTGGCTTCTCCCGAGGCAAAAGCCAAAAATATTGGCCTCGAACTTGTTTTACCGGAAGAAATAATTGTGATCAAAGGCGATGCGGACAGGCTTGTGCAGGCTTTTCTCAATCTTTTGATGAACGCTGTTCAGGCCACGCAGGCCGGGGGCAAAATCCGTGCTGTCATGAGAACGCAGCCCAGAAATATCCAGATTGACATCAGCGACAACGGCCCGGGGATGAGCGAAGAAATCTCGTCCCAAATCTTTACCCCGTATTTTACCACCCGTTCGCAGGGTACAGGCCTTGGACTTGCAATAGTCCAGCAAATAGCAGAAGCTCATGGCGGTTCCATATCAGTTGCCAGCCGTCTCGGGCATGGTTCGGTTTTCACAATGGATTTGCCACGCGGAGAAACGCATGGATAAAAAAAATCTTGTTCTTGTGGCCGATGACGACAAGCGCCACAGGGAAATGCTTTGCGCGCTTCTTGATGAATGGGGATATGAGGTAGCCTCGGCGGCAGACGGGCAGCAGGCTGTTGATTTCTGTAAGAAAGGCCGTCCCGATCTCGCCCTGCTTGATGTGCGGATGCCCAAAAAAGGCGGCCTGACGGCCTTTTCCGAAATCCATGCCGCGCGCAAGGACTTGCCCGTGCTGATCATGACAGCCTATTCCGACATCCCGGCTGCCGTGGAAGCCATAAAGGCCGGCGCCCACGACTATCTTTCCAAGCCCCTGGATTTTGACAGGCTGAAAATTTGTCTGGCCAATGTTTTCGCGTTGAAAAATGCGCCGAAAGCAAGAGAAGAAGCAAAGATTGGCAAAAAAAGCGAAATACTCGGGGAAAGCGCGCCAATTCTCGAACTTCAGGAAATGATTCGCACCATTGCGCCAACTTCTGCCACAGTGCTGATAACGGGAGAAAGTGGAGTCGGCAAGGAACTTGTGGCCAGGGCCGTGCACAAGGATAGCTGCCGCAAGGGAGACTTTGTGGCTGTCAACTGCGGCGCGTTTACCGACACATTGCTGGCATCCGAACTCTTTGGCCACGAAAAAGGTGCGTTTACAGGGGCAGACAAAAAACATGAGGGGCTTTTCGTCAAGGCTTCCGGGGGCACAATCTTTCTGGATGAAGTCGGCGAAATGTCGCCTGCCATGCAGGTAAAGCTTTTGCGTGTGCTTCAGGAAAAAGAAGTTTTAAGCGTCGGTTCTGCGAAGCCCGTGTCCGTTGATGCGCGCGTCATTGCGGCGACCAACCGTGATCTGGCTAAGGAAGTGGAAGAAGGGCGTTTTCGTGAAGACCTTTATTACAGGCTCAATGTGGTATCCATCACGCCACCGCCATTGCGCGACCGCGGCAACGATATCGCCCTTCTGGCCATGAATTTTGCAAAACGGTTCGCGGCCGCGAATCGCAAGAATTTTTCCGGGATTGAAGATGGCGCGATGCGCAAGCTCCTGGCCTGGCAATGGCCAGGCAATGTGCGCGAACTGGAAAATGTCATGGAACGCGCGATTATCATGATGACAGGCGAAACCATTACCGAAAGGCAGCTTCCCGAAAGGCTGCTTGCCGCAAGCCCGCGTCAGGCCACAGACACATGCCTTGCCACCGGTGAAGATGGGGTGCCAACCCTGGATGAAGTTGAAAGAGCGGTAATTTTGCGCACCCTAGAGCGTTTTGGCAATAACAAGACAGAAACGGCAAAAGCGCTGGGCATTACCCGCAAAACGCTGCATGCCAAGCTTGCGCGCTATAAAATGGAAGATTGAGATGTCCATAATATATCTTGTGGGTGGCAGGGCATCCGGCAAAACCACAATCGGGCTTGAACTTGCGAAAAGGCTGCGCTTTTCATTTGTCGATCTTGACCATCTGCTGTGCGAAGACATGGGGATGAGCGTGGCGGAAATTGTCGAAGCCTGTGGCTGGGATGGTTTCAGGGAGCATGAAAGCCGTATTTTGGCCATGGTCACGACAAGCTACGGCAATGAGGAGCAAAACGTTGTCCTTGCCTGCGGCGGCGGCATTGTCGAAAGGAGTGCCAATATAGATTTGATGCGTGGGCACGGATCTGTAATCTGGCTGGCGCCGGATGTCGCGGTCCAGGCTGCGCGGCTTGGCGCCAACCCGCTTTCCGCCCAGCGCCCATCCCTTACAGGCAGGGATATTCTTGCAGAACTGGCCGAAATAATGGAGCGTCGGGCGCCAATGTACGGGAAGGCGGCGCATGCGCGCGTCGATTCGGCAGCCCCGGTTGAGGCGGTCTGCGATGAAATCATGCGCGTATATGATAAAAATCGGGGGAATTGGCATTGACATGACCCTCCCGGCAGGCTAGATTTGAATATCTTAATAACAAATTGTTCATCTTCACGGGGGGGCGGCAGGAATGCTTGATCTCAACATCACGCTTGTATTTCAATTAATCAATTTCTTCATTGCCCTCTTTTTCCTGAACTGGCTCTTGATCAAGCCCATTCGCGAAATCATTAAAAAACGCAACGGCATTATGGACGACATGGCCAGCGAGGCGGACAATTTTGTCAATGAAGCCCGTGAACGCCTGGCCAACTATGAAGCCGAACTGGCAAAAGCGCGCCAGGAGGCCGGCCAGACCCGTGAAGCCGGACGAAATGCCGGTCTGGAGGAGTTGGCGGCGATAGTGGGCAATGCCCAGCAATCGGCGAAGCAGCTTCTGGAAGAAAACCGCAAGAACATCCAGGGGCAGGCCGAAATCGCCCTCTCACAGCTGCGCGACGGCATTGATGATTTTTCCACCAGGCTTGGCGACAAGCTGATGGGCATCAAGCAATAAAATCCATGAATAATAATCGCCAATCAGGGGGGTGGGTTTTGAGCAAACTTTTCCGGTTGTTCGCGCCGGTTTGCCTGGTGCTTGTTTTTTCCACATATGCCCTTGCCGGGGAAGGGCATGAATACCGCTGGGGTGATTTTGCCTGGCGCGTGCTGAACCTGATTATCTTTTGCGCAATTCTCTGGTACTTTACAGGCAAGCTGATAAAGAACTTTTTCCGCAACCGCCGCCAGGGAATTCAGGACACGCTGGATGAACTGGAAAGACGCCGCAGGGAAGCGAAGGAAAACCTTGCGGAAATCGAACGGCGCATTGCCAATCTGGAAGCCGAGCGCAAGGCAATTCTGGATGAAAGCAGGGCCCAGGCAGAAAGGCTGAAGAAAGGCATACTTGAGGATGCTGGCCGCCAGGCGGATCAGATTGTCGAGCAGGCCAGACGCGCAGCCGAAAACGAGGGGCGCGCGGCTCTCGACAGGGTGCGGGCCACTGTTGCCGATGAAATTGTGGAAGCAGCACGCAAAGGGCTGGCCGGCAGGCTTACCGGTGCCGATCATGGCCGGCTTATAGACAATTCCCTTGACAAGGTGACACTCTGATGACCGATACAGTGATTGCGCGCAGATACGCTTCCGCGCTGTTTAACCTGAGCAGGAAAGAAGGCAATGAATCCCTGGCCAACCATGGGATTTACCTTCAGGAACTCGGACAGATGGTTGCGGAGGAACCCAAATTCGGGCTTTTGCTCAAAAGTCCGATTATAGACGTCCAGGAAAAGAAAGCCGTGCTTTCAGGCATTCTGGACAAACTTGGCGCGGACCGCACAATGCGCAACTTCTGCTTTCTGCTGGCAGACAATGAGCGTCTTGGCTCGTTGCGTGAAATAGCCGACTGGTACGGCATCCTTCTGGATGAGGCCAACGGCATCCTGCGCGGTCAGGTCGTTACCGCCGTCAAGCTGGATGAGGCAAAACGCGAGGAAATACGGGAGAGGCTAAAAAAGAAGCTTGACCATGACATTGAACTCAGGTTCAGGGTTGATCCCGAAATTCTGGGAGGTATGGTGCTGAGCGTTGGCGACAAGGTGCTGGATTCCAGCCTGCGCGCGCAGCTCAAGATTCTGCGGGAGAACTTGAAGAGGGGTATATAGCTGATGCAGATAAAAGCAGAAGAAATAAGCAAGATAATCGAGGATCAAATCCAGAACTATGAGCAGCGCGTGGAGATGAGCGAAACCGGCACGGTTCTCTATGTCGGCGATGGCATCGCGCGCGTGCATGGCGTGGAAAACGCCATGAGCATGGAGCTTCTGGAATTTCCCGGCGGCGTTATGGGCATGGTTCTAAACCTTGAGGAGGACAATGTCGGCGTGGCCCTTCTGGGTTCCGATGTTGGCATCAAGGAAGGAGATCCTGTAAAGCGCACCGGCAAGATCTTTTCAGTGCCGGTTGGGCCAAAAGTCATGGGGCGAGTGCTCAATCCCCTTGGCGAGCCCATTGACGGCCTTGGTCCGGTTGAATCCGAGGAAATGCGCCCGGTGGAAATCAAGGCGCCTGGCATTATCGGCCGCAAAAGCGTGCACGAGCCGATGCCGACTGGCCTCAAGGCCATTGACGCCATGACGCCGATTGGCCGCGGCCAGCGCGAACTCATTATTGGCGACCGCCAGACAGGCAAGACGGCTGTTTGCATTGATGCCATCCTGGCCCAGAAAGAAACCGACATCCACTGCTTCTATGTGGCCATTGGCCAGAAGAAGTCATCGGTGGCCCTGGTGGCCGATACCTTGCGCAAGCACGGCGCCATGGAGTACACGACAATCATTTCTGCAACGGCTTCCGATCCGGCTCCGTTGCAGTACATTGCCGCCTACACAGGCTGCACGATGGCGGAACATTACCGCGATTCCGGCAAGCATGCCCTGATTGTCTATGATGACCTTTCCAAGCAGGCCGTGGCCTACCGCCAGATGTCCCTGCTGCTCCGTCGTCCGCCAGGACGTGAAGCTTTTCCGGGCGACGTTTTCTATCTGCATTCCCGTCTCCTTGAACGGGCTGCCAAACTTTCCGATGAGCTTGGCGCTGGTTCCCTTACGGCATTACCGATTATTGAGACGCAGGCAGGCGATGTTTCGGCCTATATTCCGACAAACGTCATTTCCATTACCGACGGACAGGTTTATCTTGAACCAAATCTGTTCAATGCCGGTGTGCGTCCGGCAATCAATGTTGGTCTTTCCGTATCCCGCGTTGGCGGCGCCGCGCAAATCAAGGCCATGAAGCAGGTTGCGGGCACAATGCGCCTGGATCTTGCCCAGTATCGCGAACTTGCGGCCTTTGCCCAGTTTGGTTCCGATCTCGACCGCGCCACCAAGGCCAAACTTGATCGCGGCGCCAGGCTTGTCGAGCTGCTGAAGCAGCCCCAATACCAGCCCATGCCAGCCCAGGAACAGGTTGCCTCAATCTGGGCAGCCACCCATGGCTACATGGATGATGTGCCGGTCGAGGATATCCGCGGTTTCGAATCCGATATGCTGACCTTTATCCGTGATACGCACAAGGAAGTTCTGGACGCAATCAAGGAAAAGAAAGTCATCGACAAGGAAGTGGAAAAAGGTCTTGAAGATGCTGTAAAAGCCTTCAAGCAGAGCCGCCAGGCCTGATTGGAGGGACAATGCCTTCACTCAAAGATGTAAAAATGAAAATTGTAGGCGTGGGCAAGACGAAGCAGATTACCAAGGCCATGAATATGGTTGCTTCCGCCAAGCTCAGGGGCGCCCAGGCCAGGATTGAGCGTTTTCGTCCATACGCGGCAAAATACAGACAGGTGATTGGAGAGTTGGCCAGCAAGGCCGAAGGCATGAGCCACTCCCTGCTGGCAGCCCACGAGAATAAAAAGAACTGTGCCATTATCATGATTACTAGCGATCGTGGGCTTTGCGGCGGTTTTAATGCCAATATCATCAACCGTGCGATGAAGCTTGCGGAGGAGAAGAAAGCCGAAGGCATGGATGTGAGCTTCATCTGCGTTGGCCGCAAGGGCAGAGATGCAGCCAAAAAATCCGGCTTCAAACTCGACCTTGGATACGGCGACCGTATGGGCAGCCTGGATTTCGCCCTGGCAAGCACGGTGGGCAAAGAGGCGATTCACTGTTATGTAAACGGCGATTATGACGAAGTCTGGCTCGTTTATGGTGAATTTGTTTCCATGGCCCAGCAGCCGCCTGCCTGTCTGCAGCTTATGCCGCTAAAAGCGCCAAAAAGCGAAGAGCCGGCAAGGGAAGGGCCAGGAAGCGAATATATCTATGAGCCCGACGAGGCCAAGTTGTTGTCGGATCTTTTGCCCCGTTATATCAATGTGCAGGTTTACCGCGCCTTGCTGGATACTTCCGCAAGCGAACATGCCGCGCGGATGGCTGCGATGGATAACGCCACCAGAAACTGCAACGACATGATCCAGACACTGACCCTCCTATACAATAAAACGAGGCAGGCTTCCATTACCAGCGAACTGATCGACATTGTCGGCGGCGCGGAGGCGCTCAACGGTTAGCAAGGAGCGAAAATGAGCACAAATACAGGAAAAATCGTCCAGGTCATCGGCGCCGTTGTCGACGTTGAGTTCAGCGAAGGCCATTTGCCGGACATTTTCACAGCCCTGGAAATTAAAAATCCAAATAACAAGGATGCGCCTGACCTGATTTGCGAAGTTGCCCAGCACCTTGGCGACAAGGTTGTGCGCACCATCGCCATGGATGCGACGGAAGGTCTTGTGCGCGGCATGGAAGTTATTGATACAGGCAAACCGATCATGGTTCCCGTTGGGCAGCCAGCCGTTGGCCGCATCCTTAATGTTATTGGCCGTCCTGTGGACGAACTTGGCCCGATCAAGGCGGATAAATACTATCCCATTCACCGGGAAGCGCCAAAGTTCACAGACCAGAATACCAAGGTTGAGCTTCTGGAAACCGGTATCAAGGTAGTTGATTTGCTGGTTCCCTTCCCCAAAGGCGGCAAAATGGGTCTTTTTGGCGGAGCTGGCGTCGGCAAGACCGTTATCCTGATGGAAATGATCAATAACATTGCCAAGCAACATGGCGGTTCGTCCGTGTTTGCTGGCGTTGGCGAGCGCACCAGGGAAGGTAACGATCTTTATAACGAATTGAAGGAAGCAGGCGTTCTGGATCGTGCCATACTTGTCTATGGCCAGATGAACGAGCCCCCGGGAGCCCGCGCCCGCGTGGCCTTGACAGCCCTTGCCTGCGCGGAATATTTCCGTGATGAAGAGCACCAGGACGTGCTGCTCTTTATCGACAATATCTTTCGCTTCACCCAGGCCGGTTCGGAAGTGTCGGCTCTGCTCGGACGCATGCCTTCAGCAGTTGGTTATCAGCCAACCCTGGGCACAGACCTTGGCGCGCTGCAGGAACGCATTACCTCAACCAATGACGGCTCAATCACGTCCGTTCAGGCTGTTTATGTGCCTGCCGACGACTTGACCGACCCTGCTCCGGCAACCACGTTTTCGCATCTGGACGGCACGCTTGTGCTTTCCCGCCAGATTGCGGAACTTGGCATTTATCCTGCGGTGGATCCTCTAGACTCCACATCCCGCATTCTTGACCCGAATGTTGTGGGCGAGGAGCATTATCAGGTTGCGCGTCGTGTGCAGATGGTACTGCAAAAATACAAGGAATTGCAGGACATAATAGCCATTCTGGGTATGGACGAGCTTTCGGATGAAGACAAGCTGACCGTAGCCCGCGCGCGTCGTATCCAGCGTTTCCTTTCCCAGCCTTTCCATGTTGCTGAAACCTTTACAGGTACTCCCGGCAAGTACGTCAAACTGTCGGATACCATTGAAGGCTTCAAGGGCATTCTGGACGGCAAGTATGACCACCTGGCGGAAAGCGACTTTTACATGGTCGGCGATATCCAGGAGGCTGTCGGCAAGTACGAAGCCCGAAAGGCAAAGGAAGAAAGCGAACAGAAAGAGGCTGGACAGAAGCAGGAAATAACCGCAAAAGAAAAGCCTGCTGATGAAAAGCAGAAAGAAGATGGCGATAAATCAGAAAAGGCTGCCTAGGCAGTAAAATTCCGCCGGGAGAATATATGTCCACATTGAAGCTGGAAGTGGTTACGCCTGACAAGACCGTGGTCTCGGAAGACGTGGAGATGGTCATCTGTCCGGGATCGGAAGGAGAGTTCGGCGTGTTGCCGCAACATATCTCTCTGCTTTCCGCCCTCAAAATCGGCCCCTTGCGCTATCGCAGGGATGGCAAGGATGAGTGTATCTTCATTTCCGGCGGTTTTGCGGATGTAAACAACAATAAATGCAGTGTCCTTGCCGAATCAGCCGAAAGGGACTGTGATATTGACCAGGCCAGAGCCGAAGAAGCAAGGAAAAGGGCGGAAAAGCGCCTTGCCGAACATACTGATGACCTGGATGAAGCGAGGGCGGAAGCCGCGCTGCGGCGCGCAATCATGCGTCTGGAGATTGCACGGAAGGCAATCTGATGCGGTTGTAATATTCAAATTCATGTCATGGTTATCGGTTTTCATGCCGATGCCTGGCCAAATATTTCATTTTATACCAAAAACCCGGCTTCGGCCGGGTTTTTGCATATATTGTATAATGCATTTGAAAAATCACTCGATATAGTTATTGTCATATTTTAATCGTATAAATTGAGAAAATATATGCGAAAACACATATTTTGGGCGTGGGCAATTTTTGTATCGCTTGCCTGTCTTGTTCCTGATATGGCGGATGCCGCTACGAAGAAACAAATAGTCAACAAGGATAAAGCCATAACAGGAGATGCCTGGACTTTCGGCCAATCCCTTGGCCGCAATGATGCTATCTGGCATAAGGGCATAAATTCCAATGACGTCAAGGCCAGGGCAACCAAAAATGTGCCCAGGGTTCCAAAACAGGCTGCGGATACCCGAAAGGGCATCAACAGGGCAATTGAAAATAGCCGCGAAAAGATTTTCCCTGGCGGTCTGAGCATGGAAACCCAAAAAAGCTCATGGAAAGTTAATCCTGCGGAAAAGTTCATGCGCCCCGATGAAGAAAAAGTCCGGGAAAGCCGCCATGTTGTGCGCGCTTTTGCAGATGTGGCCCATTCTGATAACCTTGATATCAATATCGGACCGGAACTTATCCTAAAAGATGATAATAGCCGCGACCAAATTGCAAATTCAAGCCAGCCGGATACAGTGCTTGGCCTAGGAATGAATTTCAAGCTTGATTTTTGATTGGCCATGTGTGGACGATTTTTTGTTGATGCCAAAAACAGGGAAATTGACCGCCTGCGGGCGATGTTGCCCGAAAATGCGCCCATGCCAAAAACTGGGGAAGTCTATCCCACAGAGAATGCGATAATACTGACTGGCGGAAACAATGTGCAATCCATGGCCTGGGGTTTTCCACGCAGAGACGGCAAGGGAGTCATTTTCAACGCCAGGTCGGAAAGCGCCTTGCAAAAACCGATGTTTGCCAGGGCCCTGCGTACCCATCCCGCCGCCATACCAGCTTCAGGTTTTTATGAATGGCATCTCTCAAGAC